>JBBRWW010000125.1:0-8363 GCA_038248955.1 Lysobacterales bacterium
CGATGGCGGCGTCGAGATCGAGAAGACCGCGGTCGACAACCCCGACGCGATCAAGAGCCTGCACGTGAACTACGTGCAGGGCCTGCAGCCCTACCAGTGCCGCCAGCTCGGCTTCGCGCTGGGACTGAACGCCAAGCAGGTCAACCAGCTCAGCACGATCATGCTGGGCCTGTACAAGCTGTTCAACGACAAGGACCTGGCGCTGGTCGAGCTCAACCCGCTGGCGATCCTCACCAACGGCAACCTGGCGGTGCTCGATGGCAAGGTGAACTCCGACGACAACGCCACGTTCCGCCACAAGGACCTGGCGGCGATGCGCGACATCCGCCAGGAGGACGAGACCGAGGTGCTGGCCAGCCAGCACGACCTCAACTACGTGACGATGGACGGCAACATCGGCTGCATGGTCAACGGCGCCGGCCTGGCGATGTCGACCATGGACGTGATCGCCCTCGAGGGCGGTTCGCCGGCGAACTTCCTCGACGTCGGCGGCGGCGCCACCAAGGAGCGCGTGACCGAGGCGTTCAAGCTGATCCTGTCCAGCGACAAGGTGAAGGCGATCTTCGTCAACATCTTCGGCGGCATCGTGCGCTGCGACATGATCGCCGAGGGCATCATCGCCGCGGTCAAGGAAGTCGACGTCAAGGTGCCGGTGATCGTGCGGCTGGAAGGCACCAACGTCGAAGCCGGCAAGGAGCTGCTGAAGAACTCCGGCCTGGCCATCATCGCCGCCGACGACATCAACGACGGCGCCCGCAAGGCGGTCGCCGCGGTGAAAGCCGCCTGACGATCTGCTGCTTCCATCTCCCGTTCACGGGAGAAGGTGCCCGAAGGGCGGATGAGGGCGCGCGACACTTACGCGCGACGCAATCGCCGATCAGCGTGTCCTCACCCCGACCCTCTGCCGCAAGCCGGAGAGGGGGCCAAACACATCAAGGATTCAAGACATGAGCGTTTTGATCGACAAGAACACCAAGGTCATCGTGCAGGGCTTCACCGGCACGCAGGGCACCTTCCACGCCGAGCAGATGCTCGAATACGGCACCCAGGTCGTCGGCGGCGTGACCCCGGGCAAGGGCGGCACCACCCACCTCGGCCTGCCGGTGTTCAACACCATGCAGGACGCGGTCGACGCGACCGGCGCCGACGCGTCGGTGATCTACGTGCCGCCGCCGTATGCGGCCGATGCGATCCTGGAAGCGGCCGACGCCGGCATCCAGGTGATCGTGTGCATCACCGAGGGCATCCCGGTGCTGGACATGCTGCGGGTCAAGAACGTGCTCAAGGGCTACGACGACGTCGTCCTGGTCGGCCCGAACTGCCCCGGCATCATCACCCCGGGCGCCTGCAAGATCGGCATCATGCCGGGCCACATCCACATGGTCGGCAAGATCGGCATCGTGTCGCGTTCGGGCACGCTGACCTATGAAGCGGTCAAGCAGACCACCGACGCGGGCCTGGGCCAGTCGACGGTCATCGGCATCGGCGGCGACCCGATCAACGGCCTGAACTTCATCGACTGCCTGAAGCTGTTCCAGGACGACGCCCAGACCGAGGGCATCATCATGGTCGGCGAGATCGGCGGCAGCGCCGAGGAAGAAGCCGCCGAGTTCATCGCCCAATACGTGACCAAGCCGGTGGTCGGCTTCATCGCCGGCGCCAGCGCCCCTGCGGGCAAGCGCATGGGCCACGCCGGCGCGATCGCCTCGGGCGGCCAGGGCACGGCGGCGGGCAAGTTCGCGGCCATGGAAGCGGCGGGCGTCACCACGGTGAAGTCGCCGGGCGACCTGGGCGCGGCGATAGCGAAGCGCCTGGCGGGCTGAGCAGTGGTTGCAGCGAGTTGAAAGAGGCCACCTGCGGGTGGCCTTTTTCGTGGGGTTGCAGGGTTCGACCATGCTTCACTGCCGCGTGCCCTCACCCCAGCCCTCTCCCGCAAGCGGGAGAGGGGGCAAAAAGCCAAGACGAGGCAAGGCGATGCGAGGCGAGGCGAGGCGGGGATGCGGGGATGCGCGGAGGTTCATTGCCGCGCCCTCACCCCAGCCCTCTCCCGCAAGCGGGAGAGAGGACAAAAAGCCAAGGCGAGGCAAGCCAAGCCAAGCCAAGCCAAGCCAAGCCAAGTCAAGCCCCAAGCGGAGCGGAAGCGGAGCTGTTCCTTCTCCCGCCTGCGGGAGAAGGTGCCCGCAGGGCGGATGAGGGCGCGCGAATCCCGCTTGCGCCAGACGCTGGCGCTTGCGACGCTGGTCGAATCAGACACATCCACGGAGCGCACGGATGCGCGAAGGCCAGAAACGCGATTTTGCGAGACGCCTGCGGCGCGAGATGACGGGCGCCGAGCGCATCTTGTGGCTGCGAATCCGCGGTCGCGAGCTGCCAGGCTTGAAGTTCCGCCGCCAAACACCGATCGGACGCTACATCGTGGACTTCACCTGCCTGGACGCACGGCTGGTGGTCGAGCTCGATGGCGGGCAGCATTCAGGTTCCGCGGCAGATGAGCGTCGCACCGTCTTCCTCGAAAGCGCCGGTTACCTCGTGCTGCGTTTCTGGAACAATGACGTCCTTACGCAGACCGACGCCGTGCTCGCAGCGATCCTTGCTGTTGCCGGGTCGCGCTGCCCCCACCCCAGCCCTCTCCCGCGCGCGGGAGAGGGGGCCCAAAGGCGGAGCACCATGACCACCCCCCTACGCATCGCGCTCGCCCAGTTCGACTTCCCGGTCGGCGCCATCGACGCCAATGCCGAGCGCATCGCCGCGATGATCGCCGAGGCGCGCGACGAGTACGGCGCGGACCTGGTGCTGTTCCCCGAACTCGCGCTGAGCGGTTACCCGCCCGAGGACCTGCTGCTGCGGCCATCGTTCCTGGCAGACTGCGAGGCGGCCATGCAGCGCATCGCCGCGACCACCCGCGGCATCGTCGCCGTGGTTGGCTGGCCGCAGAGCGCCGGCAGCGTGGTCTACAACGCCGCCAGCGTGTTGCGCGATGGCGCCGTGGCGCAGACCTACCGCAAGCGCGAGCTGCCCAACTACGCGGTGTTCGACGAGCGCCGCTACTTCGAGGTCGATCCCGACCGAGACGATTGCGTGTTCGAGGTCAATGGCGTGCAGGTCGGGCTGCTGATCTGCGAGGACCTGTGGTTCCCCGAGCCGATCGCGAGCACGGTGGCCGCGGGGGCGGAGCTGCTGCTGGTGCCCAATGCCTCGCCGTTCGAGCGCGACAAGCACCTGCAGCGCGATGCGATGCTGGAGCGGCAGGCTCGCAACACCGGCGTCGCGATCGCCTACGTCAATACGGTGGGCGGGCAGGACTCCGTCGTGTTCGACGGCGCGTCGGTGGTGGCCGATGGCGACGGCACCATTCATCCGGCCGCGGCGGCGTTTACCGAACAGTGGCTGGTGGTCGACTTCGACCCCGCCACGCGCCGTTTCAGCGCCCGCCAGTGGGTCGAGGACGGCGATGAGAGCCGCGATGGCCTGGCCTGGCGCGCGGTGGTGCTGGGCACCCGCGACTATTGCCGCAAGAACGGCTTCAGCAAGGTCTGGCTGGGGCTTTCGGGTGGCATCGACTCGGCGCTGGTGCTGGCGATCGCGGTGGATGCGCTGGGCGCCGACAACGTGACGGCCGTGCGCCTGCCGTCGCGCTACACCGCCGACCTGTCCAACGACCTGGCCGCGGAGCAGTGCCGGGAGCAGGGCGTGCGGATGCTGACGCTGCCGATCGAGAAGCCGTTCCACGCGTATCTGGAAACCCTGGCGGAGACCTTCGCCGGGCAACCGGCCGGCACCACCGAGGAGAACCTGCAGTCGCGCGTGCGCGGCGCGCTGCTGATGGCGCTGAGCAACAAGTTCGGCGGCATGCTGCTGACCACCGGCAACAAGAGCGAGTACGCGGTGGGTTACGCGACGATCTATGGCGACATGTGTGGCGGCTACGCGCCACTGAAGGACCTGTACAAGACCGAGGTGTTCGCGCTGGCGCGCTGGCGCAACACCGTCGGCGACCCGGTGATCCCGACCGGAGTGATCGAGCGACCGCCCTCGGCCGAGTTGCGTGACAACCAGCGCGACCAGGATTCGCTGCCGCCGTACGACGTGCTCGATGCGATCCTGCTGCGGCACGTCGACCAGGAGCAGTCGGGGGCGGAGATCATCGCGGCGGGATTCGATGCGGCGGTGGTCGAGCGCGTGCTGCGGCTGGTCCAGATCGGCGAATGGAAGCGCCACCAGGCCGCGCCCGGGCCGAAGGTCTCGCAACGTGCCTTCGGCCGCGAGCGGCGCTACCCGATCAGCAGCGGTTATCGCGGCTGACGATCGCCGTGTCGGCGCGCTGCCAGTAAAAACGCCGCCCGGAGGCGGCGTTGGTTCGTCATCGTCGCAGCAGGGACTCAGTCGTTGTCGAGCGCCGACTTTTCGCCCGCGAGCGGGTTGAGCTTGCGCAGGTTGCTCGGGTAGTCCGGCCACTGGCCCGTCAGGTACGGATGGTTGGGCTGGTTCTGCTGCAGCACGCGCTTGGCATCGGCGGCCAGCGTCTCGTTGCCGAGGCCGGTATAGGCCACGGCGAGCGTCGCGACCGCGTCGTTCTGGTATTCGCTTTGCGGATAGGTTTCCAGCAGGTACTTGGCCCGCTCGGCGGCGGCCACGTAGGCGGTGCGACGCAGGTAGTACAACGCGGTTTCCAGTTCGTGGCGCGCGAACTTGTTACGCAGTTCGGCCATGCGCTCGCGCGCATCGGCGGCGTAGCGGCTGTTCGGGTAGCGGTCGGCGACGATCGAGAAGTCGTTGTACGCCTGCATCGGCGTCGCCAGGTCGCGGCGGCTGGCGTCCAGGCGCCACACCCGCTGCAGGAACACCGTGTCGCGGCTGGCGTTCGACAGGCCACGCAGGTAATACATGTACGAGGTATTGCGGTTGGTCGGGTAGGTGCGGATGAAGCGGTCGATGGTGCTGATCGCGTCCTCGTGCTTGCCGGCCTTGAACTGGGCGTAGGCGGTCTCGACCAGCGCCTGCTCGGTGTACGGCCCGTAGGGGTATTGCGCGACCAGGCGCTTGTACGTGGTCTCGGCCGACGACCAGTTGCCCTTGGTCATGGACTTGTGGCCCTTCTCGTACAGCTGCGCGACCGGCTGGCCCTCGTCGACGTCCTTGTCCTTGAACATCTTGCCGAAGCGGGCGCAGCCGCTGCCGGCAAGGACCACGATCAGCATCAGGGCGAGCAGGCGGGCGGTCGTGGCGGTGGCTGCAGCCGGGCGCAGCGGGACGGAACGTAGGGTCATGACGAGATTCAACGGGCGCCGGAGGCACGAAGCGCCGATAATAGCAGTCCTCGTGCTGTCGCCTTCCTTAATGAGTCTGGTCTTGCCCTGCCGATGAACCCGCCCCTGCCGATGAATGATCCCGCTGCCACCTTCCAGGCCACCGTCCCCGACAGCGCCGCCGGGCGCCGGTTCGACGCCGTCCTGGCCGAACTGTTCCCGGCCTACTCGCGCTCGCGGCTGGCGGAATGGATCAAGTCCGGCGACGCCCTGCTCGACGGTCGCCAGGTCCGGCCCCGCGACCCGGTCCGCGGCGGCGAGGCGGTCAGCCTGGCGGTCGTACTCGACGTGCAGACGCATTCCGAGCCCGAAGACATCCCGCTCGACGTGCTGTACGAGGACGAGGAGGTGATCGTCATCGACAAGCCGGCCGGGCTGGTCGTGCACCCGGGGGCGGGCAACCCGACCGGCACCCTGGTCAACGCGCTGCTGCACCGGCACCCGTCGATGAACGCCTTGCCTCGCGCCGGCATCGTCCATCGGCTCGACAAGGACACCTCCGGCGTCATGGTGGTCGCGCGCACGCTGCCCGCGCATACCGCGCTGGTGTCGCAACTGTCGTCGCGCGAGGTCCACCGCCAGTACGTCGCGGTGGTGGTCGGCGCGCTTGTGTCGGGTGGCACCGCCAACCTGCCAATCGACCGCCACCCGCGCGACCGCATCCGCATGGCTGTGCGCGAGGACGGCCGCGACGCGGTAACCCACTACCGGCTGCGCGAGCGCTTCCGCGCCCACACGCTGCTGGAATGCCGGCTGGAAAGCGGCCGTACCCACCAGATCCGGGTGCACATGGCACACCTCAAGCACCCGATCCTCGGCGACCCGCTGTACGGCGGCCCGCTGAAGTTGCCCAAGGGCTCCAGCGCCGAACTGATCGAGACCCTGCGCACCTTCAAGCGCCAGGCATTGCACGCCGAGACCCTCGAGTTCGTGCATCCGATCAGTGGCGAACCGGTGCGCTGCACGGCGCCGGTGCCGGCCGACATGCTGCGCCTGGTGGCCGAGCTGCGCGCCGACAGCCAGGCGGCGGCCGCCAAGGCGCGCTAGTCCGATGCCACCGGCGCTGCTCCACGCCGACTGGCCCGCGCCGCCGTCGGTGCGGGCATTCACCACGCTGCGCCACGGACTGGGCGGGTCGCTTGCGCCGTTCGACCACTTCAACCTCGGCAATTGCCACGCCGCCGAGGGCGATGATCCGGCCAGGGTCCAGCGCAACCGCGCGCTGCTGGCCGAACAGGCGCGGCTGCCGTCCACGCCGCACTGGTTGCGGCAGGTGCACGGCGTCGATGTGCGGCGTTGCGATGATGTAACGCCGCTGCCGTATGCCCCGGGGAAAGTTCAGGCGCCTGCATCGCCCGGCGCAGAGGCACGAGGCGCTGCAGCAGACGAACCCACGGCCGATGCCGCAGTCACGTCCGCGCCCGGCAGCGTGCTGGCGATCCTCACCGCCGACTGCCTGCCGGTGCTGCTGTGCGCCGTCGACGGCAGCGAGGTCGCGGCGGCGCATGCCGGCTGGCGCGGGTTGGCGGCGGGCGTGCTCGAGGCAACCGTCGCGGCGATGCACACGCCGGCCGACCGGGTGATGGCGTGGCTGGGGCCGGCCGCCGGGCCTGGGCACTACGAGATCGGCGTCGAGGTCTTCGATGCCTTCGTGTCGCGGGACTGGCTGGCCGCAGAGGCGTTCACCAGTACCCGGCCGCAGCACTGGCGCGTCGACCTGTACGCACTGGCGCGGCACCGATTAGTGCGCGCCGGCGTCCCGGCGGCGCGCATCCACGGCGGCGGCCTGTGCACGATCGCCGATCCGTTGCGTTTTTTCTCCCATCGGCGCGACCGTCGCACGGGCCGCATGGCCTCGCTGGTCTGGATCGAATCGGGGTCCTGACGAGGCCGGCCCGTCGCATCGCAGCCGGGCCATCGCCGGCGCTCTTTCGGCCGCCGCCGGGCGCGCCGTTCGACCAGCCCCGACGAGCGAGCAGGCATGGCGCGCCGTCGCGCCTTCGCCCGGCAACCGCACGCGCGCCGGCAACACGACCTCGGCGCACGATACGGGTCGGCTCGTGCGCCGCTTGCTGCGGGGAGGGCCCGCCTCTGCGCTCGCGCATCGAACATCGACCATGCGATGAAGTCGGCTGGCTGGCTCGCCAGGGTCGGCGGCACCGCCGACGCTTGAATCGGCGCTGCCCGGCCGCATTTCATTGCCCATCGCGGCCCCGGTTTTCGCGCCGGAACGGCCATGCCGACCGCCACCGACGAGGGATTCCCGATGCGCATGGACAAACTGACTTCCCGTTTCCAGCAGGCGCTCGCCGATGCGCAGTCGCTGGCGGTCGGCCGCGACCACAGCGTGATCGAACCCGTTCACCTGCTGACCGCGCTGCTCGACCAGAGCGGCGGCAGCAGCCGGACGATGCTCGCCCAGGCCGGCGTCAACGTGCCGCTGTTGCGCGAGCGCCTCGGCGAGGCGCTGGAAAAGCTGCCGAAGGTGACGGGGCAGGCGGGCAACGTCTCGATCGGCAACGACCTGTCGCGGCTGCTCAACGTCACCGACAAGCTCGCGCAGCAGCGCGGCGATGCCTTCATCGCCTCGGAACTGTTCCTGCTCGCGGCGCTTGACGACGGCGGTGACGTCGGCCGGGCGCTCAAGGCGGCCGGCGCCAGCAAATCCAGGCTCGAGGCCGGGATCGAGAAACTGCGCGGCGGCGACAGCGTGCAATCGGAGAATGCCGAAGAACAGCGACAGGCGCTGGAGAAATATTGCATCGACCTGACCGAGCGCGCCGAGAACGGCAAGCTCGATCCGGTGATCGGCCGCGACGAGGAGATCCGTCGCACGATCCAGGTGCTGCAGCGCCGCACCAAGAACAACCCGGTGCTGATCGGCGAGCCCGGCGTGGGCAAGACCGCGATAGTGGAAGGCCTGGCCCAGCGCATCATCAACCACGAGGTGCCCGAGGGCCTGCGCGGCAAGCGCGTGCTGTCGCTCGACATGGGCGCGCTGATCGCCGGGGCCAAGTTCCGCGGCGAGTTCGAGGAGCGGCTCAAGGGCGTGCTGAG
>JBBRWW010000126.1:0-8349 GCA_038248955.1 Lysobacterales bacterium
ACCGGCCTGCGCGGGCCGTGCGTCACCGTCGCCACCGCGTGTTCGTCCAGTGCCAAGGTATTCGCGCAGGCCGCGCGCCTGATCGAGGCGGGCGTGGTCGACGCGGCGCTGGTCGGCGGGGTCGACACCCTGTGTGGCAGCGTGCTGTTCGGCTTCAACGCGCTGCAACTGGTCGCGGTCGATCCGTGCAAGCCCTTCGATGCCGACCGCGTCGGCCTGTCGCTCGGCGAGGCCGGCGGTTTCGCGCTGCTCGAGCGCGGCGTGGCCGGCGCCAGCGGCGAGCTGCAACTGCGCGGCTATGGCGAATCCAGCGACGCCCACCACATGTCGGCGCCGCACCCCGAAGGCCTCGGCGCCCAGCTGGCGATGCGCGATGCGCTCGCCCGCGGCGGGATCGACGCCGGCGAGGTCGGCTACCTCAACCTGCACGGCACCGCGACGCCGGCCAACGACCGCGCCGAGGCGCTCGCGGTGAAGGCGATCTTTCCCGACCACCTCCACGCCAGTTCGACCAAGGGCTGGACCGGGCACACGCTGGGCGCCGCCGGCATCGTCGAATCGATGATCGCGTTGCTCGCGCTCGAATCCGGCGAACTGCCCGGCACCCTCAACAGCGCCTTGACCGACCCCGTCTGCGGCCCGCAGATTCGTTTCGACAATGCCCGCTCCGACACGCTGCGCTTCGCGATGAACAATTCCTTCGGGTTCGGCGGCAACAATTGTTCGCTGCTGTTCGGCAAGTCGCCATGACGGCGCTCGTGGCCACCATCGAAGGCATCGGCTACTGGAGCCGCGGCCTGCCGTCGTGGGACGCCGCGCGCGCGTTCGCCGCCGACGGCACGATGCCGGCCGAGGCGCCCGCGCGTCCCTCGCCGCAATTGCTGGCACCCAACGAACGCCGCCGCGCGCCGGAGACGGTCGCGGTCGCGTTGGACGTCGCGCTCGCCGCGTGCGTTGCCGCCGGGCGCGCGCCGGCCTCACTGCCGTCGGTGTTCGCCTCGATGCACGGCGACCTGTCGATCACCGACTACATGTGCACCACGCTCGCCGGCGAACCGCGCGAGATCTCGCCGACCCGCTTCAACAACTCGGTGCATAACGCCGCCGCCGGCTACTGGACCATCGGCGCCGGCGCGATGCAGGCGGCGACTGCGATCAGCGCCTACGACGCCACGTTCGCCCAGGGGCTGCTCGAGGCGATGGTGCAGCTCGCCGCCGGCAGCGAGGCGGTGCTGCTGGTCGGCTACGACGGTGCCTCGGTCGGGCCGCTGACGCACATTTCGCCGAGCGAAGGCCTGCTCGGCGCCGCGCTGGTGCTGTCGCGGGCGCCAGCCGGCGGTCGTCCGCGGCTGCGCGTGACTCTGGATGACGGCGTCGCGCGCGGTCGCGGCGGCGCGCTCGCTCGCCGCGACGCGGCCAATGCGATGGCGCCGATGCTGCCGCTGTTCGACGCCCTCGCCGGCGGCGAACGCGTGGCCCTGCTGACGTCCGGACCGGGGCGCGTGCTGCGCGTGGAAATCGACCATGAATGACCGCGCCGCTCACCCGCTGCGGCTGGACGCGGGCAATATCGCCGTGGTGATCCCGGCACTGAACGAGGCGCTGCGTATCCGCGGGGTGGTCCAGGCGGCCCTGGCGCAGTGCGCGAACGTGATCGTGGTCGACGATGGCTCCGACGACGACACCGCCGGTCGCATCGCCGACCTGCCGGTCACCGTGCTGCGCCACGCGCTGCGCCAGGGCAAGGGCGCCAGCCTGCGCGACGGTTTCGCCGAGGCCTTGCGGCGCGGTTACCTCGGCGTGGTGACCATGGACGGCGACGGCCAGCACGCGGCCGACGACATCCCGCGCCTGCTCGATGCCGGCAACTGCCATCCGGGCTACATCGTGATCGGCGCGCGACTGCGCAAGCGTGCGCTGCAACCCACCTACCGCCGGCTCGCCAACGAGTTCGGCGACTGGGGCATCGCCTGGGGTACCGGCTACCAGATCGCCGACACCCAGAGCGGCCAGCGCCTGTACCCGGCCGCGGTGATGGCGCTGGACGACGTGCCCGGCGAGCACTTCGTGTTCGAGGCGCAGATCCTGATCTCGGCCGCGCAGCAACTGGGCGCGCGCTGCGTGTCGATCCCGATCGAGTCGCGCTACCACTGCGAAGGCTCCGACCAGGTGTTTCGTGCCAGCCACTTCAAGCCGGTGCGCGACTTCGGTCGGATCACCTGGCACATCGTCGCCCAGGCCCTGCGTCCGCTCGAGATGCCGGCGATGTACCGGCGCATCCGCGCCAATCCGCCATTGATCCACGATCCCAGCGGCGAATTCAGCGCCGCGCCGCTGCACGACCTGCGCATCAAGGCGCGATGACCATGACTGCAACCACCCCGAGGCCGGAACACGATGTCGTCATCCTCGGCGGCGGGCTGGCCGGACTGAGCCTGGCGATCCAGCTCAAGCAGCGCGACCCCGGCATCGACGTGGTGGTGCTCGAGCGCAATGCCCATCCGGTGCGCGAGGCGGCGTTCAAGGTTGGCGAGTCGACCGTCGAGATCGGCGCGCACTATTTCGCCGACGTCCTGGGCCTCCAGGACCACCTGGATACCGAACAGATCCGCAAGTACGGGTTCCGCTTCTTCTTCAGCGAGGGCCGGCGCGACCTCGACCACTGCACCGAACTGGGCGTCAGCCAGCTGTTGCCGACCCCATCGTGGCAACTCGACCGCGGCCGCTTCGAGAACTTCCTCGGGCAGCACGCGCGCGCGCTCGGGGTCGATTTCCGCGATGGCGCGGTGGTGAGCGGTTTCGACCTGGGCGAGCACGATGCCCGCCACGCGGTTCGTTACGAGCGCGATGGCGACACGCAGGCACTCAGCGCGCGCTGGCTGGTCGACGCCGCCGGCCGCGCCGGCCTGGTCAAGCGCAAACGCGACCTCGCCCAGGCCAACGACCACGATGCCAACGCGGTGTGGTGGCGCGTCGACGGCATCATCGACCCCAACAGCTGGTCCGACGACGCCGACTGGCTGCAGCGCTGCACCCCGCCCGACCGCTGGCGCTCGACCAACCACATGTGCGGACCGGGTTACTGGTTCTGGCTGATCCCGCTGGCATCGGGCTCGCATTCGCTGGGCATCGTCTGCGACGCGACGATGCATCCGCTCGCCACCATGAACACCCACGCCAAGGCGATGGCCTGGCTGCACGAACACCAGCCCGGCGTCGCCGAATCCATCGAAGGTGGCGGGCACGCACTGCAGGATTTCAAGTTCCTGCGCAACTATTCCTATGGCTGCAAGCAGGTGTTCTCTGGTGACCGCTGGGCGCTGACCGGCGAGGCGGGGTTGTTCCTGGATCCGTTCTATTCGCCCGGCAGCGACTTCATCGCGATCAGCAACACTTACATCTGCGACCTGATCGGCAAGGATCGCGCGGGGTTGTCGTTCGCGCCGTTCGCGGCGATCTACCAGCAGCTGTACTTGTCGTTTTACGAGACCACCATGAGCCTGTACCAGGGCCAGTACCCGCTGCTCGGCGACGCGCAGGTGATGCCGGTCAAGGTGATCTGGGACTACACGTTCTACTGGGCCTTGCTGGCGCCGCTGTTCTTCGCCCAGCGGCTGACCGACATCGCGATGCTCGGCCGCCTGCGCGACGAATTCAGCGCCGGCCGCGAGCTCAACCTCGCCGCGCAGGCCGTGCTCAATGAGTGGGGGCGCCTCAATACCGCGCCGCTGGTGGCGGATGGCCGGTTGCTCGACCAGTTCGACATCGACTGGTTCCACGAGATGAACCGCGCCCTCAACGACACCCTCGACGATGCCGCGTTCGCGCAGCGCATCCGTGGCAACGTCGCGCGCATGCGCCTGCTGGCGGCCGAACTGCTGGACCGCGCGCGCCGCGAGCATCCGGCGATCGACGACCACGGCCTGGCCAAGCTGCTCACCAGCGCGCCCGACATCGACACCCGCGCCGCCGGGGTGCAGCTCGCCGCGCAGTGGTACGCGTCGGCCGCCTGACGACCAGGGCCCGGGACCGATGGCGCATTCGCCGCTGCTGCTGCAGTTGGTGATCATCCTGGCGACCGCGCGCGCGTGCGGTTTGCTGCTGCGCTTCATCGGCCAGCCGCCGGTGATCGGCGAGATGGCGGCGGGGATCATCCTCGGCCCGATCGTGTTCGGGTCACTGTTCCCGGCGTTCCACGCCCAGCTGTTTGCCCCTGCGTCGCTGCCGGCGCTGTCGTCGCTGTCGATGCTCGGGCTGGTGCTTTTCATGTTCATCGTCGGCGCCGAACTGCGCGCGCCCGATGGCGTGCGCACGCAGGTCAAGGCCGCGGGGCTGGTCGGCGTGCTCAGCGTGATCTTCCCGATGGCCGCGGGCATCGCCATCGCGCCGCTGCTGCATCCGGCGCTGGCGCCGGCCGGGGTGGGCTTCTGGCCGTTCGCGCTGTTCCTGGCCGCGGCGATGTCGATCACCGCGTTCCCGATCCTCGCGCGCATCCTCAAGGAGCGCCATATGACCCACACGCGGCTCGGTCGGCTGGCGCTGGGCAGCGCCGCGATCGCCGACGTGTTTGCCTGGATCATGCTGGCGCTGGTGGTGGCGCTGATCGGTTCCGGCGAGGGCTACGTCGGCTTCACCAAGACCACGCTGGGACTGGTGGCGATGGCGGCGGTGGTGTTCGGCCTGCTCAGGCCGCTGTACGCCTGGCTGATTCGCAGCCACGCGCCCGATGCCCAGCCGACCCTGATGGTGCTGGCGGCGATCATGATCGGGATGTTCGCCTGCGCGGCGGCGACCGAATGGCTGGGCCTGCACCCGGTATTCGGGGCATTCCTGTTCGGCGCCTGCCTGCCGCGCGATGACCGCCTGCTGACGTACCTGGTCGAACGCGTCGAATACCTGGCGATCGTGGTGCTGATGCCGATCTTCTTCGCCCTCGCCGGGCTCAACACCACTGCAGACGCGTTCGTCGGCGCCGGGCTGGGCGCGCTGGGAGTGATCCTGGCCGCCGCGGTGATCGGCAAGCTCGCCGGCGGCGCGGTCGGGGCGCGGCTGGTGGGCTACGGCTGGCGCGACAGCCTGGCGGTCGGCTCGCTGATGAACGCGCGCGCGCTGATGGAACTGATCGTGATCAAGGTCGGCCTCGATGCCGGCCTGATCGGGCCGGAATTGTTCACGATGCTTTTGGTGATGGCCATACTGACCACGGTGATGACCGGGCCGCTGCTGACGCTGTTCGCGGGCCGCCACGCGCCCGCGGCCGAAGTCCCCGGCACGACCGGACCCCGCGCATCGGGCTGAGGCCGCTCGGTTGGCGGGGTCAGTTGCCCGGCGGCGGACTGTCGACGTGGATGGCGATCGCACGCGCGAACTTCTGGGTCGGGCTGATGCTCACCCCGACCCCGCCACCGATGTGGCTGCGACCACCGAACGACCCGCCGCCCACGCCGATCCCCACGTTGCTGCCACCGCGGGCGCTGGCCGTGTCCTGCAGCAGCACGCCGTTGGCGCCAAGCTTGGCCGCCGCCAGCCGCAGCTTGCCGAGCACCGAGTCCGTCTTGTTCTGCTCGCCATAGGTGAACGCACCGCTGCTGGTTTCGAGCAGCGCGATCTCCACGTAGCGTCCCGGTGGCGGCTCGAAATACACCCGCACCTGCTCGGGGGCGATGGCAGGCCGCGGCGGACTGATCATCACTCTCGAGGTGCTGGCGCAGCCAGCGGCAACAGCCACAAAAGACAAGGCGAGGGCAATCGGGCGCAGGTTCATGGCGGCGGCTCACCGTGGGGGTACGGCCGAGCATAACTGCACAGTCGTGATGTCAACCTGACTTGTGCCGCGACAGGCCTATGGAAGCGTCGGGTGAACACGGGACCGGCATTCACAAGGTTCCGGGCCCGGGGTTGTCGTCGCGATGGGGCCGGCACCACGGCCAGCGGCCGCGGCGTTCGCCCAAGGCGCGAGCCAGTGGCTTACCGCATCCGGCCTACCCGACGGGCGGGTGGCGAGGCGCCCCGGCCACGGCCAGCGGCCGCGGCGTTCGCCCAAGGCGCGAGCCAGTGGCTCGCAAGCGCCTTCGGCTCACCCCATGCCGCCGTTGATCCCGATCACCTGGCCGTTGATGTAGCCCGCCGCGTCCGAGCACAGGAAGGCGACCAGCGCAGCGACCTCGTCGGGTCGGCCCGCGCGCCCGGCCGGCACGACCTGCTTGATCATCTCCGGCGGGAACGCCTCGCTGGCCATGCGCCCGGCGATCACTCCGGGCGCGACCACGTTCACGGCAATCCCGCGCGTCGCCATCTCGCGCGCCAGCGACTTCGAGGCGCCATGCAACCCGGCCTTGGCGGCGGCATAGTTGGCCTGGCCGCGGTTGCCGAGCACGCCCGCCACCGACGACACGCTGACGATGCGACCCCAGCGCGTGCGCGCCATCGGCAGCAGCAGCGGCTGGGTGACATTGAAGAAACCGTGCAACGACACGTCGACCACCCGCCGCCATTGCGCCTGGCTCATTCCGGCCATCGGTGCGTCGTCGTGGATGCCGGCGTTGTTGACCAGCACCTGGATCGGCCCGTCGTGCAGCAGCTGATCGATCGCCGCGCCGGCCGCATCGCCGTCGACGACATCGAACGCCACCGACTCGGCGCTGCCGCCCTCGTGCTGGATCGCCGCGACCACCTCGTCGGCGCGGGCGCGGTTGGCGTTGGCATGCACGATCACGTGCAGGCCGTCGGCGGCGAGGCGCGCGCAGATCGCACTGCCAAGGTCACCACTGCCGCCGGTGACCAGCGCCCGGCGTTGCGCATGCGGGGTGTTCATTGGGTCGCTCCTTCGGTCGGCAGGTGCAGCACGGCCGCGCGGCCTTCGGCCAGCAGCGTGCCCTGGTGGGTGATGCGGAAAGCGTACTGGCAGCCGCTGGCGCCCTCGACCAGCACCTCGGCCGCGGCCTCGATGTCGCCTGCCAGGTCGTCGATGCGCGCCACGTGCAGTTGCACGCCACGCAGCGCGACCAGCAGGCCCGGGGGCGCGCTGGTGCCGGCCTCGCGCGCACGCAGGCCGCCGTGCACGGCCATCGCCTGGGCGCCGTATTCGCACAGGTGCACGGCGCGCAAACGGCCGCCGCTGCGCAACGGATGGTCGATGTCGCGATGGCGATGCGCGCGCAGCGTGAGGCGCGTGGCATCCCAGCCGAGCACCTCGTCCCACAGGCACATCTCGCCCTGGTGGGGAATCAGCGCGGCGATCTCGTCACGGGTGAGCATGATCATCTTCCATCCGCATCGAGCCGCTGGCCACGGGTTGGCGCGTGAACAGCAGCGCCAGCACGAAGTTGAATGCCACCCCGAGCGCGACCGTGCCACCGATTGCCCGCAGCACCGGGATGCTCGACAACGCCAGCATCGAGAACACCAGCAATGTGGTCAGGCTGCAGACGATCAGCGCGTGCAGCGTGCGCAGTTGTTCCTCGCGGTTGTCGCCGGCGTGGTCGAAGAACAGCGCGTAGTCGAGGCCGAGCCCGGCGGCGAGGATCAGCGCGACCAGGTGGAACAGGTTCAGCTCGACCCCGAAGCCGCGCAGCACCGCCAGGATCAGTACCGTGGTCAGCGCCATCGGCGCCAGCACGCGCAGGACGCGATGCGGTGTGCGCAGCGCGATCCATACCGTGCCGGCGAGCAATACCGAGGCCAGCGCGAGCGCCCACAACAGGCGGCCGCGGTAGGCGGCGACCAGCGATTCGGACGCCTGCTTGAGGTCCAGCAGCTGCGCGCCATGCTGCGCCGCGATCCGCGCCACCGCGTCGGGATCGGTCAGTCCGCCGAGTGAGACCAGCGCGGTCGCACGCCCGTCGCGCTGCCGAAGCAGTCCGTCGACGCTGGCCGCCAGCGGGGTGCCGGCGAGGTCGGCGGCGCGCAGCGGCGGCGCGGCCTTGGCGCGGGCGATGTCGGCCACGAACGCGCCGAACACGTCGCTGCGGAAGCCGCTTTGTGCGACAGCGCCGTCGAGCGCGGCCTGCAGCTCGGCGGTCGCGGGCAACCGCGCCTGGCGCGCACGCTGGGTGGCGGCGCTGGGCAGGTAGCGCGCGGCCAGGTCGAAGCTGGTGATCGCGCCGGCTCCCTGCAGTTCCACCAACGCCGGTCGCAGTGCCTCCGAGGACCGCAGCACGGCTTCGGCGTCGGCACCGGCAAGGGTGATCACGTAACGCACGTCGGGCGCACCCAGCTCGTCGCGCAGCTGGGCGTCGCGGGCCAGGGCAGCGGCCGGCACCGGGGTGAGCCGGGACAGGTCGTTCTGCCAGAACGGTCCCGGTGCCCACGCCGCGATCGCGATCGCAACCGCGGCCAGCGCGACGAACG
>JBBRWW010000127.1:0-8335 GCA_038248955.1 Lysobacterales bacterium
CTGGCGGAACTCGAGCAGCACAGCCGCGATGCGCCATCGCCGTCGTTCGCCACCGGCGCGCTCGATGCGCCGCAGCAGATCGGCCTGTTCGCGCCGTCGTCGGCGGCCCTCGACGCGCTTGCGACCATCGACCCGGACGACTTCACGCCCAAGCAGGCGCTGGAGGCGCTTTACCGGCTCAAGGCACTGACCACGGGTTAGTCACGCCGCGACGGGAGTCGCGTAAGCGACCCCACCGCAGCCCGCCAGTGCTGGGCTTGGCTGATGTGGCCGATGGCGACGATGCGCTCGTTGACGATGCTCTCGCTGATGGCGGCGTGCTCGACAGCGCCCACATGCGAGTTAGCACCGCTTGGCGCTCAGCCCACGGATACGCCGGCGCCCGGCACCGCACGCGTCCGTTTTTTATTGCGCGTGATTGGCTTGCGCGTGATGGGTTGCGCGCGCGACGAGGTTCCCCTCACTGCCCATGAACACTGCCTCGCTAGCATCGTCTTCCCCGGCAACGCGGATGCGGCAATGACCACCACCCTTACCGACGACCTTTTCAGCCAGTTGCAGGGCCAGCCAATGGCCCGGATGAGCCAGCACCTGGGCATGCCGCAATCCCAGGCCGCCGCCGCGATATCCACCGCGCTGCCCCTGCTGCTGGGCGCGCTGGGCCGCAATGCGAGCCAGCCGCAGGGTGCGGAAGCGCTGTTCGGCGCACTGCAGAAGGACCATGCCGGACTCGACATCGGCAGCGTGCTTGGATCGGTGTTGGGCGGCAACGGCCAGGGCGCGCAGATCCTCGGCCATATTTTTGGCGCACGCGAACAGACCGCCGCCCAAGGGCTCGGTACGGCCACCGGACTGGGCGGCGAGCGCGCCGCGACGCTGTTGAAACTGCTGGCGCCGATCGTGATGGCCTACCTCGCCAAGCGCATGTCTCAGCCCGCGGGCGCGTCGGCCACCGCCATCCCGGCATCGCCGCAGGCGTTGGGAGAGACGCTGGGGCAGGAACAACGGCACATCTCGCAGCAAGGCGGCGTCGGCGGCGGCTTGCTTGGGGCGGTGCTCGATCGCGACGGCGACGGCGACGTGGACTTCACCGACCTGGTCGGACTGGGCGGTTCGGTGCTGGGGGGTCGTCGCAACTGATTGTCGGCGAGCCACGCGGGGGCGGCGTGCGCCCGCCCCGCTAGCGCGCGTCGATGTCGCCCAGCGCGCGGATCAGTCGGCGCGCGCGCTTGTCGGGCTTGTGCTCGGGCGCGCGGTAGCCGGTGCGTTCGGCGGCGCGCAGCAGGCGAACCTGCTCGCGTTGCGCGCGGGAAGTCTCGCTTTCGTCGTACATCGCCTGCGCGGCACTTGCCGATCCGCGTTTGCCACCCAGCGCGAGCACTTCCACCTCGAACACCTCGTCGCCACGCGTCACCCGCACCACGTCGCCTGTCCGCAACGACCGCGCCGCCTTCGCCCGCTGCCCGGCGACGTCGATCTTGCCGGTCTCGACTGCTTGCCGGGCCACGCTGCGCGTCTTGAAAAAGCGCGCCGCCCACAGCCATACATCCAGGCGCACGCTGTCGGCAGCAGCAGGATTGTTCCGGTGGTCGGTCACGATGTCAGGCGGGGAGCGGGGTCGAGAATGACGTTACCACCGCGGAGTCGGTGCGATGCGGCGGGTCGGCTGGCGTTCGCGTGTGAGGCGCCTTCAACGATCCTCGGGACCGCCGGTGCGATCCAGCCAACCCACCGATGCCGCAACGGGACCTGGTCACGGCAGCCGGATGCACGCTGCTACCCCTACTGCCGACGACCCCCTCCGACCAATGCAGACGGCCGCCTTTCGGCGGCCGTTGCAGGTAGCGGCGCTGCAGGTCCGGATGGATCAGCGCAGCGCGGCCGCAGCCTTCGCCTTGGCGTAGGCAGCCAGGTCTTCCTTGATGCGCGCCTTCTTGCCCGCCAGGCCGCGCAGGTAATACAGCTTGCCGGCGCGAACCTTGCCGCGGCGCTTCACTTCGACCGAGTCGATGATCATGCTGTGGGCCTGGAACACGCGCTCGACGCCGAAACCGTGCGAGATCTTGCGGACGGTGAACGCGGAGTTGAGGCCGCCGTTCTTCTTGGCGATGACCACGCCTTCATAGGCCTGCACGCGCTCGCGGTTGCCTTCCTTGACCTTGACGTTGACGACCACGGTGTCGCCGGGGCCGAATTCCGGCAGCTGGCGCTGCACCTGTTCGGCTTCGAAGTTCTGCAGGAGGGTGCTGAGCGAGGGCTTGTTCATGGGTCCGGCCTGGTGTCTGTATGGGGTCGCGTGCTCAAGGCATGCGCCGGTCGTTCTGGGGCGCGCGCCGGGCTAGTGAAGCAAGCCGCGCCGGGCGATGGGATGGAGCCAAGCCGCAAATTATAACGGCATTTTCGCCCGCATGGCTAGCGGTCGGTGCGTTGTCCGGTCTTTGCCGCCGGTTCGGTGGTGCTTTTGGCCTGCTGCTCTGCGCGATAGGCCGCCAGCAGCTTGCGATCGGCGACGGACAACGCGGTCTCATCGACCAGGTCGGGGCGTCGCTCGGACGTTCGGCCCAGCGCCTGCTGGCGGCGCCATGCCGCGATCTGCGCGTGATTGCCGGACATCAGTACCGCCGGCACGTGGCCCAGCTCATGCAGCAGCGGCCGGGTGAAGTGCGGGCAGTCGAGCAGTCCATCCTCGAAGCTGTCCTGGACCGCCGATTCGGCATCGTTGAGCACCCCTTCCTGCAGTCGCGCCACGGCATCGACCACGACCGCGGCAGCCAACTCGCCACCGGACAGCACGTAGTCGCCGATCGACAGTTCCTCGTCGACCTCGGCGGCGATCAACCGCTCATCGACGCCCTCGTAACGGCCGCAAAGCAGCACCAGGCGCTCGTGCCCGGCCAGTTCACGGACCTTGGCCTGGGTCAACGGCACACCCTGCGGACTGAGGTAGACAACCCTTGCCGGCGCCGGATCGGCCGCGCGCGCGGCCTGCAGGCTGGCGCGCAAGGGGTCGATCATCATCACCATGCCAGGCCCACCCCCGAACGGACGGTCATCGACCCGGCGATACCCGCCCTCGGCGTAATCGCGCGGGTTCCAGCCATGCAACGACAGCAGCCCGCGCTCGGCCGCACGACCGACCACGCCGAAGGCGGCGCACTGGGCGACGAATTCCGGAAACAGGCTGATGACATCGATGCGCATGGCGGTTGTCATTGGAGGCGAAGCACGCGATCCGCGGTGGCGGCGCTCATGGGAAACCGATGTCGCTCCGTGGCCGGAATATTCCGCCAGCTAGAATTCGGGATCCCAATCCACGGTGATCACGCCGGCCTCGAAGTCGACCGCGGTCACGTACTGCGGAGTGATGAACGGGATCATGCGTTCGCGCTCGTCGTCGCGCATCACCAGCACGTCGTTGGCGCCGGTCGAAAACAGGTGTGTCACGGTGCCCAGATCGACTCCGTCGATCGTCACCACGCGCAGTCCTTCGAGGTCGACCCAGTAGTATTCGCCCACACTCGGCGGTGGCAATGCCGCGCGGGACACGTAGATTTCGGTGCCACGCATCGACTCGACCACGTCGCGGTCGGTGACGCCGGGCAAGGTGGCGATCAGGAACTTGCCACTCTCGCGGCCGACCACGCCCGACATCTCGCGTTCGTTGCCCTGCGGGTCGCGGACGATCCACGGCTGGTAGCGGAAGATCGCCGAGCGCGGCTGGGTCCACGACTCCAGCTTGGACTCGCCACGGATGCCAAAGGCCCCCAACAGCCTGCCCAGCAGGATGCGGCGGCCGGATTCGGTCATGCCAGGTCGGCCGCGCAGGTCATCCCGATGGGCTGCCGGCGCGGCCTGCGGATCAGGCGGCTTCGGCGGTGGCAGGAGCGGCCTTCGCCGCGTCCTTGACCAGCATCGCGACCTTGTCGGTCAGCTGCGCGCCCTTGGAAATCCAGTGATTCACGCGCTCAAGGTCGATCTCGACGCGCTTCTCGCCACCGGTGGCGACCGGGTTGTAGAAACCGACGCGCTCGATGTTGCGGCCGTCGCGGGCGCTGCGGCTGTCGGTGACGATGATGTGGTAAAAGGGACGCTTCTTGGCGCCACCACGGGTAAGGCGGATCTTGACCATCTGCTGTAGTTCCTGTGTTGCCCAGTCGCCGGACGTGGCGAGGTAAGCCGGGCATTGTAGGGCCTGGCCGGGCCCGGGGAAAGCCCCGGGGTGGCGATGACGGCCCATGGCGCGCAACCATTCGCGGCGCAGGCCCCGCTCGCGCGACGGCTGCCGATCCGCGGGGTCCTCACTCCAGGTAACGGATGGAGCCCCGCAGGGCCGGGCGCGTGCCGCCGCAACGGTACTCGAACGTGGCGCGCAGGCCCTCGATCGTGCCCGCCGGGGTGGTACGAAGCTCCTGGATATCCAGCCGCCCGCTGGGGTCCGGGCACCGAGTCGGCGGGCCGATCCCCCGCGAGACGTGCAAGCCGGCGCGCGCGGTACCAGCAAACGCCTGCGTGACATAGCGCCCTACCCGCAATGGCCGGCCCGTCGGAGGGGCGATGAGGATCCGCCAGGTGTCCTTGCGTACCGAAGCCGTGTAGTCAATCCCGTCGGTGACGGTGCCCTCCATCGTGAAAATGCTGGTGTCGCCGTGGTTGACCTGCGAAATCGCCCCCAGCACGAACCCCGGATCGCTGTGCAGTGCCAGCGACAACGGCCGGGCCTCATAGCGGATCAGGCCACCCAGCGCGGGCGCGGTCGGCGAGCCTTTGCGCTGGGTGAACAACGCTTCGAGTGACGCCAGGTTGCCGGCGGAATCGTAGGCAATCTGCCGGATCACGAACCAGCCCCACAGCGTGTCCATGCCCAGGCCGAAGCTGCAGGCCGGGTTGTTGTCGGTGATCTCCATGCCCGGCGAGCGACCCATGCGCAACGGATGCCGGCAGCCGGCGTGGTCGTAGCGGCCGGGCGCCAGTTCCTGGCCTTCGGGCGCCTCGAACCGCAGGTACCAGCCGGCACCGGGAGCCACCGCCTCGACGTCGATCGCGTGGCGATCGCCCGACGCTGAAAACGAGGCGTCGCTGGGCGTGAACACCCGGGTCGTACCCGAGGCTTCATCGTGGATGCCGAGTACCGATTGCGCGGGCACCGGACCGGTCCCGGCCACCAGCAGCGCGAGCGCGCACAGCGACCGGGTGAAGCAATAAACCGACGTGCTGGATGATGCGTTCATGGACCCCTCCCTGAGGGTGGCGCCGCTACCGCGTACGGTAGTCAAACCCCTGCATTTCCATGTACGACATCGCCCGGCGCGGGCGGCCATCCAAGCCGTTGGCCGCGGACGATCACATGCGGAAGTTGCCCGCGCCGCCGCCCATC
Organism: Lysobacterales bacterium; assembly: GCA_038248955.1. Taxonomy (GTDB): domain Bacteria; phylum Pseudomonadota; class Gammaproteobacteria; order Xanthomonadales; family Xanthomonadaceae; genus Lysobacter_K. The sequence goes on from JBBRWW010000127.1 coordinate 5,375, forward strand.
ATTCCCTTCATGCCGCGCATCATGCCCTTCATGCCGCCGCGGCCGAGCTTGCTCATCATCTTTTCCATCTGCTGGAATTGCTTCATGAGCTTGTTGACGTCGGTTGGCGCCATGCCCGAACCCCGGGCGATGCGCGCGCGCCGCGAGCCATTGAGCAGGGCCGGATTGCGGCGCTCCTTCTTGGTCATCGAATTGATGATCGCCACCATCCGCGGCACTTCCTTGCCGGTGACCTGGTTCTTGACCGCGTCGGGGATCTGACCCATGCCCGGCAGCTTGTCCATCAGCGCGGCAATGCCGCCCATGTTCTGCATCTGCTCAAGCTGGTCGCGCATGTCGTTGAGGTCGAACTTCTTGCCCTTGGCGACCTTCTCGGCGAGCTTCTGCGCCTTGTCCTGGTCGACCTGCTGCTCGACCTGTTCGACCAGCGACAGCACATCGCCCATGTCGAGGATGCGGCTGGCGATGCGGTCGGGATGGAACACATCCAGGCCGTCGGGCTTCTCGCTGACGCCGATGAACTTGATCGGGCGGCCCGTGACGTAGCGCACCGACAAGGCCGCGCCACCGCGGGCGTCGCCGTCGGTCTTGGTCAGGATCACCCCGGTGAGCGGCAGCGCCTCGCTGAACGCCTTGGCGGTGACCGCCGCATCCTGGCCGGTCATCGCGTCGACCACGAACAGGGTCTCCACCGGGTTGACGGCGGCATGCAGCGCCTTGATCTCGGCCATCATCGCCGCGTCGATCGCGAGGCGGCCGGCGGTATCGACGATCAGCACGTCGACGAACGACTTGCGCGCATCGCTGATCGCGGCGCGCACGATCGCTTCGGGGTCCTGCTCCGACGACGACGGGAAGAACAGCACGTCGACCTGCTCGGCCAGGGTCCGCAGCTGCTCGATCGCGGCCGGACGGTAGACGTCGGCCGACACCACCATCACCTTCTTCTTGCGGCGTTCCTTGAGGTGCTTGGCGAGCTTGGCGACGGTGGTGGTCTTGCCCGCGCCCTGCAGGCCGGCCATCAGGATGACCGCCGGGGCAGGCACGTTGAGGTTGAGGTCGCTGGCCTGCGAACCCATGACCGCGGTCATTTCGTCGCGGACGATCTTGATCAGCGCCTGGCCCGGGGTCAGCGACTTCAGGACTTCCTGGCCGACCGCGCGGACCTTGATCCGCTCGATCAACGCCTGCACGACCGGCAGCGCGACGTCGGCTTCCAGCAGCGCGATGCGTACCTCGCGCAGTGATTCGCGGATGTTTTCCTCGGAAAGGCGGCCGCGTCCACGCAGTCGTTCGATGGTGCCGGACAGGCGCTGGGTCAGGGATTCGAACATGGCGAAGGGGACACTGCGGAACGGCCGGCGATTATAGCCCGGAGCTCGAAACGGCCCACGGATCGCGGCGCTGCCGCCATGCGCCGCAATCCGCCGGTCGAAAACCGGCCGCGCGCGCGTCCCGGCTGCGTCCCGGGGCTATGCGACACTGCGGCGATGACCCTAGTACTCATCGCCGCGGCGCTCTATCTGATCGCGGTCACCCTGCTCGTCATCGGCGTCCGCCGCGACGCCGGCCCCAAGCGCCACTGGCTGCTACCGGCTCTGGGCGCGGTGGCGTTGCATGCCACCACCCACCTGATGGCCTGGCGTCATTCCGGCAGCGCCGACATGCACTTTTTCGCGGCGTTGTCGCTGGTCGGCCTGGGGATGGCGGCCTTGACGACGCTGATGGGTGGGCTGGGGCGAATGCCCGCGCTGGGTGTAACAGTATTTCCGCTGGCAGCGCTGACCCTGCTCGGCTATCACACCTATGGGCATTCCCCGCCCCTGCAGCTTGACTGGCGGTTGCAACTGCACGCGTGGTTCGCGTTGCTGGCCTACGCCACGCTGGCGGTCGCGGCCTTGCTGGCGCTGATGCTCTGGCTGCAGGAACGCTCGCTGCGGCGGCGCGAATTCCCCGGATGGCTGCGCGCCCTGCCGCCACTGGTGGAACTGGACACTCTGCTGTTCCGCACCATCACGGTCGGCTTCGTGCTGCTCACCGCCACCCTGCTGACCGGCGTGCTGTTCGTCGAAAACCTGCTCGCCCAGCACCTCGTCCACAAGACCACGCTGAGCGTGATGTCGTGGCTGGCGTTCGGCGGCCTGCTGCTGGGCCGTTGGCGCTACGGCTGGCGCGGCGCCACGGCGGTGAGATGGACGTTGGCGGCGATGGGGCTGCTGGTGATGGCGTTCTTCGGCAGCAAGTTCGTACTGGAACTGATCCTCCACCGACCCGTCTGAGCCGGCCCACGTTGCCCGGGGCCGGTTTGCGACATCGCCCGAAACCGGAATGAACCGTTTCGTTGCCACAACAATAGTTGCCTTGACAACTATTGCGCGCGCACGGATAGTGGCCGGCCATGAAAACGACCCCTGCCCCGAGCTGTGGTGGCTCCACGCTGGCCCTGCTGCTTCGCGAGATTCGTGATGCCTTCTGGGCACAGATGGAACGCGAACTGGCAGCCGCCGGCCACGAGCTCAACTTCACCCAGTACATCACCCTGAAACGGCTGGCGGAAGGCACCGCCGGGGTCACCGACCTCGCCCGCGCCGCGCAGCTCAATCCGGGCGCAATGACGCGCCTGCTCGACAAGCTGGAGGCGCAGGGCTTTGTCGCCCGCAGCGCCGATCCCAGCGATCGCCGCGCCGTGCATATCGACCTCACGGCGTCGGGCGTGGCGATGTGGCATGACATCAACCACTGCGGCCAGCGCATACGCGAGCGGGCGACGGCGGGCATGAGCGATGCGGAACGCGATCTGCTCATCCGCCAGCTCACCCGGGTACGCGACAACCTTTCACCGTCAGGTTCCTGAGCCATGCCGACCCTATTCCCCGTCGCCGGCACGCGCCGGTTCGCGCCGATGGCTTTGGCCGTGGTGCTGGCCCTGTCCGGCTGCGCCAGCACCGGCGGGCTGGCGCC
>JBBRWW010000128.1:0-8222 GCA_038248955.1 Lysobacterales bacterium
CGCGCGGTCGAACGGACCGGCGTCGCGGCCGTGCATGCAGTTCATCAGGTCGTCGCGGGTCAGTACGCGGTTGGGGCGTTCGAGCATCACGTGCAGCAGGGAAAACTCCCCGGCGGTGAGGGTCACTTCGCGTCCATCGCGGTCGATCAGTTGGCGTGCCGCGGCATCGAGGCGAAGCCCGTCGAAACTGAATTCGTGGCCGACAGGCGCGGGGGGCGCATCGGTTTCCGAGCGGGTGCGCCGCAGCACCGAGCGGATACGGGCCAGCAATTCGCGGAATTCAAACGGCTTGGTGACGTAGTCATCGGCCCCCAGTTCCAGACCGACGACACGCTCGACCGAGTCGCCGCGGCCACTCACCACGATCACCGGGCCGCGCCAGTGCTGCTGCAGGAACTTCAGCAACACCAATCCGTCCTCATCGGGCAGGGTGAGGTCCAGCAGGATGAGGTCGATGCTCGGTCCAGCCACCAGGCGGCGCAGTTGCGCGCCATTGCCCGCGGTACTGACGCGGCAGCCATGGCCGGTCAGGTAGCGGGCCACCAGCGTGGCGACTTCGGCGTCGTCGTCGACCACCAGGATGTGCGGTTGCGATGGGGTGTCCGTCGTCGCCGCCGATTGCATCAAGACGTCCCCGCTCGCAACCTGACCATGGAGTCAACGCACGCAGTCGATGATAGCGGACGCGAGGGAGGATGGCGCTCAGTGGCGGGTCGCGGCCAAGGTGGAGACGAACCGGCTCAGGGCCACGTGGTGCTCCACTGCGGGCAGGTGGGCGGCATTCACCACCAGGGTCGCTTCGGGGGGGTGCTGGCAGAGTTCCTCCAGATCGGCGAACGCGGTTTCGGCGCCACGGCCGCCCTCGGTGCAGAAGAACGCCACGTGCCGTGCGTTGGCCCCGTACCGCTTCGCGTAGGTCCGTACCGGGGCCGCCATGCGACCGGCCCACACGGGGCCGCCGATCACCAGCAGGTCGTAATCGGCGGGGTCGTGGCCCGCCACGAGGATCGGTGGCGTGCGGCGCACGACCCCGTCGAACAATGCGCGCAGCACTCCGGTCAAACCCTGGCGGGGCGTGGGTTCCTGGATCTCCTCCAGCTCCGCGCCCGTGACGTCGCGGACCTCGTTGGCGATGCGGCGCGTGTGGCCTGTCATGGAGTAATAGGCAACCAGGGTCTTGTCGGACATGACGAATTCCTTCGAGTCGTTGCAACGGCGATCCGGTGACTCCGGCTGACGCCTTCAACGCCCAGCTTCGTCACCGGCAAACTTCGACCGGTACCGTTCTCCCGATTGAAGCGATCCAAGGCACGTGCGGCCGTGCTTCGATGAAGGCCCCCGGGCTCGGCTGTGCCCTGTCCCTGTCCTTGCCCGCGAACCGCAACCGCCAAGCGACTCGTACGTCCGTGTGGCTCAACTGATCCGCAGGCGGTCATCGACCATGCGCACGCCCGGCGCGGACCACGCGGCGTGCACCACGGCCTGGCGTTCGTCCCACGTGTCGACTTCGCCTTCGAGACTGACGGTTCCGCCGTCGCGCACGCTGATCTGCACGTTGCTGGCTTCCACCTCGGCGTGGCGCTTCAGGGCATCGGTGATGCGCTGCTTGACGTCGACGGCCTGGACCGACGGCTTCAGGCTGATGTCGTTGATGACGCCGGCGACACCGGACAGCTTTCGTACGGCGTTTTCCGCCGCTTCGCGCTGGTAGTTCCAGTCCAGCTGGCCACCGAGCGTCACCCAGCCGTGCTGCACCTTGAGGTGAACGCAATCACGCGGGACGGCGGCATTCCACGCCAGGATGCTGACTGCGCGCTGGGCGATCTCGTCATCGTTGTGCTGTTTCTCTCCAGGAATACGGACCTGGACTTCCTGGGCGATCGCCTTGACGCCTTTCACGCGCCATACCGCGCGTTCGGCTGCGAGCTTCTGGGAATAGGTCGGGACGTGCCCGGTCAGGGTGATGATGCCGTTGTCGGCCGCGACGCCAATGTCAGCCGATTCGATGCTGGGTTCGAAGTCGAGCCCGTCGATAACATTCTGACGCAGCTGCTTGTCGTTCATCGCGGTGTCCTCTTGATCTGCAGGGGACGTATTACGGCGCTTGTTGCGGCTGGGGATTTTGACCAGGATCAAGGTAACGGCGGCAGCGTTGCCCATCAGGCTGGCCGCGAGTGGGACGTGCCCGCAGCGGCACGTTGCGTGCCGGCCACGGGCTAGGATGGCCTCCGTTGCGCTGACCATCCGGAGACTCCGCATGACCATGCCGCCATTGCCCGACGAGATCCTTGGCCTGATCGTGGCCGTGGGCGTCGGCCTGCTGATCGGGGTCGAGCGCGAGCGTGCCAAGGGCACCGGTCCGGGTCGCGCCGCAGCGGGCGTGCGCACGTTCACCCTGCTGGGGCTGGTCGGTGGGCTGGCGCATCTGGTCGGCGACATCGGCATCGTGGTGGCGGGCGTTTTCGTTTCGCTCGCCATGCTCGCCAGCTACCGCCGCTCGCGCGCGGTCGATCCCGGGCTCACCACCGAGGTGGCGATGCTGGGCACGTTCCTGCTGGGGATCCTGGCGATGCGCGAGATGCCGGTGGCGGCCGGATTGGGCGTGGTGGTCGCGCTCGTGCTCGCCAGCAAGTCCACGTTGCACCGGTTCACGCGAAGGGTGTTGTCGGCTCAGGAACTCCACGACCTGTTGCTCTTCACTGCCGCCGCCTTCGTGGTGCTGCCGCTGTTGCCCGACCGGACGATCGATCCCTGGGACGCGCTCAACCCGCGCCGACTGTGGTTGCTGGTGGTCGCCGTGATGGCGGTGAGCTCCGCGGGCTACGTAGCCCTGCGCGCGTTCGGGTCGCGCGTCGGGCTTGCGCTGGCGGGGCTGGCCGGTGGCTTCGTGTCCAGCACGGCGACAATCGCGGCGATGGGCGATCGGGCCAGTGCCGGTCGCGGCTCGAGCGCGCCCTTCGCCAGCGCCGGACTGCTGTCCAATGTCGGAACGGTCATCCAGCTCGCGATCGTGATGGCGGCGATGTCGCCCGAACTGTTGCGCCACGCCGCGTGGCCGCTGGCGGCAGCGGGCGTGGTCGCCGTGGGTGCCGCGGCCCTGGCCAGTTGGCGCGCGTTTTCCAACGCGCACGACACCCATGACCTGGCGGGAAGACGGCCGTTCGAGCCGGCGCGCGTGCTTGGGTTCGTCGCCATCCTCGCCGCGATCGTGCTGCTGGCGGCCATCGCCCGGCACTGGTTCGGCGCCGGAAGCCTGCCTTGGGTATTGGCCGCGTCGGGTCTGGCCGACGTGCATGCGGCCACTGCATCGGCGGCGCAATTGGTCGCGACCGGGCAGGTGGACACGGATCAGGCATTGCTGGCGGTGCTCGCGGCCCTGGCCACCAATTCGCTCATGAAATGCGTGGTCGCGGGACTCAAGGGCGGTCGGGAATACGCGATGCGGGTGATCCCGGGCATCGTGCTGATGGTGCTCGCATTCGCGGTCGCCACGGGGCTGGTGGTGGCCCGGTGAGCGCCGGCGGAGCGCGGGAGATGCCGCCGTAGCAGCGTTTCCCCCGTGCGCAGCCATGGGTGGCCGGCCAGCAAACGGCGTCTGTTAAATGGACCTTTCGAGCGCGATTTTGGCGTGTTTGCGCATCCACGGGCGTGCGCGAATGGCCCCGTGCGTCGGAGCCTCGATTGCCCCGCGATGCGGTCGGCGAGGCGAAATATCGAGAAATTTTCCCGTCCCGCCTTGGAGCGGGGGCGTGGTTGCTCTACATTCCATCTGCCGAGGGGACCTCCAGGCAACCTTCCATCCATCGACTAGTGGGAAAATTATGGCGACCAAGAAAGCGGTAACGAAGGCGGCACCGAAGAAAGCGGTCAAGAAGGCCGATGCACCAAAGGCCACGGCAGCGCCGAAGCCGATCAAGGAAGCGCTGACCAAGTCAGGGCTGGTGGCGCATCTGGCCGAGGCCAGCGGTGTCGTGGCACGTGACGTGCGCGCAGTGATGGCGGCGCTGGAAGGCGCGGTCTCGGCATCGGTCAACAAGAAGGGTGTCGGCTCGTTCACGCTGCCGGGCCTGCTGAAGATCACGTCCGTCAAGGTGCCGGCCAAGGCCAAGCGCAAGGGCATCAACCCGTTCACCAAGGAAGAGCAGTGGTTCGCGGCGAAGCCGGCCTCGATCAAGGTCAAGGTTCGTCCGTTGAAGAAGCTGAAGGACGCCGCGGCCTGACCGCGCGGGATGCGGCGGCCCATGGCCGCCGCATCCATCTTGGCGGTCCTCGCAGGCCGTCATCACGTTGCAATTCGTAGACAGGGTCAACACGTCCCTGACGACGTTCGAAGCCGCCTGGCGGCTGCGCCGGAGTGGCGAACGCGAGCGTTCCGACTCAGCGGCCTGCAATGCGGTCGCCGACCGCCACCGGCCGGTCGTTGGCCTCCAGTAACGTCGACGGCAGCACCAGCGCCTGGCCGCGAATCGGCTCGTTGCTCACCACCCGTGTGGCTCCGGGAGCGAGTTCTTCGTAGACCCGTCGCGCGAACGCATTGGCAAAGCACGTTGCGACGCTGGGCGAAAGCATCGACGCGGCAGAGCCCAACGCGTCCGTTTCACGACTGAATCACCGTTGAGCCCTAATACTTGTCGGCCTCGGCGCGGGTTGGGCTGCGCGTTAATTCACTACTGCCGCCGGCCGCGCATGTTGATATCGACTGCCCCGCCGGGGCGGAAACCCAGCGAACCCACGATGGAAAGCGAGATTCAGCGATTCCAGGCGACCTTCGCGCGGCTCGTCGCCGAGGGCGCCGATACGGTGCGGATCGCAGACGCCGCGGTCTTGACATGGCTGGGCATCGAGGCCGCGTTGTCGCCAGTCATCGGACAGCGCGGGGTCGCCGCGCTCTACAAACGCTCCCTGTTCCTGGCTCGTAAGGATCATCCGTGGTTGACGGCGGTGTACGAGGGCGCGCAGGCGCCTGTCGACTTCGCGAAATTGGCAACGGCGATGTTGCAACAGACGGTTTCGAGCGCCGTCGGCGCGAACAGCGCATTGCTGCAGACGTTTTACGACCTGCTGGCCAATCTGATCGGCGAAGCGCTCACTCGGCGGCTGCTTCAATCCGTGGTTGAGCAGCCGTCCAACGCGTATCCGATGGAGGACACTTCGCCATGAGCAAGCCCAAGGCAGCGATCCATCGCCTCCGGACGGGCGTGCCGGGACTGGACGAGATCCTCGGTGGCGGTCTGCCGGAGTTCTCGTTCAACATCATTGTCGGTTCGCCTGGCAGCGGCAAGACCACGCTTGCGCACCAGATCATGTTCACGCAGGCCACGGCCGCGCGCCCCGCGCTGTTTTTCACCGTACTGGGCGAACCACCGCTGAAAATGTTGCGCTACCAGCAGCAATTCGATTTTTTCGACATCGAAAAGGTCAACAAATCGATCCACTTCATCAACCTCTCCGACGATACGACGACCGGTGATCTGGGCAAGGTGCTCGCGCGGATCGTTGCGGCGGTCGAGGCGCACGAACCGGGCCTGGTCTTCATCGATTCCTTCCGCTCGGTGGCCCTGGCCGGTTGCGACGGCGGTGGCGGCGACGGGTTTATCGGCTTGCAGGCGTTCATCCAGCGGCTGGGCATGCTGATGACCAGCTGGCAGGCGACGACGTTCCTGGTCGGGGAATACGTCGATGCGAGCGATCCGAACCCGGTGTTCGCCGTCTGCGACGGGTTCCTCTGCCTGACCCAAAGCGTGCTGCGCAATTCGGTGGTCCGCAAGATCGATATCGTCAAGATGCGCGGCCAGCCGACGGTGCCGGGGCTGCACACGTTCCGCATCAGCGCTGAGGGCATCACGGTGTTTCCGCCCGTGCGGATTCAGGAGCACGCCGAGCGCGTGCCGCCACCGGCTACCAAACGGTTGTGCATGGGCGTGCCGGGTCTGGACGACATGCTGGGCGGCGGCTTGCCGTGCGGTTATTCGCTGCTGGTCGCCGGGCCGTCCGGATCGGGCAAGAGCACCATGGCGTCGGCGTTCCTGGCCGAGGGCGCGCGCAGCGGAGAAACCGGCGTCATTGCCGCGTTCGATCAACGCCCGCAGCTGTCGCGCCAGCGCGTGGTCGCCGACCTTATCGCCAGCGGTCGGGTCGGCCTGGTCCAGGCCGGCGGGTCGGAACTGTCGGTCGACGAGGTCACGGCGCTGCTGGTCGCGGAGATCCACCGGCTCAAGGCGACCCGCGTCGTCGTGGATTCGCTGTCGGGATTCATGCTGAAAATCGCGCCCACGTTCCGCGAGGACTACCGCGAGTCGCTGGCGCGGATGACCGCAACGCTGTCCAGCATCGGCGTCACGACGCTGATGACCTCGGAGCTTGAGGACCGCTACACCGACCTGCGCTTCAGTCCGTTCGGCACGGCGTTCCTGACCGATGCGATCATCGTGCAGCGCTACATCGAGGTCGACAGCCGGCTGCTGCGGGTCATGGCGGTGGTGAAGGTGCGTGCCAGCGACCACTCCAACGAGCTGCGTCGATACGATATCGATGCCGGCGGCATCAAGCTCGGCGAGATGCTCAGCAGCTACGAGGGGCTGCTCGGCGGCAGGCCCACCGAAAGCCGGGACAGCGATAGTGGCGACAGCGATGTCGGCAACAGCGGCGGGGTGGCCGGTGGCTGAGTCGACCAGCGAGCGCCAGGCCGCCGCGGCGACGCGGACCGTCACGCTGCTCGACGAGCAGGCGGACGACCTGCGCGCGGAACTGGTGAAGTTGCGAAGCGACCTGCAGAGGGCGCAGGCGTCCTTGAGCGAGTTGCGCGATGACCACCTGCGCGAAGCGAACGAACAACTGGTGCTCGCCGCGCTGCATGCCGAGACGATCGCTGAGATTGCGGTGAACAACCTAGACGAGCTGGCCCGCTCCAGCCAGCTTGATGCGCTGACCGACACGCCCAACCGCGCGCTGATGCTCGACCGGCTGGAAGGCGCGATCGCGCTCGCACGGCGGCATGACACCCGCTTCGCCGTGCTGTTCATCGACCTGGACCATTTCAAGCAAATCAACGACACGCTCGGTCATGCGGCTGGCGACGAGGTGCTGCGCCTGGCGGCGCTCGGGCTGGCGTCGGTGGTGCGCGACTCGGACACCGTCAGCCGCCACGGCGGCGACGAGTTCCTGGTGCTGCTGGCCGAGGTCGCCCACGCGCCCGACGCCGCGCTGGTCGCGGCGAAAATGCTGTCGGTGCTGGCCGAACCCAAGACGGTCGGCGGCCACGAGCTGAGCCTGCTGGCGAGCATCGGCATCGCGATCTACCCCGAGGATGGCGACGACGCGACAACGCTGATCCACCATGCCGACGCCGCGATGTACCACGCCAAGCGGCACGGCCGAGGCCGATTCGAGTTCCACACGCACGACAGCGGCAGCCTGCCGGCAGCGGACTTCGAGCTGGCGCCGCCGGACCGTCATCTGGAGGATCTGCGCAAGGCCAATGAAAAGTTGCTGATCGCCGCGCTGGCCGCGCAAGGCCTGGAGGCAGATGCCAAAGCGGCGCACCCGGAGCTCACCAAATTCAAGGCGATGGTCGCCCATGAGCTGCGCAATCCGCTGACGCCGATCCGGATAGCGGCCGGGATGCTCCATTACGCCCGCACGGACCCGGCGCAGGTCTCGCAGCTGCACGACATCATCGACGAACAAGTGGTCCACATGAACCGGCTCGTCAACGACCTGCTCGACGTGTCACGCATTGGCACTGGCATGTTGCGGCTCGACCTGAGCACCGTCGAGCTCGCGCCTCTGCTCGGCTTCGTCGCCGACGCGTTCCGGCCGGCGATGGACACCAGGCGTCAGCAGCTGAAGATGCACCTGCCGGCCAGCCCGGCCCTCGTGCGCGGTGATCGTATCCGTCTGGTCGAGGTCTTCGGCAACCTGCTGGACAACGCCTCCAAGTACACGCCGGAAGGCGGGCAGATCACCATCGAGGTCGTGGCGCGGGAGCAGGTGGTGGCGATCACGATTTCCGACAGCGGCATCGGCATCGCCGCCGACGCGCTGCCGCACGTGTTCGACCTGTTCGTGCATCGCGCGCGCACGCCGGCCCACCCCAACCGCGGCCTGGGCATCGGGCTCGCCGTCGCCCGCGATCTGGTGGAGGCGCACGGCGGCACGATCGTCGCGAGCAGTGCCGGCGCGGGCCACGGCAGCGAATTCGTCGTCACGCTGCCGGCGATCGA
>JBBRWW010000129.1:0-8175 GCA_038248955.1 Lysobacterales bacterium
CCTGGCAGCGCGGAAGCCCCGGCCGGTTGCCGCGTAACGGCAGCATCCGCCGCGCGCGGCAGGGCCGGCCTGGCCGGACGGCCTGATCAGCCGCCGCGTTTCAAGGTGATGAGCGCCGAGGTATCGGCGTCGCCGAGGCCGCGTTCGACCAGTTCGGCGTAGTCGGCCAGCGCCTGCTCGATCACGGTCGTGCGCAGGCCGCTGTCACGCATCGCGTGATGGACGATGCGCAGGTCCTTGAGCATGTGTGCGCACTTGAAGCCCGGCGCGAATTCCCCACGCAGCATGGTCGCGCCGCGCTTGTCGAGGAACCAGTTGGACGCCGCGCCGGCCATCAGCGTCGGCAGCAGGCGCTCCGGGTCGAGGCCGAGCTTCTCGCCCATCGCCAAGCCCTCGCACACCGCCTCGTTGATGCCGGCCACCAGCACCTGATTGACCGCCTTGGTGGCCTGGCCGGCGCCGTTGTCGCCCATGTGGCTGATCCGCGCGGCGTAGGCGTCCAGCGCCGGGCGCGCCGCCTCCAGGTGGGCCGCGTTGCCGCCCACCATCACCGACAGCTTGCCGTTGCGGGCGCCCTCGACGCCGCCCGACACCGGTGCATCGAGGAAGCCGATGTCATGGGCGGCCAGCATCGCCGCGGCGCGCCGGGCGGTGTCGACCGAGACGGTCGAATGGTCGATGACCACCGCGCCGGGGTGCAGCAGGTTGGCGAGGCCTTCGACGTTCTCGAGCACGTCGGCATCGAACGACACGCACAGCGCGACCACATCGCAGCCGGCGAAGTTGTCGGTCGAGCGCGCGGCGCGCACGCCAAGTTCGGCGGCCAGCGCGTCGGCCTTGGCCTGCGTGCGGTTGCCGACCACCGCGAGCATGCCGCGATCACGCAGGTGCCGCGCCATCGGTGCGCCCATCGCGCCGAGGCCGATGAAACCGACCTTGAGGGTGTTGCCGTCATTGCTGGTGGTGCTCATTGATCCGGTATTCCGTTGCTGAAGCGGTGAACTGCAAGCGCGGGGGGTCGCGCTTGCAGGGTTTCTCATTGCTGGTGCCTGAGCGACATCGTGGGTCCCGAGAGGTTCCGCGCGGCCGGTGCGGCGTGGCTCAACTCCATGGCAATGACGTGCCGTGGATTGGCCCAGTCCCGTCCGGCCGGAGTTGGACTGTGGCCCGGACGCGCGGTAATGCGTCCGGCCTACACCAGAGGCGCGTCGTCGAGGTAGGTGTAGGCGGTCAGGCCGGCTTCCAGCGCGGCATCGAGGCGTGCGGCTTCGTCGGCCGGCAACGCAGCCGCCACGACCATCCCGCGGTAGCGTGCGCGAAGGTCCGGCAGCGCATAGCCGACGTAGTCGAGCATCACGTCGGTGGTGTCGCCGCGGCGCTGGTGGGTCAGCCGGTAGCCCTTGCCGGTAGCATCGCCGCCGGCATTGACGCGCACTTCGACCGCATCGGTGTCGCCGAACAGGTTGTGGATGTCGCCGAGGATCTCCTGGTACGCGCCGACCAGGAAGAAGCCGAGCCGGTAGCTCTCGCCGGGATTCAGCGCATGGATCGGCATCGAGGTATTGAGCGCCTCGTTCTCCACGTAGGTGTCGATGCGGCCGTCGGAGTCGCAGGTCAGGTCGGCGATCACGCCGCGCCGCGTCGGGGCCTCGTCCAGGCGCTCGATCGGCACGATCGGGAACACCTGCTGGATCGCCCACACGTCGGGCATCGATTCGAACACGCTGAAATTGACGAAATACTTGTCGACCAGGCGCTGGTTGAGCTCGTCGAGCACCGCCTGGTGGCTCTTTTCGCCAGCGTTGAGGCGCGCGCGGACGGCGTGCGCGATGGCATAGAACAGGTCATCGATGCGCGCGCGCTGGGTCAGGTCGATCTGGCCGAGCGCGTAAGCCGCAAGGCCTTCGCTGTGGTGGTGCACGGCCTCGTGGAACAGCTCCACCGCCGGTCGCGCGTCGAGCTCGGCATGGATCCCGCGCAGGTGACGGATGACGTGCGGCTCGTCGCCGTGCACGTCGGGCACGCGGCCTTCCGGCGCCTGTTCCACTTCCGAGACGTTGGCGATCAACACCGCGTGGTGCGCGGTCATGGCGCGGCCGCATTCGGTCACCACCCGCGGCGCGGCGATGCCGTGTTCGGCGCAGGCATCGGCCAGCGGCTGGACGATGTTGAGGGCGTATTGCTGCACGCCATAGTTGATCGAGTAATAACTGCGCGAGCGCGTGCCTTCGTAGTCGATGCCCAGGCCGCCGCCGACGTCCATGTAGCGCACCTTGGCGCCCAGCTTGGTCAGCTCGACGAAGTAACGCGTTGCCTCGCGCATGCCGTTGGCGATGTCGCGCACGTTGGAGATCTGCGAGCCCATGTGGAAATGCAGCAGGCCGAGGCAGTCGCCCATGCCGGTGTCGCGCAGCTGCTTCCACAGGTCCAGCACCTGGCGCGGGCTGAGGCCGAACTTGGCCTTGTCGCCGCCGCTGTTCTGCCACTTGCCGGCGCTGATCGACGCCAGCCGCATTCGCACGCCGAGGCCAGGCTTGACGCCGAGCGCGGCGGCCTCTTCCATCACCAGCGCGAGCTCGGATGGCTTCTCGATCACGATCCAGGTGTCGAGGCCGAGCTTGCGGCCGATCAGCGCCAGGCGGATGTATTCGCGGTCCTTGTAGCCGTTGCAGACGATCATCCCGCCCGGGCGGCTGAGCGCGAGCACCGCCATCAACTCGGGCTTGCTGCCGGCCTCCAGCCCGAAGCCCTCGCCGTGGTGCGCGGCCAGCGTGCCGGCCACCGCGCGGTGCTGGTTGACCTTGATCGGGTACACCGCGGTGTAGCCGCCGGCGTAGTCGCACTCGTCCATCGCATGGGCAAACGCGCCCTGCAGCTTGCCCAGGCGGTCGCCCAGGATGTCCGGGAAGCGCACCAGCATCGGCAGGCGGGCGCCATTGGCGCGCGCCTCGTCGACGATCTGCGGCAGCGCGACCGTGGCGCCGGCGTCGCCGAGCGGGCTCACCGTCACCCGGCCGGCCGCGTCGACGTCGAAATAGCCTTCGCTCCAATGCGGGATCGAATAGGCCTTGCGGGCCTGGTCGGGCGTCCAGTCGGACATCGGCGTGGCACCGGAGGATTGGGGGACGCGCATTCTACCGCCCGCGTCCTGAAGAGGCCGCGAGTGGCGCGCGAATGACCCGGAGCGGTACGGTCACGACCGTCGTCGGTGCTGCCGTCATCTGCGATTCTGCCGACGTTCGCTACAATCCGCGCCCGGCAAGGCCGCCTTCGCCGCGACCTTAGTTGTTGCGAGCGAACAAAGACCCTGCATTCCCGGCTTGCGGGAATGTCGATCCACACCTCAGGACACCGCGATGACCGACACGACCTGGCACTACGAGAACTTCGAACCCTCCGGCTCGGCGATCGGCTACCGCATCACGCGCAAGCTCGACGAGGTGCAGTCGCCGTTCCAGAAGATCGAGATCTTCGAGAGCACCGACTGGGGCAACCTGATGCTGATCGACGGCGCGATGATGCTGACCACCCGCGACAATTTCTTCTACCACGAGATGATGTCGCACCCGGCGCTGTTCACCCACGCCGATCCCAGGCGCGTGGTGATCATCGGCGGCGGCGACTGCGGCACGCTGCGCGAGGTGCTCAAGCATCCGGGCGTGGCCAGCGCGACCCAGTGCGACATCGACGAGCAGGTCACCCGCATGGCCGAGAAATGGTTCCCGGAGCTGTGCGATCGCAACGGCGACCCGCGCGCCGAGCTGCTGTTCGACGATGGCATCGCCTACATGGCCCACTGCCCGGCGGGCAGCGTCGACATCGTGATCGTCGACTCAACCGATCCGGTCGGCCCGGCCGAAGGCCTGTTCAACAAGGCGTTCTACGCCAGCTGCTTCCGCGCCCTCAAGGACGACGGCATCCTCGTGCAGCAGTCCGAGTCGCCGCTGGTGCTGCTGGAGTTGATCAAGCAGATGCGCGCCGAAATGGGCAAGGCCGGCTTCAGCGTGTTCCAGACCCTGCCGTTCCCGCAGCCGTGCTACCCGACCGGCTGGTGGAGCTGCACGCTGGCGCGCAAGGCCGGCGGCTTCGCCTTCCGCGAGGACGATGCCGATGGCAAGGCGTTCGACAGCAAGTACTACAGCGCCGACATCCACAGGGGCGCGGCGACCTTGCCGCCGTTCGTGGCGGCGGCGCTGGCCGAGTAACACCGCGACCGGCGACGCGCGGATCCAGCCCGCGCAGGTGTCAGCCCGCCGATGGCTCGGCAGACGTGGCGGGGATCGGTTCGGCCGCCATCGCGCGCGACCTGCGGCGCTCTCGCAGCCGCAGGAATGGCCGCTCCACCGCGTAGTGCAATGCCGCCCCTGCCAGCGCGGTGGCGCCCGCGTAAACCAGCAACACCAGCATCCCGCGTCCCTGCAGCCAATCGCCCAGACCTCGATCCACGGCCACGAACACCAGTTTGTGGCTGAGGTAGAGACTGTAGGACGTGGCCGCGATCCAGCCTGCACCCGGCAGCGAACGCCGGCCGATCCAGCTGCTCGTGCCGGCGCCCGCCACGACCAGGCAGGCGAGCGCCGCCGACAGCAGCGGCCAGCCGATCGTGTTGCCCAGCAGGCCGGTGCGCTCACGGAACAGCCAGAACGCCAGCGCCATGCCAACCACGCCCAGCAGCAGGAATGTGTTGCCGTGGGCGAGCATGCGCGCCCAGCGCGCCGGCCGGAACGCCGCGACCGCCGCCAGCACCACGCCGGCCAACAGCCCGTCGAGGCGATTCCAGCTCGGGTAGTAGAGGTCCTCGACGAACCAGTTGCGCGGCGGGGCCAGGGCGCTGTCGTGCAACCACACCGCTCCGCGCAGGGCGATCCCGGCCAGCACCAGCGCCACGCAGACGGACGCGAACTTCGCCACCGACGGCCGCCGCGTCAACCACCACGCCAGTGCCGGAAACACCAGGTAGAAGTGCTCCTCCACGCACAGCGACCACGCATGCGAGAACGCCTGCTGGGTGCCGTAGTCGACCAGCAGGTTCATGGTGAACGTCGCGAACTGCCACCACGGCGCCATGCCCGGTGCCTCGCGCAGCGCCGGGAAGGCGACGTACACGGCGAGTACGACCGCGAACGCGGGCACGATGCGGTAGGCGCGGCGCGAGTAGAACGCGCCAAACGAAAAGTCCGATCCCTGCGCCAGCGGCGTCAATACCTGGCGACCGATCAGGAACCCGCTCAGCACGAAGAAGATGTCGACGCCCATCCAGCCGTAGCGCGACAGCCACGCCAGGTCCGGGCCAAGGCCGCCGACCAGGAACGAGTGGAACAGCATCACCCACACGATCGCGATGGCGCGCAGGAGATCAAGACCGGGCAGGCGAACCATCGTCATCCGTTTTTTTGGTTGTGCCCGTCGATCCGGGCCGGAAAGAGTCTACGGATCCCCTCGCTGCGGGACCACGTTTGCCGCGGCGCGGCGGCGGCGGCGGCGATGCCGCGAGGGCACCCGGGCGGCATGGCACGGCGCGCCGATCGTCGTGGCGCCGGGTCGGGTCAGAGCGCGTCGCCGTCCATCTCGCCGGTGCGGATCCGCACCACCCGCTCCATCTCCCACACGAAGATCTTGCCGTCGCCGATCTTGCCGGTGCCGGCGGCCTTCATGATCGCCTCGATCACCGCGTCGACCTGGTCGTCGGTGACCGCGACCTCGAGCTTGATCTTGGGCAGGAAGTCGACCACGTATTCAGCGCCGCGGTAGAGCTCGGTGTGGCCCTTCTGGCGGCCAAAGCCCTTGACCTCGGTGGCGGTGATGCCGGCCACCCCGGCCTCGGCCAGCGCCTCGCGCACGTCATCGAGCTTGAACGGCTTGATCACCGCCATGACCATCTTCATCTGTCGTCTCCGCGTTTCGGCAAGGGCTGCTGCGCGGCAGGATAACGCGAAGCCCGCGCCGTGAAAGTCGCGCGGCGGCGGCGGGGCATAATCGCGTTCCCGGTCGCGCGCTCGGATTTTCCCGACGTCGCGTCGCGGCGGCCGCCGATGGTGGTGCCGCGACCGCAAGACCACGCTGTCCGCACTGCCGGAGACCCACCTCATGATCGACCTCAACCACATCGACGACCTCGCCCGCCGCCTCAGCGCGATGGTGCCCCCCGGACTGCGCGGGAATACCTCGCAAGAGCTGCGCGACGAACTGCAGCAGAACTTCAAGTCGGTGCTCCAATCGGGACTGGCCAGGCTGGACCTGGTGACCCGCGAGGAGTTCGAGGTGCAGCGCGCGGTACTGCTGCGCACCCGCGAGAAGCTGGAGGAGCTGCAGCGCGCGGTGGGTGAACTCGAAGCCCACGCCGGCGCCGCGCCGCCGGCATCCGCGCCCCCGCGCCACTGACCTGCCGCCATGAACCTGGCGCTCGTGCACAGCCGTGCACGCTCGGGCGTGCGCGCGCCCGCGGTGCGGGTCGAGGTGCACCTGGGCGGTGGCCTGCCGACCATGTCGATCGTCGGCCTGCCCGAGGCGGCCGTGCGCGAGGCAAAGGACCGCGTTCGCGCGGCGATCCAATGCGGGCAGTTCGAGTTCCCGACGCGTCGCATCACCGTCAACCTCGCGCCGGCGGACCTGCCCAAGGACGGCGGGCGTTTTGACCTGGCCATTGCGCTGGGCATCCTCGCCGCCAGCGGGCAGGTGCCGCTGGCGGCGCTGCAGGACTACGAGTTCCTCGGCGAACTCGGACTGACCGGCGAGCTGCGCGCAATCGATGGCGTGCTGCCGGCCGCGCTGGCCGCGGCCGAGGCCGGCCGCAAGCTGATCGTGCCCGCCGGCAACGGCGCCGAGGCCGCGCTGGCCAGCCGGGTCGAGGCCTACACGGCGCGGACCCTGCTCGAAGTCTGCGCGATGCTCGCCGGCAGCAAGTCGTTGCCGGCGGCAATCGCGCTGCCGACGGTGCGGGTCCCCGGCCCGGACATGGCCGACGTGCGTGGGCAGCGGCACGCGCGGCGCGCGCTGGAGATCGCCGCCGCGGGTAACCACCACCTGTTGCTGATCGGCCCACCCGGGTGTGGCAAGACCCTGCTGGCGGCGCGATTGGCCGGGCTGCTGCCGGAGGCCAGCGAGGACGAAGCGCTGGAGACCGCGGCGATCGCCTCGGTCAGCGGCCGCGGGCTGGATCCGGCGCGCTGGCGCGAGCGGCCGTTCCGCTCGCCGCACCATACCGCCAGCGCCGTCGCCCTGGTCGGCGGCGGCGCGCAGCCGCGCCCGGGCGAGATCTCGCTCGCCCACCACGGCGTGCTGTTCCTGGATGAACTGCCGGAGTGGGACCGGCGCGCGCTGGAGGTCCTGCGCGAGCCGCTGGAATCGGGCGTGGTCACGGTGTCGCGCGCGGCGCGCAGCTCGGAGTTCCCGGCGCGGTTCCAGCTGGTGGCGGCGATGAACCCCTGTCCCTGCGGCTGGGCCGGCGATCCCAGCGGGCGCTGCCGCTGCGGCGGCGAAGCGATCCGTCGTTACCGCGCGCGGATCTCCGGGCCGCTATTGGATCGCATCGACCTGCACATCGAGGTGCCGCGCCTGCCACCGACCGAGCTGCGCCCAGACGCGCCCGACGGCGAATCCTCTGCCGTGGTGCGGGCGCGGGTCATCGCGGCGCGCTCGGTGCAGCTGGGGCGCACCGGCAAGGCCAACGCCCAGCTCAGCCAGCCCGAGACCCTGTCGCATTGCCGGTTGTCGGGCCCCGACCAGTTATTGCTGGAGCGCGCGATCGAGATGCTGCAGCTGTCGGCGCGCTCGATGCATCGCATCCTGCGCGTGGCGCGCACCATCGCCGACCTCGCCGGCAGCGCGCCGATCCAGACGCCCCACCTGAGCGAGGCGATCGGCTACCGGCGGGTGGAGCGCGGGCCTGCCGAGCAGGCCGCGTGATCCCGCGCCGCGGGTTCACGCCTAGCCGGCGCCGCAACCCGGTGGAATGCAGATCTTCGGCTTTTCCAGCCACGCCTTGGCGCCTTCGCGGGCCTCGTCGCGTTCGGCCTTGGTGCCGCAGCGCGTCACCTTCACCGCCGAACCGGTCTTGGGCTCACGCCAGCAGGTGTCCTGCTCCTGCATGCCGACCCGGGTGTTCTTGACCTCGGCGTTGATCCGCTCCAGGGCATTGTCGAGGCGGATCTTCTGGTCCATCGACAACGCATCGAG
>JBBRWW010000130.1:0-8061 GCA_038248955.1 Lysobacterales bacterium
AAGATCCCGTAGCTCGACGCCAGTTGCCGGTCGAGCTCCTCGTCGGGCACGTCCCGCGCCGGCGCGTCGAGCACCCGCGCGGCGGTCATGCGGTCGACCGAGAAGCTGCGCAGTGCGTCACGGTCGACGTCCCAGGCATCGAGATACCAGTTCTCGCGGTAGTGCGTGAGCCGCTGCGGCGCGACGGTGCGGCGGGTGCGCTCGTCGGTGGAGCGCGCGCGGTATGCGAACGCCAGCTGCCTGCGGTCCAGCACCGCGGTGGCGACGTTGCGGAACGCGGCCTCGTCGAGTTTGCGGGTGCGGTGCGGGATCACCCGAACGCGCTCGATCGGCACGCGGCGCCCGCCGGCGTGTTCGTCGAGCAACTTCTCGATGCGGTGCTGCAACGGCGCGAGCGCGTTCGACAGCACCCCACTGCCGCTGCGCAGCAGCAACTGCTGCGCCGCCAGCAACGCGTGCAGTTCGTCCGAACTCAGCCACAGCCCGGGCAGCTCGAAGCGCTCGTTGTCGCTGCCGTCATAGCCGAACCCGGCCTCGCCGTTGCCGACCACCGGCGCCATCAGGTAGTCGCGCAGGTAGGCGAGGTCGCGGTAGACGGTCGCGCGCGAACACTCGAGTTCCTCCTGCAACCGCTGCACCGTCACCGGGTAGCGCGCCGCGGTGAGGATGCGGTGCAGGGCGTGGATGCGTTCGATGCGTTCCATGGCGTGGGCTGCTGGCGACGGGCGGTCGGGGGTGCTTGCGGTGTCCAGCATGGCATCGCCGTTGTATCGACCGCCACTGCTGGTGTCTGCCGCGACCGCGATGCACGCCCCGACTTGGTGCCGCAGCGTGGCGGCGGCGCCGACCGGCCGCGCGCCAACGACGGCGCCGCCACCGGTGATTGGCGTTCCCCGCCGACACCGCACGTCCGCCGCGGTCGGGTAACCGCTTTTTAACTGGGCTGTGTGCACACTCCGCGCCGGCCCGGACCGGGCAGCACAGGGAGCGGCGGCGACATGCAGACGACAGGGAAGTCGAACGGCGATGGCGTGCTGGGCGCCGCGGTGGCGGTGGCGGTGAACGCGTTGATCGCCTGGCAGCTGCAGGCGCTGCTGGCGCCGACATCCACGACCGCGCCGGATGCCGCCGCGACGACGGCGCTCGACGTGGTGTGGATCGCGGTGCCGCCGCGCCGGGACCGGGCGCTCGCCAAGCCGGCGCGGCCGCGTCTCGCGTCCGCCCGTGCAGTGCCCGCCATCCAACGTCCGCATTCGACACCTGCCAAGGCGATCCACGACCCGGCGCCGACCGACCCGCCCGCGGATCTGCCGCTGGCGCGCCCGATGGCGGCCGTCTATCTGCGGCAAGCCGGGGAATGGGCGCGGAACCACCCCATCGTGGCCGTGCCGGTCGATCCATTCGCCAGACGCCCCATGGCGCTCGCCGACCTGCCGGCCAGCCGCTTCCGCCTGAAGCGCCAGGTTTCGGTGGCCGACGCGGTGGCGATGGTGGGCGTGGTGTTCGGTAATCCACCGCATCCCTGCGTCCGCAACCCGGATGATCTCGCCGGCTACGCGACCGGTGGTGACGCACTGGCGCTGCAGATGGCACTGGCTGTGGATCGCCAGTGTCGGCCCTGACCGCGCGTCTCGCCGCTGCCGGCTTGTCCGTGCGTGGATGGTCGCCTGCCACGGGCTCCAGACCGCGCTCGACGACCTCGACGTCGGACGCAGGCACTGCCAGCCCTGGTCCGGTGCCGACCGTGGCCACCAACGCAGGCACAATGGCGTCATGCCCAGGCACGTCCCCGTCGAGCCCGTCATCAACTACTCGCCCTCGCCGGGCGACGAGGTCAAGACCACGACCTGCTACATGTGCGCCTGCCGCTGCGGCATCAAGGTGTGGCTCAGCGACGGCGGCCCCCAGGGAAAGAGGATCCGCTACATCCAGGGCAACCCCGCGCACCCGGTCAACCAGGGTGTGCTGTGCGCGAAGGGCTCGGCCGGGATCATGCAGCACTACTCGCCGGCGCGGCTGGACAAGCCGCTGCTGCGCGTCGGTGAGCGCGGCCGCGGCGAGTTCAAGGAAATCGAATGGGACGAGGCGCTGGAGATCGCCGCCGGCTGGCTGGCGCCGATCCGCGCACGCAACCCCGATGAACTCGCGTTCTTCACCGGCCGCGACCAGTCGCAGGCGCTGACCGGGTGGTGGGCGCAGCAGTTCGGCACGGTCAACTACGCCGCGCATGGTGGTTTCTGCTCGGTCAACATGGCCGCCGGCGGGCTGTACACGCTGGGCGGGTCGTTCTGGGAGTTCGGCGAACCCGACTGGGAGCACGCCCGCATCTTCATGATGTGGGGCGTCGCCGAGGACCACGACTCCAACCCGATCAAGCTCGGCCTGGGCAAGCTCAAGGAACGCGGTGCCAAGATCATCGTGGTCAACCCGGTGCGCAGCGGCTACGGCGCGATCGCCGACGAGTGGATCGGGATCCGTCCGGGCACCGATGGGCTGTTCGCGTTCGCGCTGATCCATGAACTGCTCAACGCCGACCGCATCGATCTCGACTACCTGGTTCGCTACACCAACGCGCACTGGTTGGTCATCCGCAATCCCGGCGGCGCCGACGACGGCCTGTTTGCGCGCGACGCCGACGGCAAGCCGCTGTGCTTCGACCGCACGACGGGCGCCGCGGTCGACGCCAATCGCATCGACGTGCTGCCCGCCGTGGTGGGCGAAGTCACCCTGGCCGACGGGCGCACCGCGGTGCCGTCGTTCCAGCTCGTCGCCGAGCGCTACCTCGACCCGCTGTACGCGCCCGACGCGGTCAGCGAGCGCTGCGGCATCGACGCCGACACCATCCGCCGGATCGCGCGCGAACTGGCCGAGGCGGCGTTCGAACATCCCGTCACGCTGCCGATCGCGTGGACCGACGCGCACGGTCGCGAGCACGCCGAGATGGTCGGCCGGCCGGTCGCGATGCACGCGATGCGCGGCATCAGCGCGCACAGCAACGGCTTCCACACGTGCCGCGCGCTGCACCTGCTGCAGCTGTTGCTGGGCGCGGTCGACACCCCGGGCTCATTCCGCTACCAGCCACCGTTCCCCAAGCCCATTCCGCCGCCAAACCGCCCTGGCAGGACCCGCCAGGCCAACGGCGCGCTCGACGCCGCGCCGCTGGGTTTCGTGCACGCGCCCGAGGACCTGCTGGTCGACGCCGACGGCAATCCGCGCCGCATCGACCATGCGTTCTCGTGGGCCTACCCGCTGTCCGCGCACGGGATGATGCACACGGTGATCCGCAACGCCTGGGCCGGCGACCCGTACCGCATCGACACGCTGCTGATGTTCATGGCGAACATGAGCTGGAACTCGTCGATGAACACCGCCGAGACGATCGGCTGGCTGACCGACAAGGACGACAGCGGCGAATACCGCATCCCGCACATCATCTATGCCGATGCCTACGCCTCGGAGATGGTCGCCTACGCCGACCTGATCCTGCCCGACACCACGTATCTGGAGCGCTTCGATGCGATCTCGATGCTGGACCGGCCGATCTCCGATGCCGACGGCGCCGCCGACGCCATCCGCCATCCGGTGCTGGACGCGGCGTCGCAATCCCCGGGCCGTGACGTGCGCGGTTTCCAGTCGGTGCTGCTCGACCTCGGCGCGCGCCTGGGCCTGCCGGGCATGACCGGCGACGACGGCGGCGCGCGCTACCGCGATTACGCCGACTACATCGTCCACCACGAACGCGCGCCCGGCGTCGGCCTGCTGGCCGGCTGGCGCGGCGAGGACGGCGGGAGCGAGGCCAAGGGCGCGCCCAACCCGGACCAGTTGCAGCGTTACATCGAAAACAACGGTTTCTGGCGCAGCGAACTGCCCGCCAGCGCGCGCTACTTCAAGATGGCCAACCGCGGTTACCTCGACTGGGCCAAGGACATGGGTTTCCTCGGCCATGCCGAGCCGATCGTGCTGCAGTTGTATTCCGAGACGCTGCAGAAGTTCCGCCTCGCCGCGCTCGGCCACGGCGACCACCAGCCGCCGGCCCAGCACCGCGAACGCGTGGCGACCTACTTCGACCCGCTGCCGATCTGGTACGAACCGTTCGAAGGCGCCCAATCCGATCGCCCGGGAAGCGCGGTTTCCAGCACCGCCGGGCACGCAGGGGAAACCGTCGAACGCCACGCCGGCAGCGGAGGCAGCCATCCGTTTCCGCTCAGCGCGGTAACCCAGCGGCCGATGTTCATGTACCACGCCTGGGGCGCGCAGAACGCCTGGCTGCGACAGATCGCGACCCACAACTACCTGTACCTGCATCCGGACACCGGCGCGCGCCACGGCATCGCCGACGACGACTGGGTCACGGTGACCTCGCACCACGGCACGATCACCGTACAGGCGAAATTCGCCGCCAATACGCAACCCGACACCGTCTGGACCTGGAACGCGATCGGCAAGCGCAAGCGCGCGTGGCGGTTGGACAAGGACGCGCCGGAAGCGCGCAAGGGCTTCCTGCTCAATCACCTGATTTCGGACATCACCCCGAAGGGCGATTACGCCAACGCCGACCCGGTCACCGGGCAGGCGGCGTGGTTCGACCTGCGCGTTCGGATCGCCAAGGCGGGCGTCCCGGCCGAGGCCAGCGACGACATGCAGAGCCAGCCGCAGTTCGCGCCGCTGCAATTCGCCGAGGCCGACGACCGCCCGCTGCGCTACGGGGCGGCGATGCGGCGCAAGGACCACGAATGATGGGCGTGGACAGATGGGCCTGACCTGATGGGCATGGACCTGTGGCTGACGCTCGCCGTGCTGGTCGGCGCGGTGTACCTGTTCGTGACCGAGAAGCTGCCGGTCGACGTCGTCGCGCTACTGGTGCTGGCCAGCGTGCTGGTGCTGGGACTGGTGACGCCGGCGGAGGCGCTGTCGGGATTCTCCAGCCAGGCCACGATCACGGTCGCGGCGATGTTCGTGCTCAGCGCCGGGCTGCAGCGCAGTGGCGCGCTGCAGGGGATGGGCGAGGCGCTGGCGCGGATCCGCTGGAGCTGGCTGTTTGCGCTGGTGATGATGCTGGTGATCGCGTTCCTCTCGGCGTTCGTCAACAATACCGCTGCCGTCGCGGTGTTCCTGCCGCTGGTGATCAGCGCCGCGATCGCCAACCGCCAGGCCCCGTCGAAATTCCTGATTCCGCTGTCGTACGCCGCCCAGTTCGGCGGCGTCTGCACCCTGGTGGGTACCTCGACCAACCTGCTGGTCAACTCGCTGGCGATCCAGTCTGGTCGCGAAGGATTCGGTCTGTTTGAATTCGCGCCGCTGGGGGTGATCTTCGTCGCCGTCGGGATCACCTACCTGATGCTGGTGCGGCGCTTCCTGTTGCCTGACCTGGGCATCCCGCAGATCGAGCGCGATGGCCATGGCGGCCGTTTCCTGGTCGAACTGCTGGTACCCGAACGCTCCGCCCTGATCGGCAAGCGCAGCGCCGAGGCAGTGCCGTCGGATGCGGGCGACGTCACCGTCCTGGAAGTATTCCGCGCCGGCGCCATGCTGCCCAAGCCGCGCGGCACCGAATTGCAGGTCGGTGATCGCATCCTGCTGCGAGGGGAATGGACCGCGATCGAAGCCGTCCGCAAGCAACTAAAGCTGGTCCACGACCCCGTCGCTCCGGACCTGGCCGACCATGCCGGCACCGACCGTCTGCACGCCGAGGTGATGGTCGCACCGGGTTCCCACCTGGTCGGGCACACGATCGCGGGGATTCGCTTTGGCCACGTCTACCGTGCCCGCGTCCACGGCCTGCAACGCCAACGCGCGCCGCTACGCCAGCGCATCGACCAGGTCCGGCTGGCGGTGGGCGACATCCTGCTGGTGGACGCGTCGGAAAATGCCATCACCACGATGCGCGACGAACCAGGCCTGATCATGCTGGGCAAGCGCGAACAACAGCGGGTCGACGTGCGGCGTGCATGGACGTCGATGGCGATCATGGTCGCCGTGATCGGGACCGCTGCCCTGGGCTGGCTGCCGATCGTCGGGTCGGCGCTGCTGGGCTGCGTTGCCCTGGTCGTACTGCGCTGCCTCGAGCCGGACGAGGCCTATGCCGCCGTCGACTGGTCGGTGGTGATGCTGCTGGCCGGCGTCCTGCCGCTGGGGCTCGCGCTGCAGCATTCGGGCGGCGCCGACTGGCTGGCGGTGAATGCCATTGGCCTGGTCGGCAAGTCCAATCCGGTGGTTGTGCTCGCGGTGATCTACCTGATGACCGGGGCACTGACCGAGGTGATGAGCAACAATGCCGCGGCGGTCCTGGTGGTGCCGATCGCGTTGTCCACTGCCGAATCGCTGGGCGTCGACGCAAAGCCGTTCCTGGTCGCGGTCGCGTTCGCGGCCTCGACGGCTTTCGTCACCCCGGTGGGTTACCAGACCAACGCGATGGTGCACGCGGCCGGCGGCTATCGTTTCATCGACTTTACCAAGATCGGCCTGCCGCTCAACCTGATTTTCTGGGGCATGGCGGTAGTGCTGATCCCCCGTTACTTCCCGTTCTGACCCCAGGATCCCGATGCCCGCCAGCGAGTGCCCGCGATGACCGACCTGCCACCACCGTCAAAAGTGAAGATGGGGTTGGTCATCGACCTCGACACCTGCGTCGGTTGCCACGCGTGCGCGGTGAGCTGCAAGGAGTGGAATGCCGGCGGCTTCGCCGGTCCGTTGACCGACGAGCAGCCATACGGCAAGGACCCGACCGGCATCTGGTTCAACCGCGTGCACAGTTACGAGTTGGCCGCGACCGACTTCTCGACCCCGGCCTTCGATCCGCATGCCGCGGCCCCGGCGCCGTCCAGCCCCGGCGCACGCAGCGCCTGCGCGACGACCAACAGCCTCGTCCAGGAGGCGTCGCAGCCGGCGATGACGCTGCACTTCCCGCGTAGCTGCCTGCACTGCGAGGAGCCGGCCTGCGTCACCGTGTGCCCCACCGGCGCCAGCTACAAGCGCGCACAGGACGGCATCGTGCTGGTCGACGAGGCCAAGTGCATCGGCTGCAAGCTGTGCTCGTGGGCCTGCCCGTATGGCGCGCGCGAGTACTCGCCGATCGAGGGCGTCATGAAGAAATGCACGCTGTGCATCGACCGCATCTACAACGAAAACCTCGAGGAAGCCGAGCGGCAACCCGCCTGCGTGCAGGCCTGCCCAACCAAGGCGCGGCATTTCGGCGACCTTGGCGACCCCGAATCGAAGGTGTCCAAACTCGTCGCCGCGCGCGGCGGCGTCGACCTGATGCCGACCCTGGGCTACAAGCCGGTCAACCAGTACCTGCCGCCGCGGCCGCGTCGCGCCGGTGACGCAGCCCCCGCGCCTGATGCTGCCGTGACAATGCCGCTGGCCGTGCCGCTCGACACCGCCGCGCTGCCGCCGATGCTGCGCTGGCTCGACCGGGTGCTGTCGCGATGACGGCCGGGCGAGGGCCGATGTGCGCCGGCTGTGCGGCCGCCAAACCACGACCCCTGGCAGTGCGGCGCCATCCTCGAAATCGCGCTTGCAGCGCCACGGGATCACCGCGCTCCGGTGCGTTCGGCGGCACCGGCCGGGGACGGTACTGAGATGCATCCCGCATTCTCGGTCATCGCCTTCACAACCCTGTCCGGGGCCGGCTATGGCCTGCTCGCCGCGGTTGCATTCGCGATCCTCGGACAGGGCCACTCCGCGCGCGCGCTGCTGATGCTGCTGGTGCTGGCGCTGGTGATGATCACGACCGGCCTGCTCAGCTCGCTGGCGCACCTGGGCAAGCCGCAGCGCGCCTGGCGGGCGATGTCGCAGTGGCGCAGCTCGTGGCTGTCGCGCGAAGGCGTGATGGCGTTGCTGACGTACGTGCCGGCGCTCGCGCTGGGCGCGCTGCTGTTGCCAAGCCTGATCGCCGCGAATGCCGATGCCCCGGCTTTGCACGGCAACGCGCTGGGCATCGCGGCATGCGTGGCGGCGATCGGCGGCGCGCTGCTCACGGTGGTCTGCACCGCGATGATCTACGCATCGCTGAAGCCGATCCCGGCGTGGCGACACGCGCTGGTGGTGCCGGCCTACCTG
>JBBRWW010000131.1:0-7845 GCA_038248955.1 Lysobacterales bacterium
GGCCGGGTCGGACACAAGCGCGTCGACGCGGCCGGCCATCGAGGACAGTTGCGACAGGCGACCGAGTTCGCCGCTGCTGTCGACCTGGCGCGCGAACACCAGGCCATCGGCGAGGCGCTGCAGGCGGGCTACGTCGACTCCCTGGCCGATGTAACCGGCGCCGGTGTTCTGGCCCGGGCGCGCGGCGAGGTCGACGCGCTGGCGTCTGTAGCCCGGGGTGGCGGCGTTGGCGACGTTGTGGCCGACGGTACCCAGCGCGCGCTGGAACGCGAGCAGCGCGGAGGTACCGGTGGAGAGGATTCCGGTCATCGCTTATCCCTGGGTGGCCGGCGGCAGGGCCGCCATGGCGGTGACGTTGCTGGCCACGGTGGTCGCGCCGGCGAGTGCCGACAGCGCGCGGTTGAGCGTCGCGCCATTGGCGATCGCGGTGATCTTGGCGGCGTAGCTGGGGTCGGTCGCGTAGCCGGCTTTCTGCAGCGCGCTGGCGAAGCGGTGGGTGTCGTTGCCGGCGCCGCGCGCGCCGGCATAGCGCTCGTTGCCGAGCAGGCGCGCGTAGTCGGCGAAGCTGTCCGATGCCGAGCCATAGGCGCGGAACGCGGCGCGCTCGGTGCGCCGCACGCCGTCGACGAATTCGTGGGTGGCCGCGCTCATCTTGTCGCCGACCCATTTGCCGCCGGCCTTGATCCCGAACAGGTTGTGCGAGGTCACCCCGGCGCGGCCGACCAGGCGGCGGCCCCAGCCGGTTTCCAGCGCCGCCTGCGCGACCAGCGCCTTGGCCGGCACGCCCAGCTCGGCTGCGGTCTTCTGCGCCTGCGGCCAGATCGACTTCACGAATGCTTCCGGGCTGCTGCAGTCCAGCGGTACGTTGTCCGGGCAGGCGGCCGCGGCGATGGCGGCATCGCCGGGGGCGGCGGTCACCGACATCGTCGGCATGTCGAAGGCCGGCATCGACACGCCGGCGCTGGACGGCGCCAGCGACAGGCCGCCGGACAGCGCCCCCGCCGACGCGCCCAGCGGCATCGCGCGGACCGGCAAGGCCAGCGGCATCGGCGCGCCGGGAGACGACGCGCCCGGCGTGAGCAGCGGGAACGACGTGGGCGAGGCTGGTGCGGGCGACGGGGTGCCGGTGCCGCGCTCCAGCTGGCGCATGATCGCCGGCGCCAGGCCCATGCCGTGGCCCTTGCTCATTTCCTTGGCGAGCTGCTGGTCGTACATGTCGCGATACGTGGTGTTGTCGCCCATCAGCGGGTCGCCCATCGACGCGCTGCGCATCGACTTGATCAGCATCTGCGCGAACTGCGTTTCCAGCTCGCGCGCGGCCTTTTCGATCCGGGCGTGCGGCGTGGCCGACGACGGGTTCAGGGCAAGCGGCGTGGTGGTGGGCAGGAGCATGGCGGGCTTCCGAGCGGCGGGCTCAGATCACCTCGAGTTCGGCGCGCAGCGCGCCGGCGCGCTTGAGCGCTTCAAGAATAGCGACGATATCGCCGGGCGCCGCGCCCACCGCGTTGACCGCGCGCACGATCGATTCCAGCGACGTGCCACCCTTGAACAGGAACATGCGGCCGCCGTCCTGCTGCAGCTGCACGCTCGACTGCGGCGTGACCACGGTCTCGCCGCGGCCGAACGGCTCGGGCTGGCTGACCTGCGCGGATTCGACGATCGAGACCGTCAGCGAACCGTGCGACACCGCCGCCGGCAGCACGGTGACATTGCCACCCATGACCACGGTGCCGGTGCGGGCGTTGACGATCACCTTGGCCGCGGCCGAGCCGGGATTGATGTCCAGGGTTTCCAGCTGCGACAGGAACGCGATGCGGTCCCCATTCGGCGGCGACACCTCGATCGTGACGCCGTCCAGCGCGCGCGCGTGGCCCGGGCCGAACGCGCCGTCGATCGCGCTGACGATGCGCGCGGCGGTGGTGAAGTCGGACTCGTGCAGGTTCAGGGTGACGGTGCCGGTGCCGGTCTGCGAGGTCGCGGCGACCGCGCGTTCGACGATGGCGCCGTTGGGGATGCTGCCGCCGTTGGGGGCGTTGACCGAGATCTTCGAACCGTCGCGGCCGGCGGCGCCGAAGCCGCTGACCACCAGCGTGCCCTGGGCGATCGCGTAGATCTGGCCGTCGGCGCCCCGCAACGGCGCCATCAGCAGGCTGCCGCCGCGCAGCGAGCCGGCATTGCCGATCGACGACACGGTGATGTCGATCGTCTGGCCGGGCTTGGCGAACGCCGGCAGTTCGGCCTGGATCGCGACCGCGGCGACGTTCTTGAGCTGCGGGTTGACGCCCGGCGGAATGGTGACGCCGAGCTGGTCGAGCATGGTTTTCAGGCTCTGCACCGTGAAGGGCGTCTGGCTGGTGCGATCGCCGCTGCCGTCCAGGCCGACGATCAGGCCATAGCCGACCAGCGGGTTGCCGCGCATGCCGGCGACCTGGGCGAGGTCCTTGATGCGCTCGGCGTGGGCCGGCGCGGGGGCCAGCGCGAGCAGGCAGGCGACGAGTAGGGAAACGCTGATGGCGATGGACGGACGCATGGGCACGGTCCTCAGTAGGGGAAGGCGGCGGAGTTGAAGAACCGGCCCAGCCAGCCCATCGCGTTGGAACGTGCCAGCGTGCCGCGACCGCCATAGACGATCTGCGCCTCGCCGATCCGGTCGGAGTTGATGCGGTTGTCAGGACCGATATCGGCGGTGCGGACGATCCCTTGAACCTGCACCAGCTCGTCACCCTGGTTCAGGCGCACGCGCTTCTCGCCGGCGACGCGCAGGTTGCCGTTGCCGAGCTGCTCGATGACGGTGACGGTGATGTTGCCGTCGAGCTGGTTGCTCTGGGCGCTGTCGCCGGCGCCGCCGAACTTGCGCTTGCCCTCGATCTCGGCCTCGAGGATGGATTTGCCGTTGTAGGTGACCGACTGGCCGAAGAGGCTCGGCGCGCCCATCCCCACGCCCGCGTTCTTGGTCACCGCGGTCTTGGCGTTGGTCTTGGCGGTGGTGTTTTCCACCAGCACGATCGTCAGCAGGTCGCCGACCTCGCGGGCCTTCATGTCCTGGAACAACCGCAGGCCGCGGTTGCCACCGGCTCCGCCGCCCGCGCTGGCGAAGATCGAGCCTCCGCTGTTGCTGGCGCTGGGCGCGGGATTGCCGGCGACGGCCGCGACCGGCTGGGCGGCGGCGATCTGCGCCGCGACGGCCGGCGGCGCGACCGCCACCGGCGCGAACGGGCGTACGTCGCCGACGATGCTGGCGCAGCCCGGCAGCGCGAGGAGGGCGAGGCAGTTGGCGAGCAGCGGCAGGCGGGTCACGTCGAGGCTCACAGGTTGTTGTTGAGGAAGGCGAGCATCGAGTCGGTGGTCGAGATCGCCTTGGCGTTGGTCTCGTACGCACGCTGGGTCTCGATCATCGACACCAGTTCCTCGACGACGTTGACGTTGGAACCCTCCAGCGAGCCCTGCACCAGCCGCCCGGCGCCGGACTGGCCGGGCGTGCCGCTCTGCGCCGGGCCGCTGGCGCCGGTCTCGGCGAACAGGTTCTCGCCCTTGGCCTGCAGGCCGGCCGGGTTGACGAAGTCGGCCAGCGTCAAGGAACCGACTTGCACGCCCTCGGCCTGGCCGGCGACCTGCACGGTAACGGTCCCGTCGCTGGCGATGGTCACGCTCTGCGCGCCCTCGGGCAGCTGCAGCCCCGGTTGCACCGGATAGCCGGCGTTGGTAACCAGCTCGCCCTGCGAGTTGACCTGGAAGCTGCCATCGCGGGTGTAGGCGGTGCTGCCGTCGGGCATCAGCACCTCGAAGAAGCCGCGGCCGTTGATCGCCACGTCCAGCGCGTTGCCGGTCTGGCTGAGGTTGCCCTGCGAGAACTGCTTGGCGGTGGAGGCCACGCGCACGCCGGTGCCGGTCGACAGGCCGCTGGGCAGCTGGGTCTGCTCCGAGGACGCGCCGCCGGGCTGGCGGACGGTCTGGTACAGCAGGTCCTCGAAGCTGGCGCGGTCACGCTTGAAGCCGGTGGTATTGGTGTTGGCGAGGTTGTTGGAAATCACCGCCATGCGCGTCTGCTGCGCGTCGAGGCCGGTCTTGGCAATCCACAGAGCCTGGGTCATGGCGGGTTCTCTTCAGTCTGGTGTAGCGGGATGTCGAGCGGGTGGGCGTGGGGCGCGACGCGGTGGGTGATCAGCGCGACGACAACAGGGTGTTGGCGCTGCGGGCGGTCTCGTCACCGCTGTGCAAGACCCGTACCTGCATCTCGAACTGGCGTGCCAGTTGGATCATCGACACCAGCATCGCGGTGCTGTCGACGTTGCTGCCTTCCTGCACGCCGGAGGTCAGGACGTTGCCGGCGGCGGACGCGGGCGCCGCGGCGCCGGGGGCGGCGTGCATCAGGCCGTCCTCGCCGCGGACCAGGTCCTGGGTACGGGCCTGCACCACCTGCAGGCGGCCGACGCTGGCGACGGTCGACGCCGGCTGGCCCTGCGGCACCACGGAGATGGTGCCGTCGCCGCCGATGTGGATCGACTCCGCCGGCGGGATCGACATCGGCGCGCCGCCCTGGTCGAGCACCGGGCGGCCACTGGCGGTGGTGAGCAGGCCGTTGAGGCTGAGCTTGAGGTCGCCGGCGCGGGTGTAGGCGACGCCGCCGGCGCTGTCCTGCACCGCCAGCCAATGGTCGCCCTGCAAGGCGACATCGAGCGGGTTGCCGGTGGTCATGATCGATCCACCAGCACTGCTCACGCCCAGGGTCTGGGCCACCACGCCGACCCGCGACGCCAGGCCGGGGCCTTTCACCGGCGCGGCGATGGTGCCGCTCAACGTCGCCTGGAAGCCGACGGTGTCGGCGTTGGCGAGGTTGTGGGCCACCGAGCCCTGCGCGCGCAGCGTGGCGCTGGCGCCGGTCATCGCGATGTAGAGGGACTTGTCCATGGGGTGCTGCCTCGTTCCGGGGTAAGCGGGCGGCGCGGGTCGCGCCGCCGGTGGGCACCGCGGCGTGCGCGGGACCCACCGGTGGTCGCGACGCCGCGGCCCGGTCTCAGCGGATGTTGATGATGGTCTGGGTGACCTGGTCCTGGGTCGAGATCATCTGCGCGTTGGCCTGGAAGTTGCGCTGCGCGGTGATCATGTTCACCAGCTGTTCGGTCAGGTCGACGTTGGAGGCCTCCAGCGCGCCGCCCTGGACCAGCCCGAATTCCGACGAGCCAGCCGCGCCGCGGCGCGCCTGGCCGGATTCGGAGGTCTCGGCCCAGCCGTTGTTGCCCAGCGGCTGCATGCCCTGCGGGTTGGCGAACGTGGTCAGCGCGACCTGGCCCAGCGCGGTCGACACGCCGTTGGTGTAACGGGCGTTGACGATGCCTTCGCTGGTGACCTCGATCCCGGTCAGGCGGCCGGTGGCATACCCGTCCTGGACCAGCGCGGAGACGCCGAACGCGCTGCCGTACTGGGTGGAATTGCCCACGTCCAGCTCGATTGCCATCGGCGCGGCGCCGGTCGCCGGGGTGTAGGCCGGCAGCGTGAGCTTGCCGGTCGCCGGCACGACGAGCGCACCAGCGGAGGAGTACTGCAGCGTCTGCGCGCCGCCGACATCGGTGCCATCGACCTGGGTCTGCACCTGCCATTCGTTCGGGTTGGCGGTCTTGGTGAAGTACATCGACTGGGTGTGCGAGGCGCCGAGCGAGTCGTACACGGTCAGCGACGTGGTGTGGTTGTAGGTGTCCGGGTCGTTGGCGTCGAACGGGGTGATCGTCGGCGCGCTGGCGTTGCCGGGCAGGTTGGTGCCGACCTTGACCGCGGACGTCGGGCGCGGCGGCGAATCGCCGGTGGCCAGTTGCAGGTCGCCCATGCGGCCGGTGTCGAAGCCGTTGCCGCCGGCGTTGGGCTGGAACACCTGCAGGCGCTGGCCCGCGGGGTTGACCACGAAGCCGTCACGGTCGGCGCCGAAGTTGCCGGCGCGCGAATAGACCATCGCGCCGTTGCCCGACAACGTGAAGAAACCCTGGCCCGACAACGCCATGTCCAGCGACTTGCCGGTGAAGTCGACGTTGCCCTGGTTGAACTGCTGTGCGACCTTCTCCAGCCGCACGCCCGCGCCGATCGCGGTGCTCGACAGGCCGTAGGCCGACACCGCGAACACATCGGCGAACTCCGCGCGCGACTGCTTGAAGCCGGTGGTGTTGGCGTTGGCGATGTTGTTGGAGGTGACATTGAGGTCGGCCGAGGCCGCGTTCATGCCGCTGAGCGAGATACGGAAGGTCATGGGGATGTCCTGGATGGAGAGGGCTGGGATCGACGCGGGTGGTGGTCGGCGTGTTCGAAGGGCGTAAGTGGCCCGCGATCAGCCGATGCGGCGGATCGACGACAGCGGATGGCTGCCCAGACCCGAAAGGTTGAGGACGAGCCCGGTCGGCTCGATCGAGACGCTGTCGACGCGCGCCGCGACGCGCACGGCCAGGTTTTCGGCCGTGTCGCCATTGCCGCTGACGGCGCGGATCGTGTAGCGCCCCGCGGCGGCGGCCTGGCCGGCATCGTTGCGACCGTCCCACTGGAACGCGGTGTTGCCGGCGGCCGCGGCGTCAACGGTCATCTGCCGCACGCGGGTGCCGCCGGCGTCGACGATCTCGAACGTGATCGGCCCGGCCGACGGCGCGCTGACCTCGCCCTTCACGCTGGCGCCGGCGGCCAGTTCCACCGTGGAGACCTCGACCAGCGCCTCGCGGCCCACCAGGGCGGCGGCGCGCAGGGTCTGGTCGGACTCCATCACGTTGGCCACCGCCTCCATCGCGTTCTGCATCTTGTCGATGCCCTGCACGGTGGAGAACTGCGCGAGCTGGCCGAGGAACTGGGCGTTGTCGAGCGGTTTGAGCGGATCCTGGTTCTTCAGCTGCTCGGTCATCAGGCGCAGGAAGTCGGCCTGGCCCAGCGAACTGCTGCGCGCGGCCTGCTGGCTCTGCAGGCCGAGCGCCGAGAAGCTGTTGTCGCTGGCGGCGGTGGCGTTGGTGATGGTGCTCATGGGACGTTCCTTGCAGTGGTCGGGCGCGGTCAGCGACCCATGTTCAGGGTGGCCATCGCCAGTTCCTTGGCGCTGTTGAAGACCTCGACGTTGGCCTGGTAGCTGCGCGAGGCCGAGATCAGGTCGACCATCTGCGCAACCGGATCGATGTCGGGGGCGTACACGTAGCCCTGCGGATCGGCGAGCGGGTGGCCGGGTTCGTAGCGCTTGAGCGGGGCGGCGGTGCTCTCGCTGACTTCGGTCACCCGCACGCCGCTCAGGGCCGGGTTGCCGGCCACCGCCTCGGTGGTGAACACCGGCTGCTTGGCGCGGAACACCGCGTTGGGATCGCCGGACACCGAATCGGCGTTGGCAAGGTTGGAGGCGATGGTGCTCAGGCGCACCGATTGCGCGGTCATCGCCGAGCCGGCGACATCGAAGATCGGCAGGTTGCTCATGCGGGGCTTCCGTTGCGGGCCGGCGGCGTGGCGCGGCGGGCTTGATGGATCGGCTGCATCGGTCGCGGCCTCACTGGCCGGTGATCGCGGTGAGCATCGAGCGCACGCGCGACTCGACGAACGACAGCGATGCGCGGTATTCCAGCGTCGCCTGCGCGTAGGTGGCGTTCTCGCGGTCGCCATCGACGGTGTTGCCGTCGAGGCTGGGCTGGCTGGAGGGCCGGGCGGTGCGCGCGGCGCTCGCGGCGTCGCCGATGGCATCGCCGCCGACCGCGGCACCGGGCTGCAGCGCGGCGCGCAGGGCGCTGCCGAAATCGAGGTCCTGCGCCTGGTAGTGGGGCGTGTCGGCGTTGGCGATGTTGGCCGCCAGCACCTGCAGGCGTTGTTCGTGCAAGGCCAGTGCGGTGCCGTGGATGCCTA
>JBBRWW010000132.1:0-7823 GCA_038248955.1 Lysobacterales bacterium
CCAATTGCTGTCGCCGTCAATACGAGCCCAGGCTCCGGTGCAGCAGCAGGCCATTCGTGGCCTGTGAGCAAGACCTTCGCCGACCACGGCGAAGGCGCATCGGTCCGATGCAATCTGGCCGTGGCCCTTGGGCCCGCCGCAAAACGCTCCACCTGCCGAACAATGAAGCGCGCTTCCACGCACGCGGCCAGTGGCGCGGGATACACGGGCTCTTTACGAGCACCATTCCCTTCAATCGCTATTCGCCGCCGAGAGACACCCCATGGAACAGCTGGCCAATCCCGAAATCTGGATCGCCCTCGCCACCCTCACCGCGCTGGAGCTGGTGCTGGGCATCGACAACATCATCTTCATCTCCATCCTAGCTGGAAAATTGCCGCCGGAGCAGCGCGACAAGGCGCGTCGGCTCGGCATCACGCTCGCCGCCGTGACGCGGCTCGGGTTGCTGATGGCGATTGCCTGGATCGTCGGACTGACTGCCCCGCTGTTCTCGGTGTTCGGCCAGGCGTTCTCCTGGCGCGACCTGATCCTGATCGGCGGCGGGCTGTTCCTGATCGGCAAGGCCACCCACGAGATCCACCAGAAGCTCGAGGGCACCACCGAGGAAGTCACGATTGGTGCAGTGACCGCCACGTTCGGCGCCGTCATCGCCCAGATCATGGTGCTCGACATCGTGTTTTCGCTGGACTCGATCATCACTGCGGTCGGCATGGTCGACGAGCGCTGGGTCATGGTCACCGCGATCCTGATCTCGATCGGCTTCATGCTGGTGTTCGCCAAGCCGATCGGCGAGTTCGTCGAGCGCCACCCGACCGTGAAGGTGCTCGCGCTGGCCTTCCTGATCATGATTGGCCTGGTGCTGCTGGCCGACGGTTTTGGCCAGCACATCCCGAAGGGCTACATCTACGCGGCGATGGCGTTCTCGGTCTTCGTCGAGATGATCAACCTGTGGATCCGCCGACGCACGCAAAATCCGTCGCCGCCCGTGAAGCTGCACGAGAAATACGCCGAGGACCCGGCCGCCGACTAGCAGGTCGCGGCAACGCGCCCGGAACCCCGGGCGCGCATCGAGCTGCCTTGTGTCAGCGGAAACCGACCGCTTCGCGAGTGGCCAGCAAAATGTGGACGATGGAGGCGCCCCGCCGTCCTGATGACTGACGACCCGCTCAAGCCCGCACGCGGTGCCGTGCTTCAGAAGTTGGGCCGCGACGTCGCTCGGTTCCAGCTTGAGGGTGGAGCAGGGCGTGGAGCCGTTCGCAGGCACGTTCGATCGGCCTAGCCCGCATGTCAACTCCCGCGGGTAGCGCGGTCGATGGCAAAACGCTGTCTTCACAGATCGCGCCTATGCTGCATCGGCCCGGGCGCACGGTCCGCAAAATTTCAAGGGTTGAATGTACATCGTTGGGCTCGGCACAGCGCATCCGGAGCGTCGTTACACCAAGGCAGATTGCTGGTCATCATTCCAGGCCTCGCCCTGGTTCGAGCGGCTGGATCGTCGTGCGCGCATGATTACCGAACTCGTGCTTGCGCGTGACAACGGAATCGAAGCGCGGCGCCTGGCAGTGGACTCGCTGGACGAGGTGTTCGCGATCGATCCCGACACCCTGCATCAGCGCTTCGCCACCCATGCGCCGGCGCTGGCATCGCAGGCCGCTGCGCGCGCCCTCGCCGATGCCGGGCTCGCCGCCGGCGACATCGATGGCGTGATCGTCAGCACCTGCACCGGGTACCTGTGTCCGGGCCTGAGCAGCTATCTGGCCCAATCGATCGGATTGCGCGCGGACGTGCAGGCGCTGGACCTGGTGGGCCAAGGCTGCGGCGCGGCGCTGCCCAACATGCGAACGGCCGAGGCACTGATCGCGTCGCAACGGTGCGAGCGCGTGCTGTCGGTGTGCGTGGAGGTCAGCAGCGCGGCGATGTACCTGGACAACGATCCGGGCGTGCTGATCAGTGCCTGCCTGTTCGGCGATGGCGCGGGCGCGGCGGTGCTGTCGGCCTCGCCACACGCGGACCGGCGCAGCATCAAGTGGAAGCGCGCGGCGTCGGTTATCGATCCGGACGAGCGGGAGGCACTTCGATTCGAGCAGCGTGGCGGACTGCTGCGCAACATCCTGACCCGCGGGGTGCCGAAACTCGCGGCCCAGCATGCGCAGCGCGTGTTGGGCGACGTACTTGCTGCAGAGGGGTTGCAGCCCAGCGACATCGACGGCTGGGTCTGGCACGCAGGCGGGCGCGACGTGCTGGCCGCGCTGTGCGAGCGGCTGGACCTGTCCGAAGACGACGTGCGCCACAGCGCGGCGATGTTGCGCGAGTACGGCAACCTCAGCAGCGCGTTCGTGTACTTCGTGCTGCAGGCCGCGCTGGCAGACAATGCCCCCGGCGGCCGCTGGTGGCTGGCGTCGTTCGGCGCCGGCTTCAGCAGCCATGGTGCGCTGCTGGAGGTCTCGTGAGTCCTGCGCCGCTGCCGGGAAAGCCGCTGGTCGCCAAGACGCTCGGCTCCGGCATGCCGCCCTGGCGACCGTGATGTCGCAGCGCACCGTCGTGCCGGAACTGTTGGACAGCCTTGCGGTGGACGACCCGCTTGCGATCGGCTCGCGCGCGGACCTGCGCCGCATCAATCGCATCATGGGCGCGGCCTCCGTGCTTGCCCGCGCGCTCGACCCCTTGCTGCACGACTCCGGCCCCGTGCAACTGGTCGAGCTCGGGGCGGGCGACGGCTCCCTCCTGCTGCGGATCGCCGAGCGGCGCGCGAAGCGCTGGCCGCAGGTTGATCTGCGGCTTCTGGATCTCCAGCCCGTGGTCAGCGACCTCACGCTGCAGCGATACCGGAAATTGGGCTGGCGATGCGAGGTGATGCGCGCGGACGTCTTTGACTGGTTGGCCCAGGATGGGGTGGTTCCGCAGGTCCAGCGATCCGACGCAGCCAGCGGACCGATCGTCATCGCCAACCTCTTCCTGCACCACTTCGACGGCGATCGGCTGACGGACCTGCTGCACGGCATCGCCGCGCGCGCACGCGCAGTCGTGTGCATCGAGCCCAGGCGATCGCGCGGCGCGTTGCTCGGCAGCCATCTACTTGGCGTGATCGGCTGCAACCAGGTGACGCGCCACGACGCGGTGGTCAGCGTACGCGCCGGCTTTCGTGGCACGGAGCTCACCGCGCGCTGGCCGCAGGCTGATCAATGGCGGATCGATGAGGGCGACGCGGGTGTGTTCAGCCATCGCTTCGTCGCCGTGCGCGATCACGTCCGCGCGCCGGCTGCTTCGGCATGAGCACCGATTACGACGCGATCGTGATCGGCGCCGGACCGGCAGGCGCGACCACCGCGATCCGCCTTGCCGAAGCCGGGTGGTCGGTGGCGCTGGTCGAGAAGCG
Organism: Lysobacterales bacterium; assembly: GCA_038248955.1. Lineage (GTDB taxonomy): Bacteria > Pseudomonadota > Gammaproteobacteria > Xanthomonadales > Xanthomonadaceae > Lysobacter_K. Next base: position 3,377 of record JBBRWW010000132.1, read on the forward strand.
TGACTTCCCGCGCCGCAAGGTATGCGGTGAGTGCATCGCCGCAACCAACCTGCCGCTGCTCGATGCGCTGGGCGTCGGCGATGCATTCCGCGATCTTGCCGGGCCGGAGCTTCGCCGGGTGGGGCTGTTCGTCGGCACGCGCAGGATCATCGCGCCCTTGCCGCCGCTCGATGCAGGCCCCCACCGATGGGGCCGGGCGCTGGGGCGGGAGCATCTGGACACCCTGCTGCTGCATCGCGCGGCGCAGGTCGGCGTGAGCGTCTGGCAACCCTGGACGGTGAAGCACGAGGAGCACGACGGCGCGAATCACGCCTGCGAGCTGGTGCGCACCGGGGGCAGCGATACGGTGCGCCTGCGCGCACCGGTGCTGGTCCGGGCGCATGGCTCCTGGGAACCCGAGCCTGACGCGAACGCGAACGCGCAGACAGGCGCGCGCGCGCCGCACCGCGAAGGCGATCTGTTCGCGTTCAAGGGCACCTACCGCGATGCGCGCATCGAGCCCGGCGTGCTGCCGGTCCTGGCCTTCAGCGGCGGCTACGGTGGCATGGTGCTGGGCGACCATGGCCTCACGACCGTGGCATTCTGCGTGCGCCGTGACACGCTGCGCGCGCAGCGCAGCCGCCATCCCGGGCGCAAGGCAGCCTGGGCCGCGCTGGAGCACGTGCAGACGCAGTGCACGGGCGTGCGCGACGTGCTCGCGGACGCGACGCAAGCGGCGGATTGGCTCGCGTCAGGCCCGATCCAACCCGGCATCCGCGCGCCTTGGCGCGCCGATGGCAGTTTCGCGGTCGGCAACCTGGCCGGCGAGGCGCATCCGATCTTTGGCGAAGGCATCAGCATGGCGATCCAGTCCGCATGGCTGCTGTGCGACCGCCTGCTGGCGCAACCGAGCCGCCTGTCCACACAAGATGTTTCACCCGGGCAGGTCGCCGGCGTCGGCCGCGACTACGCGCGCCAGTGGCACCACCAATTTGCGCCCCGCATCCGCCTTGCTGCGGTTTGCGCTCACCTGGCGATGCGCCCGCAGGCAGCCGCTGCGCTGCTGCCGGTACTGCAGCGAGCGCCCGGTCTGCTCACCATGTGCGCACGCGCCGCCGGCAAGGTACGCCAGCCGGCGATCGCGCAGAGCGCACGCATCATCAATCCCGAACCAAACGGAGCACGGCGATGAGTATCCCGACCACTGACGGCCAGACCTTTGTCGTCTTGCGCGACCTGATCGCCAAGGATTACGCCGTCGCGCCCGAAACGCTGACGCCGCAGACGCCCTTGAAGACGCTGGAGATCGATTCGCTCTCGCTGATCGAGTTGATCTTCACGCTCGAGGAGCGATTCGACGTCGTTGCCGACAAGCTGCCCGCCGATCTGCCGACGCTCGGCAGCGTGGCCGACTACATCGACGGCCTGGTCGCGGCGCGCTCGGCCGCCATCGACCACGCCGCGCCGGCAACCTGATGGCAGCGCGGCGCGTCGCCGTCACCGGCCTGGGCGTGGTGTCGCCTTTGGGCAACGACGAACTGTGCTTCTTTGATGGCCTGCAGGCCGGGCGCTCGGGCGTGCGCAGGCTTGAGGCGGCGTTTTCCGAGCGTCTGTCGACCCGCATCGGCGCACCGGTGGCGTTCAACGGCAGCGCCTACTTTTCGCCGCCGAAGCTGCGCATGCTCGATCGCGTTTCGCAGTTCGCGCTGGTCGCCGCGCAGCAGGCCGTCGACGGCGCCGGCCCCGGCGTGTTCGACGGCGAGCGCGAGCGGGCAGGCGTCTTCCTGGGCACCGGCATGGGCGGTGGACAGACCGTGGACGACGGCTATCGCGCGCTGTACGCCGACGGCGCCGCGCGCCTACCGCCCTTCAGCGTGCTGATGGCGATGAACCACGCCGCCGCTGCCTGGATCGGGATCGAACACGGGCTGGCCGGTCCCAACCTGACGTATTCCACCGCTTGTTCCTCGTCCGCCGTGGCGATCGGCGAGGCGTGGCGGCGAATCCGCGACGGGGAGACGGACCTCATGCTGGCCGGCGGCAGCGAGGCGCCGCTCAACCTCGGCACGCTCAAGGCATGGGAGGCGCTGAAGACGCTTGCGACCGAGGACGCCGACGATCCCTCCGCCTCCTGCAAGCCGTTCGCGCGCGATCGCAGCGGCATGGTGCTGGGCGAAGGTGCCGCGGTGCTGGTGCTGGAGGAATGGGAGCGCGCGCGGCGCCGGGGTGCGCGCATCCGCGGCGAACTGATCGGCTACGGACTGTGCACCGACGCCACCCACATGACACACCCCACGGTCCAGGGGCAGGCGCGCGCGATGGCGTTGGCGCTTCAATCGGCGGCGATCGACGCCAGCGCGATCGGCTACATCAATGCGCACGGCACCGGCACCGCCGCCAATGACGTGACCGAGACCCATGCCATCCGGCAGGTGTTCGCGGCGCACGCCGACCACCTCCCGGTCAGCTCGACCAAGTCCATGCATGGCCACCTGCTTGGCGCGGCGGGCGCGTTGGAACTGGTAGCGACCCTGTTGGCGCTCGAGCGCGGGACGCTGCCTCCGACGATCAACCTGCGCAGCGCCGACCCCGCCTGCGACCTGGACTACATCAGCGAGGGTGCGCGCAGGGGTTCCGCGGCCGCCATTGCGATGAGCAACGCGTTCGCTTTCGGAGGCACCAACGCGGTGCTGGTGTGCCGGTCGGCGCCCGCCACCGGTAAGCGAACCTGACCCCTTGTTTGCCTTTTTGGCCGCTGGCGCCGTTTTCCCGGACGTGCGCGTGCCAGGCAAAACACCCGTGCGGGGCTACTTGGGCGGACGCTGCGCGGCGTTGTCCTGGACGTAGTGTTCGTCGGCGTCATGGTTGATCGAGTCGTCATAATCGCCGGCAACGCCGTTGCCGCGTTTGTCACGCAGATGGTCATGCACGTTCGCGCCGCGGGACGCCAGGTCGACGTTCTCGAGCTTGTCCTGGATGCGGTTGTCGTCGGAGGGCTGGTGCAGCCCGGTCTTCTTGCCGCTGGCCTCGCCTTCGCTGCGGGAAGTGGAACCTGCGGACGTGTTCGGGGAGTTGTTCATGGTGGTCTCCAGTACGGGTGGGCGCCAGGCCCACCTGCCGCGCGAGCACACGTGCGGGCCTGACGTGGCGCCATTGTCCAAGACGAGCCGTTAGCGCGCCGCGATAACGCAACGACATGCTGCGATGGCGCGGTGGGTGATGCCTGGATGCGGGTTTCGCTCGCCGATGTGCCGACACTCACACGAACGAGGCCGGGTGCCTCGACGGCCGAATCCGCGGGTGATCGCGCCACTTGATGGCCACCTGGGTGGGTGACTCCGGCCGCCCGGTGCCATCGGCCCATCACATCGGCCAGCACCGGCTCGCCTCGTAACCCTGATACCCGCGCCAGCGGTCACGGCTCTTGCACCGTGTGGTGACTAGCCTGAAAGACCGTCTGCTACAGCAGGCGGCTCTCCCCCCCAAGGAACCCGCCATGGCCAAGATGGAACCCGTCAACGCGCAGATGCAGGACGTTCTCGACGCACTCGCCGCACTCGGCGGCAAGCCGATCGAGGATTGCACCGCACCCGAAGCCCGCAAGCAGCCCTTGCCCAACAAGGCGGTGGAGGCGCTGTTGAAATCGCGCGGCGCCAGCACGTCGCCCGAACAGGTCGCGAAGGTCGAGAACCGCGCGTTTCCCGGCCCCGGCGGCGATGTGCCGATCCGGATCTATACGCCCGCAGGCGCTGGGCCGTTCCCGGTGCTGCTGTACATCCACGGCGGCGGCTGGGTCATTGCCGATCTGGACACCTACGACGCCTCGCCCCGGGCGATGGCCAACGGCGTCGGCGCGGTCGTGGTATCCACCCATTATCGCCAAGGCCCCGAGGACAAGTTTCCGGCGGCCCATGACGACACCCTCGCCGCGTATCGGTGGGTCCTGGACAATGCCGCGTCGCTCAACGGCGACCCCGCCCGCATCGGCCTGGTTGGTGAAAGCGCGGGCGGCAACATGGCCTGCGCGATCGCCATCGCGGCGCGCGACCAGGGCCTGCAGGCACCCCTGCACCAGGTGCTGGTCTATCCGGTCGCCGACAACGACCTCCAATCGCCGTCCTACCTGTCCAACGCCGACGCCAAGCCACTGAGCAAGGCCATGATCGAATGGATGGTGGGTCATTACTGCCATGACATGTCCGAGGCCGCCGACCCGCGCATCGCGCTCGTCAAGCAGCCCGACCTGTCCAACCTGCCGCCGACCACCATCATCAACGCGCAGGTCGATCCGCTGCGCAGCGATGGCGAGAAGCTCGCCAAGGCCCTGCAGGCCGCTGGCAACGACGTCGAGCAGAAGACCTACGCGGGTGTCACCCACGAATTCTTCGGCATGGCCGCCGTCGTCGATGAAGCCAGGCAGGCGCAACAGCTTGCCGCGAGCAAGTTGAAGGCCGCGCTGGCCTGACGC
>JBBRWW010000133.1:0-7710 GCA_038248955.1 Lysobacterales bacterium
CCTGCCGCCACTGGCCGGACCGGGGACTACGCCAACGGAGGTGACCCGCCAGGCGTGAGTGCCTACCCGTCGTCGGCGCCGGCGTCGAGGCATGGCATTGCAGCACTGCGCACTGCAGCACTGCCGCGGCCCGCGGCGTCGATCGCAGACCTCGCCGGTGCGGCCGTGCTGTCGCCGCGTCAACCCGCCGCGGTCATCAGCGCGCGGAACTCCCCCACCCGGTCCTCGACCAGGCCCGGATTGGCTCGCGACTCGATGTTCAGCCGCACCAGCGGTTCGGTGTTGGAACTGCGCAGGTTCATGCGCCACTCACCGAAGTCCGCCGACAGTCCGTCGGTGTAATCCAGCACCGGGTCGAGATCGGCGTAGTGCTCCAGCACCGCGCGGATCGCCGCCGGCGCATCGGCGACGCTGAAGTTGATCTCGCCGCTGCACGGGAACCTGCGCATGCGCTCCTCGACCAGCTCGGCCATCGACAGGCCGCTGGTCGAGATCAGCGCCGCGATCAGCAGCCACGGCACCATGCCCGAGTCGCAATACGCGAAGTCGCGGAAGTAGTGGTGCGCGCTCATTTCGCCACCGTAGATCGCGTTCTCGGCGCGCATGCGCTCCTTGATGAAGGCATGCCCGGTCTTGCACAGGATCGGCACGCCGCCGGCTTCGCGCACCATCTCGATCGTGTTCCAGACCAGCCGCGGGTCGTGGATCACCTTGCCGCCCGGGCGACGCACGAGCAGCGCCTTGGCCAGCAGGCCGACCAGGTAATAGCCTTCGATGAAACGGCCGTCGGCGTCGAAGAAGAAACAGCGGTCGAAATCGCCGTCCCAGGCGATGCCCAGGTCGGCGCCGTGCGCGCGCACCGCGTCGGCGGTGGCTGCGCGGCTGCCGGGCAGCAGTGGATTGGGGATGCCGTGCGGGAACGTGCCGTCGGGCTCGTGCTGCACGCGGATGAAGTCGAACGGCAGGTGTGGCGCCAGGCCGTCGATCACGATCCCGGCGCCGCCGTTGCCGGCATTGGTGACGATCTTGAGCGGCTTCAGCGCCACGCCTCCGACATAGTCCAGCAGGTGGCGCAGGTACACCGACTTGTCGGCCATCGTCCGCTCGGTCGCGCACGGGCCGCCCTGCACCGCCGCGGTGCCCAGCGCCCGGTCGCGGATCGTGAACAAGCCGCTGTCGCCGCTGATCGGTCGCGCGCCCTCGCGCACCAGTTTCAGTCCGTTGTAGTCCATCGGGTTGTGGCTGGCGGTGACCATCACCCCGCCGGCCGCGCCGAGGTGGTCGGTCTGGAAGTACACCTCCTCGGTGCCACACACGCCGATGTCGATCACCGCGCGCCCGGCGCAACGGAAACCGGAGGACAGCGCCGACTGCAGCGCCTGGCTGCTCAACCGCACATCGCGGCCCAGCACCACCGGCCCGGCCTGCAGCAACTCGGCCATCGCCATGCCGATGCGCGCCGCCAGCGACTCGTCGAGTTCGTCGGGCACCCGGCCACGGATGTCGTACGCCTTGAAGGCCTCAGCCGCGCCCATGGTGCACCCCGGTCCGTGCAGCGACCGCACGGCGGCGGGGCGTTCCCACGCCCCGCGCGCGTGGCGTGTGGCCGTCGGGGAACCCGTCGACGCTCTGGAACCCAACCTGCATGTTTGCGCCCTGTCGTTGCACCAGCCAAATCAACCCAACCCAGGCTCACACCTGGCCGGCCGCTGTATCACCAACCGCGCATGCGCGGCCCGGGGCATTTATACGGACTGGCCTGCGATGGCAACAGCAGAAAAAGTCTCGATCGCAAGGCTCGTGGGCCGTGCGCGGTCGAAGGCTGGCGACGCATGACCGCACGGCGTCGGATACCGCTTATCAATCGCTGGATGTCCCTTCGATCGCACGATCGGCCAAGTCGCCCTGCAGCGATGGCTGCCACCGTGCCGTGATCCCTCGCTGGCGGAGCGCCCGTCCGCCTGGTGGCTGGATCGTCCGACCTCAGGCGGCCGGACTGGCGTAGTAGTCGCGATACCAGGCGACGAAATTCGCGACACCCTCGTCCACCGACACGGTTGGCCGATACCCTGTCGCGCTGGCCAACGCGGATACATCGGCCTCGGTATCGGGCACGTCGCCGGCCTGCAGCGGCAACAGTTCCATCACCGCCTTGCGGCCCAGGCACTGCTCCAGCACCTCGATGTAGCGCAACAGCTCAACGGGCTGTTCGTTGCCGATGTTGAAGATCCGGTAAGGCGCCACGCCGCTGCTGGCGGGATCGGGCGTGTTGCCGTCCCAGTCCGCGTCCTTGCCCGGCACCTTGTCCAAAGTGCGGATCACGCCTTCGACGATGTCGTCGACGTAGGTGAAGCTGCGCTTGTGGTGGCCGTGGTTGAACACCTTGATCGGCTCGCCGGCGAGGATCGCCTTGGTGAACAGGAACAGCGCCATGTCCGGACGGCCCCAGGGTCCATAGACGGTAAAGAAACGCAGGCCGGTGCTCGGGATGCCGTACAGGTGCGCGTAGCTGTGCGCCATCTGTTCGTTGGCTTTCTTGGTCGCGGCGTACAGGGTCAACGGATGTTCGGTGGATTGGTGCTCGGAGAACGGCATGCGCGTGTTGGCGCCATAGACCGAACTGGTCGAGGCGAACACCAGGTGCTCCACGCCGTGGTGGCGGCAGCCTTCGAGCACGTGCAGGAAACCGGTGACATTGCTGCTGATGTAGACATGCGGATTTTCGGCGGCATAGCGCACCCCGGCCTGGGCAGCGAGGTTGACCACGCGCTGCGGCTTGTGGGTGGCAAACGCCGCCTCGACCGCCGCGCGGTCGGCCAGGTCGGCCTGGATGTGGGTGTAGTTGCGGTGGTCCATGAAGCGCGCCAGGCGCGCTTTCTTGAGGTTGACGTCGTAGTAGTCGCTGAGGTTGTCGAAGCCAATGACCTCGTCACCACGTTCAAGCAACTTGAGGGCGACGTGCGAACCGATGAAGCCGGCGGTGCCGGTGACTAGGACTTTCATGGTCTTAACTTCCCGAAACAATAGTTGACGGCTTTGGTTTTGCACCCAAGCCCGGGGCCTTGGCGGCCAGCAAACGCAGCGTCGCCAGCACATCCGGCAATCTGGCCTGGCTGGCGGCATCGGTCGGCAGGTGGCCCGGTACGGCATCATGGAAGGCCGGCTCACCCAGCAGGGCCGCGAAGCGGTCGGCCAGATAGACGCGCAATTCGGATTGCGTAGCTGCTACCTCATCGCAAAACGTGTCACGGCCGTCGATGACGGCGATCACGTCGCCCAGGTCATGGCTGAACAGGTAGTCGCCGCGTCCGCGCGCAGCGAACGCTTCGAGTTTGGTAGCCACGAACGCTGGCGCCGTAATCACGTGGATGCCGAGTCCGGAGGGAAGCAAACAGGGTTGCGCCGTTGCCGCCGCCAGCGCGTAGCAGCGGTTGGAGAAGCCCAGCACCGACTCCAGCGTGGGCATCACATCCACAATCAGGCCACCTTGACGCCAGCGGCAGATCGGTGCGCCCGGAGACACGTCGGACGACAGTCCGCGTTCGCGCAGAGCCCTTTCGATCTGGTAGTACTCGCCCAAGGCAAGTACATCGACCACCAGATCCACGTCATCCGTGGCACGGATCGCCGGTTGCGCCGGGTCGGTGATCAGCAGGCCGACGACGGCACGACCGACGAACACCATTCGCTGGCAAAGCGTCTCGCCGAGCACACCGGCGGCGCGCTCCAGGAGCGCAATATTCGGGTCGTTCGGATTCATGCCAGCCGCTGCTCCAGCAGGGGCAGTGCCAATGCCCGCTCGCGCGCGCTGCCGCCACGGATGGCGTCGAACAACGCCAGCAACTCGTACAGCGCCGGATTCTGCGCCACCGCGCGCGGGACGCTTGGATACAGCGGATGCAATGCGATGCCACGCACCGGGCCTGCCTTGTCGGGCCATACCGGCGGGGGTTCGGCGGGTTGGACGATCGATCCGCGCAGCGGTTCGGCCGCATACCCCGTCGGCCAGCCGCGGGTCAGCCCACCTTTGGTCGCAGGAAAACTGTAGCGGGCCCCGTGCTGGACGAACAACCGCAACGCCTCGCGAATCACTTGGGGTTTGCCCTCCTCGTCCTTCCGCGCGAGCTGGGCCTGCACCGCCCGGGCCAGCGCGGCGTGGATTTCAGAGGCGGTTAATCCGAGTTCCGTCGACAGCGCCGCATACGTAGGCGCCGGCCCACGCGACTGCGCCAGCCGCAGCAGGACCAACAGGTCCTGAGGCCGGAGCACCATTTGCGGATTGGACTTGGCGGAGATCATCGGGTCGTTCTCTATTCGCGAATAGCGAATATGCGCTTCCCCGACCGGCTGGTCAAAGGTCACAGGCGCCCGTCGACAGCGTCTCGCGGCAGCAGGTACTTGACGTCGTAGAGCACCGAGGCCGGCTTGCCGTAGGCGCGGATGCCCTCGGCGCCGAGGGCGCGGAACTCGTCGTGGCCCACCGCCACGATCACCGCGTCGTAGTCGCCCTGGCCCGGCTGCGCCACGAGCTTGAGTCCGTACTCGTGCTCGGCGGCAGCGGCGTCCACCCAGGGATCGTGCACGTCGACCTGGGTGCGGTAGCCGTGCAGCGAGCGGACAATGTCGACCACGCGGGTATTGCGCAGGTCCGGGCAGTTTTCCTTGAACGCCAGTCCCAGCACCAGCACGCGCGCGTTCACCGGGTTGATGCCCTGGCGCACCATCAGCCGGATCACTTCGCCGGCGATGTAGCCGCCCATGCCGTCGTTGGTGCGCCGGCCGGCGAGGATCACGTCCGGGTGGTGGCCGACTTCCTGCGCCTTGTGGGTCAGGTAGTACGGGTCCACGCCGATGCAATGTCCCCCGACCAGGCCGGGGCGGAACGGCAGGAAGTTCCACTTGGTGCCGGCGGCCTCGAGCACTTCGAGGGTGTCGATGCCGAGCTTGTTGAACAGGATGGCGAGGTCATTGACCAGCGCGATGTTGAGGTCGCGCTGGGTGTTCTCGATCACCTTGGCCGCCTCGGCGACCTTGATGCAGCTGGCCTTGTGGGTGCCGGCGGTGATGATGCTGGCGTACAGCGCGTCGACGAAGTCGGCCACCGCCGGGGTGGAGCCGGAAGTGACCTTGAGGATGTTGGTGACGCGGTGCGCCTTGTCACCCGGGTTGATGCGTTCGGGACTGTAGCCGGCAAAGAAGTCCTGGTTGAACGTCAGGCCCGACGCCTTCTCCAGGATCGGCACGCAGACTTCCTCGGTGCAGCCGGGATAGACGGTGGACTCGTAGATCACCACGTCGCCGGGCGCCAGGATGCTGCCGATGGCCTCGCTGGCCTTGATCAGCGGGGTCAGATCGGGGCGTTTGGCGGCGTCGATCGGGGTGGGCACGGTGACGATGTAGACCGTGCAGCCGGCGATGTCGGCCAGGCTCGCCGTGCAGCGCAACCGGCTGGCGAGCGCGAGTGACTCCGGTTCGACCTCCAGGGTGCTGTCGCGCCCGTCGCGCAGCTCACTCACGCGCGCCTGGTTGGTGTCATAGCCGTGGGTGTCGTACTGCTTGCCGAACTCGACTGCCAGCGGCAGCCCCACGTAACCCAGTCCCACAATGGCAATACGCGTCGTGTCCAGAACCAACGGCAAGTCCATGCATCCCCCCTTGATGACAACCCGCCGCATGCCTGCATCCATTCCTGGCAGGTCGGTCTGGTCGATGAACGCCCCGGCTGGCATGAATCGCAATCTGCCGCCCGATCTCTGCTGATCCAACGTCGTCCACACCCAACCGCGGCCGTACCCGTCGTCGCACGATGGCATCTTCGCCCAGGTCGCTGCCCGATTGCACCCCGACCAGTTGCAGCGGCCACCGCTCAGCGCATCCGACGCGGTGCGTGACGGCCGGGGGGATGCAGGTGGTCTGGCCTGCAAAGACAGCGGCACGCGACGGCCACGGCTTCGCGCCGATCAATTGCCCCCGGCGGGGCGATGAACCTGACCCCCTGTTTCAGCGGGAGTTAGATGAACCTCACCGCCAATTTCAGCGTCGGTGGTTCATGGCCGGCCAGGACGACATGCGATTGGTGCTGTCGCACCTCCATCGGGTCCTGCCGCGCACCGGCTGTGTGCAGATTGAATTGACGTCGATGCTGGATGACGACCTGGCGGGGACATGCGAAGAGCGCATCGCGCACTGGTCCAGCTGCATTGACGACGGCTGGCGCGAGCGTCTGCGCGTGATCGCCCACGTCAACAGTGATGGCCACGGCCTTCGATACCTTCCAAACCCCCGTGGCCACGGCTACATGGCCGAGTGGGCGATGATTCGCGTGGGGCATATGCCATGGGCAATGCAGGGCAAGGCCTTTGCTCGTTGCCAAGGGCTCTCCGAGGCGTTGATCGCTTGGCGCGTCAAACTCGACTTGCGCGCGCCCCTGTCAGGCCGTCCCAATCATCGTTGGGCTCGGGTCGACCAGCACCATTCAATCCCCGTTTGACCTTGATCAAGGCGCGGGCGACGAACGCTTCCTAAGCTGCGACGATGCAAACCAGCACCCCCTTAGACCCGGAACTGTTGCGGCGCTACGACCGGCCCGGTCCGCGCTACACCTCCTATCCGACCGCGCCGCAGTTCACCGCGGGCTTCGGCGCGGCGGAGTTGCGCGAGGCGGCGCTGGCCAGCAACGGCGATCCGATCCCCCGCCGGCTGTCGCTGTACGTGCATGTGCCGTTCTGCCTCAGCCCGTGCTTCTACTGCGGCTGCAACCGCATCATCACCCGCGACCTGTCGCGCGCCGACACCTACCTCGCCCGCCTGTACCGCGAGATCGACCTGACCGCGGCGCTGTTCGACCGCGACCGCGAGGTGATCCAGCTGCATTTCGGCGGCGGCACGCCCAACTTCCTGACCCCGGCGCAGCTGCGCGAGGTGGTTGACACGCTGCGGCGGCAGTTCCATTTTTCCGAATCCGACGATCGTGACATCTCGATCGAGCTGGACCCGCGCTTCATCTCGCCGGCCGAGGTGGCCGAACTGGCCACGATCGGCTTCAACCGCGCCAGCCTCGGCGTGCAGGACTTCGATCCGCTGGTGCAGGAGGCCGTCAACCGCATCCAGAGCGTCGAGCAGACCGTCGCGGTCATCGAGGCGTGCCGGGCCAGCGGCTTCAAGTCGGTCAATGTCGACCTGATCTACGGCCTGCCGAAACAGAACCTGGAAGGCTTCGCGCGCACTCTTGACACCGTGACCCAGGTGCGGCCCGACCGCATCGCGGTGTACAGCTACGCGCACTTGCCCGAGCTGTTCAAGGCGCAGAAGCAGATCAACGCCGAGGACATGCCGACGCCGGAAACCAAGCTCGCGCTGCTGCAGCTGGCGATCGAGAAGCTCACCGCGGCCGGATACCTCTATATCGGCATGGACCACTTCGCCCTGCCCGACGACGACCTGGCGCGCGCGCAGGCGCGCGGCGGACTGCACCGCAATTTCATGGGCTACACCACCCATGCCGACAGCGACCTGATCGGCCTGGGCGTGAGCGCGATCAGCCATATCGGCGACAGCTTCAGCCAGAACCCGCGCGACCTGATCAGCTGGCAGGGCGCGATCGACGACGGCCGCCTGCCGGTGTTCCGCGGCATGCGCCTGAGCGAGGACGACCAGCTGCGCGCCGACCTGATCCAGGGCCTGATGTGCCAGGGCGAGGTGCCGATCACC
>JBBRWW010000134.1:0-7690 GCA_038248955.1 Lysobacterales bacterium
CTATCGCTGTTGCTGCTGTTGCTGCTGTTGCTGTTGCTGTTGCTGTTGCTGTAGCTGCTGTTGCTGCTGATGCTGCTGTTGCTGTTGCTGCTGTTGCTGCTGTTGCTGTTGCTGTTGCTGCTGTTGCTGCTGTTGCTGCTGTTGCTGTTGCTGTTGCTGCTGTTGCTGCTGTTGCTGTTGCTGTTGCTGCTGTTGCTGTTGCTGTTGCTGTTGCTGTTGCTGTTGCTGTTGCCTTTAGCCCCTCCCCTTGCGAAGCAGGGGGAGGCTGGGAGGGGGTTGCTCTTGCTCGCCGGCCTCAAACCCTCCCCACCACCCATGCCGCGAGTTTCTCCCGGCCGATCTTGGCGTTGTGGCGGATGTCGACCGGGAATCCGGGATGGCGGGCGAACCGCGCGATCCCCGCCGTGTGCGGCCGGCTCGCGCCGAGCGCGCGCAGCTCGCGCTCGATCCGCGGCCACTGCCGCGCGGCCACACCTTCGCCCAGCTCCACGCACAGCACCGGCCATTGCGCGCCGAACGCGCCGACCCCGACCAGCGCAGTGCGGCGCACCTCGGGATGGACGTTGAACACCGGCTCGACCTGCTCGGTGTACAGCGGCCCGGCGGCGGTCTCGACGCGATGGCCCTTGCGGCCGCAGAACCACAGCCGGCGGTCGTCATCGAGATAGCCGACATCGCCCATGCGGTGGACGATGCGCTCGCCACCACCGGGCAGCGGCTCGCGGATCTTCGCCAGCCGCGTCATCGCGTCGCGGTTGAAATAGCTGTCGGTGGTGGTCGGCCCGGCGACGGTGATCTCGCCGACCTCGCCGGTGGGCACGCACAAATCGTCCGACCAGTCGCCGATCGCGTCATCACTGATGCCGATCACCCGCACCGCGTTGGGCGCGACCGCGCGGCCGACGCAGGTACCGGCGCCGTTTTCCGTGGCGACGCGGGTTGCCTGCAGTTCGCGGCCCTCGATCACCGCCACCGGCAGGCATTCGGTCGCGCCGTACGGCGTCCAGAACTGCGCGTCATCGGGCAGCAGCTCGCGGATCCGGGCAACCACGTCGGCCGGCACCGGCGCGCCCGCCGAGGTCACCCGCTTCACGCCTTTCAACGGCACGCCGTGGCGCGCCAGTACCGCCATCAGCGCCGGCGAGCCGAACAGCTGGTCGACGCCGAAGCGGGTGATCGCATCGAGCAGCCGGCGCGGATCGGCCAGCGCCGGCCGGGTCGGGTCCATGTCGGGGATCACCGAGGTCACGCCCAGCGCCGGGTCGAACAGCGCGAACGGCGGGAACGTCGGCAGGTCGACGCCACCGGGCTGTATTCCGAACGCGTCGCCGAGCATCGCGACCTGCGCCAGCAGATGCCGATGCCGGTACACCACGCCCTTGGGTACGCCGGTCGAGCCGCTGGTGAACAGGATCGCGGCGACGTCGTCGGGGCGGGTGCCCGCCAGCTGGCCGCCCGCGCCTGCGCCGTCGGATTCCACCTGCGCCAGCGTCGCGTCGCTGAGCCACGCGCGGGCGCCGGTGGTGATGCGGATGCGCGCGCTCGGCGCCCAGCGCAGCCCCACGCGCGCGACGTGCGCCAGCGGGATGCCGATGAACGCCTGCGGTTGCGCCTCGTCGAGGCACTGCCTGAGCGCGCGCCGGTCGATGCCGGGGTCGACCAGCACCGGCACCGCGCCGGCCTTGAACAGCGCGAACATCAGCAGGAAGAACTCCGGCGACGGCCGCACCATCACCACCGTGCGGGTGCCGCGGACGATGCCGCGCGCGCCCAGGCCGGCGGCAATCGCGTCGCTGCGCGCGTCCAGCTCGCGGTAGGTCAGGCTCACGTCGTAGCGCGCCAGCCCGTCCGGGCCGCGGCCGCCGGGGCAGCGCATGGCGATGCGGTCGGGTGATTGCGCGGCCAGCCGCGGCAGCGACGCGGCGATGTTGCAGGCTTCGGTCATGCGCCGATTGTAGGCGGAGGCCTGCCGCCACAGCCCGCCGGAAGACCGCCCGGCGGCGGCCGGCTCAGCCGTTGCCGGAACGCATCGCGGACAAGCCTCGTGCTGCGCAGTGGCCGGCATCGAGCGCGGCCATCGCCGGCAGCGCGTCCGCCAGCGGCTGCGCCTGCAGCCACTCCAGCGCGCTGTCGCGATCGAAGAAACGCCGCGCGCCGTAGCCGCGCGCCGAGGACAGCAGCTCGATGGTCATGTTGAACTGGTGGCCGCGCCGGCCGATGAACGCGATATGGCAGCGCCGCAACTCGGCGTTGGTCGCGATGCGGGTGGCAAACGCGCTCATGGTCGCGACCGGGTCGTCGCGCAGCCGCGCCTGGTCATAGTCGATGACGATGCGGCGGATGCCGGTGGCGCCCAGGATCAGCAGCGTCTCGTCCATCGCCGCGCCACGCTGCGTGACCGACACCGAGCCGGCGTACTGCACGTCGACGAGCTGCAGCGGGTCATTGCGGGTTACTGCGTAGGCCATTGGCCACTTTCCCATGGATAGGCGGGCCGAACCCGCGCTGGAAGTCACGGAACCGCAGATCGATCCCAGCGGTCCCGCGCCCGTCACCATCGAGGCACTCAGTCGGCCGCAGTCGCCGCCATCGGGTGCGTATCGAGGAAGCCGCGGATCGCCGGCACCAGCACGCCGGCCTTGTCCTCCAGCACGTAATGGCCGGCGTCGGCGAACGCCTGCACCTGCGCGCCCGGCAACGCCGCGGTGAAGCCTTCCAGGAAATGCCGGTCGAACACGAAGTCCTTCAGCCCCCAGCCGATGAAGGCCGGGCGGTCGGCGTAGTCGGGCAGCTTGGCGCCGATCGCCTGCACCAGCGGCCACGCCGCGTCCCCGTCGCCCAGCGGGATGTCCTGCACGAAGCGCGAGGTCGCGATGCGGTTGGTCCACGAGTCGTACGGCGCCAGGTAGGCGCGGCGCACGTCGCGCGGCATACCCGATATCACGCCCATCCGCGTGGCGCCGGCGGCGAACGCATTGAGGCCGCGGATCAGGCCGGTGCCCAGCGCCGAATCGCGTCCCAGCCGCAGGCGCCGGGGCAGCGGCTTGGCGGCCGGCAACGCGAACGCCGCGGTGTTGGTGATCACCAGCCGGCGGATCTGCGATGAATGCTTGAGACCCCAGCCGAAGCCGATCGCGCCGCCCCAGTCGTGCACCGCCAGCGTCACCGGCCCGCTGATGCCCAGGTGCAACAACAGGGCTTCGACGTCGTCGATGCGCGACTGCAGCGTGTAGCGGTAGCGCGGGTTGGCGCCTTCATCGTCGCCGGGCTTGTCCGACAGGCCCATGCCGACGTGGTCGGGCACGATGCAGCGGTAGCGGTCGCGCAGGCCCAGCACCAGCTTGCGCCAGTAGTAACTCCACGACGGGTTGCCGTGCAGCATCACCACGATCTCCGGCTCCACCCCGTCGGTGGCCGCCGGGCCCTCGTCGAGGTAACTCATCGCGATGCCGGGGCGGACGTCGAAGCGTCGCGGGATGAACGGGTAGTCGGGATACGAAGCCAGCGTCATCAATCGGTCTCGGTGTCCGGCCGGCGGGTATCCGCCAGGTGCCGGGCAAAAGGGTTCAGGCAGTACCACCGCCCATGGGACGGCGGGTGCGGGGTCGGCATTATGACCGGCGGCGCGCTAGCGTTCGTCCGCACTCATCGGCGGCGTGACCGGCCAGGTGCCGGTGATCGCGTACAGCGCGCGCTCCCGCGCCAGCAGCTGCTGCTTGATCGCGACCAGGTCCTCGCCATGGCGCTCGAGCTTGGTCAGCAGCACGACCTTCTCGCCGGCCAACCGGTCGGCGCGGTCCATCAGCGTCGCGACCCGCCGCTGCGACGCCTCCGCCTCGCGGCGCTGGCGGGCGCGGACCCACGCCCACGCGGCCCAGCCCCCGAGGAGAAACGACACGAACACCAGCAATAGACCCAGCATGCCTGTCACCCCCTGGTCGGCAGGGCTCCAGCGTACCCCAGCGGCGCGGGTTTGGACCGCCGTCCGGCGGCGAACCCGACCGCCATTGGTTCACCCATCCCGCACCGGTCTAGCGTTCGAGCAACCGCTTGGCGAACGTACGCATGACATCCATGAAGGCCTTCGCATTCACGGTTTCCAGGCGGTGGGCGCGCAACTCGGCGATGTGCTGAAACTCCAGGGGATCGCTGTTGATGACGCCCATCGACCAGTCCCGGAATATTTTCTCATTGGCTGGCGTGATGTGAATGATCTGGCAGCCTGAGTGTCTTGGATCGTCGAGGATCTTGACGTAGGAACGCAGCACGGCGTGCTCAGGCCCCTCCAGCACCTGCATGAACATACCGCCGCCGTGGACAAGTACGCCGGTGATTCCCAGCGCCTTGTTGTTGCGTCGCGCCACGATGAGGATGTCGTGGATCTGCTCATCAGACATTCCGGGGGTGGCTTGACTGCTGTAGAGCAGGCGAATCATGTGATGTCATCTTCCCGGATAAGGTGTCGCGACGAAGGGTCGTTGTTTCCGTGTGCTGCAACGGCAGACTATCGCGCCGCCCGGACATAAGGGACCCGGTCCGGTGTCGGCGTCAGATAGCGTAATCGGGCAACGCCATTTCGTCACGGAAGTAACGCCCCATCAGAAGCCGCGGGAATACCGGCAGCCGCATCAACAAGGTGGCGAAGTCCCGGGCAACTAGTCCGTGGGCCGTTCTCGGCACGAACGACGGCACCAGGCTTTCCGCATATTTCTGCCTGCGCGCGGCGTACGGCTGGATCCGCGCCTGATAGTGCGCTAGCGCCGCGTCGAGATCCGCGCCGTGCGTGTGGATCTCGCCGGCGAGCACATACGCCGCGGCCAATGCGAAACCCGCCCCTTCACCGGCGATCAGGGATGGGCAGGCCGCCGCATCGCCCACCAGCGCCACCCGACCTTTCGTCCATGCCTGCAGGCGGATCTGGCTGATGCTGTCGAAATAGATGCCGTCCACGTGTTCCAGCGCCGACAGGATCGCCGGGCATTCCCAGCCCATGTCGGCGAAGGCAGTGTTGAGCGCCGCTTTGCGCCCGGGCTCACTGCCGGGAACCGGGACCGGCAGGTACGCATCCCTGAGCAGCATGAAGAACAGCGTCCTGTTCTCGCGTACCGGCAACCGCGCGATGTACCTGCCGGGCGCGGTGCGCGCCACATACAGGTTGTCGGTGCGCGGCCGGTAACCCGCCACCTCGAACGAGGCGACGTGACAACTCATCGGGTACTCGAAATCCGTGTCCGGGCCGAAGGCGATGCGGCGGACCCGCGAGCGCAGGCCGTCCGCGCCGATGACCAGGTCGACCTCGCGCGCCGGCGCATGTTCAAAGCCGACCCGCATGCTCGCGCCGTCGTCGTCGTCGTCGTCGATCGTGGCGATACTGTCGCCGGAGAGCGTGTCCACCTGACCGTCCACCAGGGCGTGGATCGCCGCCGCGATGTCCGCGCGCGCCAACGTGGCGATGCGCCCTTTGGCCAGGTCTCAGTTTGATTCCGTCACGGGTAAATGAACCTGACCGCATTTCTCGTCGCGGCTAGCGTTCAATGGTGACGACGTGGGCTTGAATCCCACCCTCCACCGTAGCGAGGCCAAATCGATTCGCGATCGCGGCTTCCGCGATGTCAGTCGCCTCGTCGAGGCCTGAAGGACTGCGCGCTTCGATTTCGCTACGCAGCGGTGTTCCCTGGCAATACGCCACCGCTGCAATCCGTGCGGATATAGCGTGGCTGCGCGCCGCCAGGGTATGGAGCTCAAGTGATTTAGTGAATCCGCCGCGCGCCAGGTCCTGGGCGATGACCGAGCGGTCGTGGTAGCCGTGAGGCACCCGCGCCAGGAAGCGCGGTGGATCGGCAGGGAACAGCGATCCGAGCGCCTTGGTCACGGTTTCGGCGAAGTCATTGTGCTCGATGCTGTCCCACACATTGAAGATCAAACAACCGCCGGCCCTCAGCACGCGCCTTGATTCGGCAAAGGCCCGTGATTTGTCCGGGAAGAACATGGCGCCAAACTGGCAAACCACCACGTCAAAGGTTTCGTCGGGAAATGGCAATTGCATCGCATCGGCTTGACGCCACTGGACCGGGCGGGTGGTGCCAACGGCCGCCGCGTGGTCCAGCATCGGTTGGTTCAGATCCGTTGCCACGATGGAGGCCGTAGGCAGAGCGCTGGCAAGTTGCCGCGTCACCACGCCCGTGCCGGCCGCAATCTCGAGCACGGACGAAGGGCGCAACAGCGCAACCCGACGCGACAGATCCGCGGCGTAGGGCTCGAAGATGAGCGGCACCAGATACTGCTCATACAGTTGCGGAATCGATCCCGCGAATTGCTTGTCATAATCGTGAGGATTCATGGGGATTCGCCCACCCTGATCGGTCGCTGCGCTCGTACGCGTGGATCAAGCCGAGCCGCGAAACGGCTTCGGCTGGGATGAATCATTGGATCTCCGGGCAGCCGTGTAAAGCCTGCAGTGAGCCGACGCGCAACGGGGCGTAAATGAACCTGACCCCCTTTTTGGGAGTGCACCAGGCGGCTTTGGTCGCCAATTGAAGTGGGTGACAGGTGTCGACGGCAAATTAAACCGCGAAGTGCAATTTCCTTGAATTGAAGCAGGTTACGCGTAACAGCGAAACACGATCGGGCGCATGTTCCATGGACTCGGCACGCTGTCTGCCCAGACGAGGCCAAAATCTGCGCTGTAGGCGACACCCACCTCGGCAATGGGGAAGATGCCACGTAACAACTCAAAGAACGACCAGCCGAAGTTGTAATAGGTGTAGATACCACCACCCCTGATCCCGTCGCCGTGATACTCACCGGGCAGCAGCTCAACCAGCTGGCCGCTGTGGTCGAGATAGCCCCGCACTGCTGTTTCGTCCAGCGCGGCAAAGAATGGCACCGTGAATATCATTGGTCGGCCATGTCCGAGTACCCGCCGGCACTCCAATAGCGCGGCTTCCGTATCGGGGACGTGTTCCAGGACGTCGGTGTGCAAGAGATACCTGAGCGCCCGTGTCGCGTAGGACATTGCTCCGATTGACTCATGTCTCACGATCCTCGGAATGGGGATGAGTCCTGGCCGCCACCAGAAATGGTATTTGCCACTCGATGCGTGCGGGCCCAGAAATTCAGATCCACGCACACGCGAGTCGACCTTCCGCAGCTGCCCGTGTAGCGTTGAAAACCGCTCCAGGATCGCCCCGCTGGCCCCGTCGCCAGCAACATTACTTTCCATCAACGCGAGCAGCAGCATTCTCTGCCGCGCGGTAAGTCGGCAGCGGCCGCATACAAGTCCTTCCCTGAGGTTGGGTCGGTCCCCAAAGCGCGCTCCACTTGACACGGCAAAGGTGGTGCGCGCCTTGCATACCGGGCAGCTCCCACCCACCTTAGGGTGTCGTGACAGCTCGACCTCGATTGCACAATCGCTGGGTAGCGTTTGCTCGTGCGCGATAAAATCCGTCCTGCTTCGAAACCATTTAATCAGACGGCCATCATTTGCCATCGATATCGACACTGCCCGTGTTACCTGCACCATTGGTCTTCGCAAGGGATGAATCGCCCCGGTTTCTGTAGACACTTACAAGTCGCTGTTTGAAGACTGCTTTTCGAACTCTACCGGAGACAGGCCGCCATTGTGGCCGTGCTGCCGACGCGTGTTGTAGAACATCTCGATGTAGTTGAAGACGTCGGACGTGGCGTCCTC
>JBBRWW010000135.1:0-7666 GCA_038248955.1 Lysobacterales bacterium
GCATCGCCGAGTTCGAGCGGAGATTCCGCGCGGCCGTTCACGGTGAAGGCATTGCCTTTCCAGCGGCCGCCGCCCTTGGCGTTGATCGGTGGGGCGGCTTCGGCGCCCTTGGCGGCGCGGCTGGCGACATCGACCTTGATGTCGGTCTTGTTGGCGGCATCGAGGAATGCGAGTTTGCCGTCATCGATCCACAGTCGCCGGAATTGCGTGTCGTTGGTGCCCGGCTCACCGAAGTTCCAGTTGCCGACGCCTTTGGGGCCGACCTCCAGGTTGAGCACCGGCTGCACCAGACGCACCCGGGGGATGCGCACGTGGCGCCGCAGCAGTGGCCGGAGCTCGATGTCGAACTCAACGCGTTCGGCCGAGCCCATCGTTGCCTGCTTCGACCATGCGGCGTTGCCGAAACGGACAGCATCGGCGCGGATGGTCGGCACCCAGCCGAGGTCGACATCCAGGTTGCCGCCGATCTCGAACGTGCGGCCGGTGCGCTGCTCGACCTGGCGCTGGAGCGGCCCCTTGAACCAGTTCCAGTCCCAGACCGATACGAGCACGATGATCGCGACCACGAGGATCGCCAATGCGGCCAGCCAAGGGTGTCGTTTGATCGCTTGCAGTGCCTGCGAGCCGCCGCCAAGCGACGGTTCTACCGCCGCCGGGGCCGGGCCCGATGTCGACGTGGGCGCACTGGGCTCGTTCACGGGAAGCTGCAACGCGATTGACGCGATGCAGGCGGGGCGGGGATCGGGTGCGGGGCGCGCATGGGGAGGTTCCGGCGATGACTGCCGCAACCATCGTCAAGCCGGGGTCAAGCGAGGGTGAATGCGCCGTGCCCGATTCAGCGTGGCAAGACCTGCGCCATCACCGCAATGTAGTGGCACACGCTCCCGCCGACCACGAACAGATGCCAGATCGCGTGCGAATAGCGCAGCGCCGGCCGGTGGTAGAACACCGTGCCCAGCGTGTAGCTCAGGCCGCCGGCGATCAGCCAGCCCAACGTCCAGCCGTCGAGGGCGCCCAGCAACGGCTTGATCGCCACCACGATCAGCCAGCCCATGGCGATGTAGATCGCGGTCGACAACAACTTGAACCGGCCGGTGAAGAACAGCTTGAACACCACGCCGGCCAGTGCCAGCGCCCAGATGGCGGTGAACAGTCCCCAGCCCCACGGACCGCGCAATCCCACCAGGGTGAACGGGGTATAGGTGCCGGCGATCAACAGGTAGATCGCGCAGTGGTCGAATACCTTCAGCCGGGCTTTCGCGACCGGGTGCTGGATCGCGTGGTACAGGGTCGAGGCGAGGTAGAGCAGCAGCAGGCAGATCGCGAAAACGATCGCCCCGGTCAATTGCCAGCCATCGCCATGGCGCGCCGCCAGTGCGACCAGGATCCCGCCGCCGGCCAGCGCCGCGGTCGCCCCGAGGCCATGGGTCCAGGCGTTGGCCAATTCCTCGCCCGCGGAATAGACCGGGCCATGGCCGGGGCTCGGCGAAGAGGGCAAATCAGTGTCGGCGGCGTCGGGTTTGGTCGTCATGGCCCCATCGTATCAATGCCGGCTGAGGGCGTGGCCGCCGGGCGGGGCACGGCGACGGTCAGTCGATCGCCACTGCATGGGCGTGCTCGCGGGTGGCGAGGAATTCCACGTCGGGCGCGCGCTCCTGCGCGAGTTGCAGGTTGACGCGGGTGGGCGCGAGGTACACCAGGTGCCCGGCGGCATCGAGCGCTAGGTTCATTGCGTTCTTCTCGCGGAATTCCTCCAGCTTCTTCGCGTTGGCGCAACGGATCCAGCGCGCGGTGGCGACGGCGACTGGCTCGAAGCTCGCCTCGACGCTGTATTCGTGCTTGAGCCGGTAGGCGACGACCTCGAACTGCAACACCCCGACCGCGCCCAGGATCAGGTCGTTGCTCATCAATGGCCGGAAAAACTGCGTGGCGCCTTCTTCCGACAATTGCGCCAGGCCCTTGTGCAACTGCTTGAGCTTGAGTGGATCGCGCAGGCGCGCGCGCCGGAACAGCTCCGGGGCGAAGTTCGGGATGCCGGTGAACGTCAGCGGCTCGCCTTCGCTGAAGCTGTCGCCAATCGAGATCGTGCCGTGGTTGTGGATGCCGATCACGTCGCCGGAAAAGGCGGTCTCGGCGATCTCGCGATCGGAGGCCATGAACGTCAGCGCATTGGCAAGCTTCACTTCCTTGCCGGCGCGCACATGCAGGGCCTTCATGCCGGCGCTGAACTTGCCCGAGCAGATGCGCATGAAGGCGACCCGGTCGCGATGCTGCGGGTCCATGTTGGCCTGGATCTTGAACACGAAGCCGCTGAGCTTGTCCTCGTTGGCGGCAACATCGCGCGTGGTGGTCGCGCGCGCGCGCGGCGACGGGGCGTGTTCGACGAAGAAGTCGAGCAGGATCTGCACGCCGAAGTTGTTGACCGCCGAGCCGAACGACACCGGGGTCTGCTTGCCGGCCAGGTACGCCTGCTTGTCGAACGGGTGCGAGGCGCCCTGCACCAGCTCCAGCTCGTCTCGGACCTCACGCAGGGCGTCGATGCCGATGCGCGCCTCCAGCGCCGGGTCGTCGATCGAGGCGAAGATCGTCGAGTCCTGGCGGGTGAAGTTGCGGCCGGGCTCGAACAGGTGCACCTCGCCGGTGACGAGGTGCACCACGCCCTTGAGGCGCTGGCCCATGCCAATTGGCCAGGTGATCGGCGCGCACTGGATGCCGAGCACCGATTCCACTTCATCGAGCAAATCGATGGGATTCCTGCCCTCGCGGTCGAGCTTGTTGATGAACGTCATGATCGGCGTGTCGCGCAGGCGGCAGACCTCCATGAGCTTGATCGTGCGTTCCTCGACGCCCTTGGCGACGTCGATCACCATCAGCGCCGAGTCGACCGCGGTCAGCACCCGGTAGGTGTCCTCGCCGAAGTCGGCGTGGCCGGGGGTGTCGAGCAGGTTCACCACACAGCCTTCGTACGGGAACTGCATCACCGAGGACGTCACCGAGATGCCGCGCTCCTTCTCGAGCGCCATCCAGTCCGAGGTCGCGTGGCGCGCGGCCTTGCGGCCCTTGACCGAGCCGGCCATCTGGATCGCGCCGCCAAACAGCAGCAGCTTCTCGGTCAGCGTGGTCTTGCCGGCATCGGGGTGCGAGATGATCGCGAACGTGCGGCGGCGGCGGACTTCATTGGCAACGTCGGACATGGCAGCGGCGCGCGCAAGCGCGTCGGACAGCGGGAGAGGCCGGCAATTATACGGGAGCGTCGCTGGCAGGCCGGCGCCGCCATGACCCGGTGGGCGGCGCCTGCCATGACCTGCCGCGCGTGAGCGGGATCACGAAACCGCCCACCGGGCTGCATTGCAGGCGATTTGCGCCTCAAGCTTGTGCGTACCTCCGCCGTTACCGGCTGGAGCAACCGTAACTACATGGAGATCTTGCGTGCGCATAGTGATCGTGGGCGGCGATGTCGGGCCTGATGGCGAGGTCGAGAAGACGCTCGCCGACATGGGGCTGGACTGGGACCTGCAGCGGATCGCCGACCCGGCGGCAGCCCTTGAGCTTCCCACTGAGCCGGCCGTCGACGTGTTCGTCTCGGCGATGAGTGGCGGCCTGCATCAGGGCGTGGCATTGATGGCGCAACTGCGCAGCCGCTATCCCGAGGCGATGCGCGTCCTGCTGCTCGAAGAGGGCAACAACTTCGTCGCCTCCGAGGCGCTGGAATATGCCCACCGCCTGTTGCATCGGCCGCTGGATCCGTGCGAGTTGGTCGAGGCGGTCGAAAGCGTGGTCGACCTGCGCGAACTGCTCGACAACGACGAACTCAAGCAGGCGATCGGCCGCGCCGGTTCGCTGCCGCCACCGCCGCGGCTGTACCTCGACCTGATCCAGTTGTTGCGCGACCCCGAGTCCGGCAATGGCGAGATTGCCGAACTGCTGTCGCAGGATCCGGCGATCGTGGCCAAGGTGCTGCGGCTGTGCAATTCCGCGTATTTCTCCAATGGGCGGGTGATCACCGATATCCGCATCGCCGTGACCCGGCTCGGCCAGCAGGCATTGCATCGCCTGGTACTGGCCACCGAGGCCTTCGGCGGGGCGAGCACCCACGGGGTCGACCGCGAGGCGATGCAGGATCGTGCGCTGCGCACGTCCAAGCTCGCCGGCAGGCTGCTCGCCGGTCCGAGCGCCGAACTGGCCGCCACTGCCGGCCTGCTCGCCGAGGTCGGCCGACTGCTGCCGGGGGTACGCGGTCGCGACGACCCCGCCGACATGGGCGGGCCGCACTACGCCGAGGCCGGCGCCTACCTGCTGGGCATGTGGGGCTTGCCGATGCCGATCGTGGAGGCGGTTGCCCGCCACCACGCTCCCGGCGGCGGGCGCAATGACGGGCGCAGCGGCGGCGGTTTCTGGGTCGCCGGCGCAGTACACGTGGCGTCGGCGCTGGTGGCCGACGCGACGGTGGATGAGGAATACCTGCGATCGGTGGGCATGCTCGACCGGTTGCCGTTGTGGCGTTCGATGCTGGAACCGGCCGCCGAGGCCGCCTGACACGGATCCGGCGCTGGTCGGATCGTCGTCGGGTTCATCGGCGGAAACGTTGGACGGAAACGTTGCGCGGAACGGTCAGGCGCGAACGGCCGCTCGGACAACGAACCGCGGATCAATCCACACTCCCGGTGATCCGCAGCGGGCCATCCGGGCCACGCATCCGGAACGGCAGCGATTCCAGCCGCATGCCGCGGTTGACCTGCACCGCGAAGTGCAAATGCGGGCCGGTGGTGAAGCCGGTGTTGCCCGACAACCCGATCGGCTGGCCCGCCCGCACCCGCTGGCCCACCCGCACCAGCACGCCTTCGGGCTTCAGGTGCGCGTACACCGCCATGCTGCCGTCGTCGTGGAGGATGCGGATGAGGTTCGCCCGGCCGCCGTACTTCTCCAGCTTCAGCCCGGCCTTGTCGAAGTCCGATTCGACCTGCATCACCACGCCCTCGCGCGCGGCCTGCACCGGCGTGCCGATGTCCGCGGCGAAATCGACCGCATAGCGGTTCTCCGGGTCGGCATGGCTGAACGTGCCGCCATAGCCCTGGTCGATGCGGACGCCATCCTGGCGCAGCGGCAGCAGGTACTCGACATCGCGTGGTTTGGCGCTCGGGTCTCCGGGCAATGCGTCCAGCCACAGTTCGCCCGACTGCGATGCATCGAGGTACGCGACCACCACGCTGCCGCGGGCGCCAACCGTGGCCCGCGCCGGCAGCGCGGGGTCACTATCGATCGTGCCGCGCGAAAGGCGCAGGCGCACCTCGATCGGGCCGGCCAGGGTGTTGTCGGCCCAGGCAAGATTGACATCGCCCTCGCGCTGCAGCCGCAGTCGCGCGATCGCGCTGGGTACCGGCACGACCCGGATCACCTTGACGTGTGCCCGCGGCGCTTCCGGCACGTGGTCGCCGTAGTGGCTGGTGCCGTTGCCGTCCGTCCAGCGATAGATCCGCGAGGCTGCCGTCACCGTCGCAACGGTGCACAGTGCCAATCCCGCCAGCACCAACGTCAGGATGCGTGACGCGGTCACGTCCTACTCGGTGCAACCCGGCGGCAGGCCCAGCGCGCGCGCGATGTCGCGCAGGTCGAATGCGGTGACCGCCTTGTCGTCGTGCACCGCGAACAACACGCCACCGGGGAAGCTGGGCGTGGCGGCTGCGTGCAGGGCGACGCCATCGGTGCGCGCCGTGAGTGCGCCGTGGAAGCTGCCCAGCGGTGCCAGCGTCACCCGGTCGAACAGGTGGAACACGGTTTGCGGGGCGAGTTGGTCCACCGCGATCCAGTAACCACCGCCGTCCGGGCATGTCCACAGCGCCACCCCCTCGGCCTCGGCGGAGAAGCTGTCCTGCGGCAGGCTGCGGCCGGTGTAGCGGCCACTGAAGCTGTATTCGCGCAAGGTCGACTCATGCCGGCGATCCTCGTCGGCGATCAGCAGGCGGTCATTGGCCGGATCCCCGGCGATCGACTCGACCATGCGCAGCGCGCTGGCCTCGCGGGTATCGCCGAACGCACCGGCGTAATGCGCGACCAGGTGCCCGGCCTGGTTGAACTGCACGCGGTAGCGACGCACGCGCTGGTCGAGTTCGGTGAATGCCGGCAGTTGGTCGAACGCGTTGCCGTACATGAAGCTGTCGGTGACGTACACCTCCAGTTCGCCGGGCTCGGTTTCTGTCATCCACAGGCCGTAGGGGCTGCGCAGCTCACCCTCGCCAAACGTGCCGACGACCGTGAAATCGGGCAGCGACAGCACCTGGACGCGGCGGTTGTCGCGCTCGACGACAAACAGGTGGTCGCCGTACACGGCCACGCCGTTGGGACGCTTGAACTGGCCGGGTCCGTTGCCTTCGCTGCCGACGGTACGCAGCCGTTCGCCGCTGTCACCGTCGAACACCACCAGGCGGTGGCTCGACTTCGCACTGGCGATCAGCCAGGTCCGGCCGTCCTGCGCGGTCCAGGTCGCGAGGGAGTCGAGTTCGTCGTCGGGGCTTTCGGCGGACTCGTAACGCTCGCTCACGGTCACCTCTTTCGGCGCGGTCCCGGAGGGCAGCGCCGTGACCGCCGGGGGCGGTGGCGCCTCGCGTCGCGGAGCGGTGGCCGCGCAGGCGGCGAGCAGCAGGGCGGCCACCGCCGCGGTCATCAGTCTTGGAGTCATGGTTGAAGTGTATTCGCGCGGCGCTCGCGGCGCGATGGCGGCGGCGACCGGGACGGCTTGGAACAGGCATCGCCGCCTGCGCACGGGGCGATCGCCATTTCGGCATGCCCGCAGGCAGGTTGAGGCGATCCATCACGGTCGGGGGAGGGGCTGGGTGGGGGGAGGCCGGTGCAACCAGCAGCGCCGGGACGTGCGTCGACGCATGCCGGCCGGGGCCGTGCGCTTTCCCGATCCACCGCGGTCAGCACTCGATCACGTTCACCGCCAACCCACCGCGACTGGTTTCCTTGTACTTGTCCTGCATGTCGCGGCCGGTGTCGCGCATCGTCTTGATGACCTTGTCGAGGCTGACCTTGTGCTTGCCGTCGCCGCGCATCGCCATGCGGCTGGCGTTGATCGCCTTGACCGAGCCCATTGCGTTGCGCTCGATGCAGGGGATCTGCACCAGCCCGCCGATCGGGTCGCAGGTCAGGCCTAGGTTGTGCTCCATGCCGATCTCGGCGGCGTTCTCGACCTGCGACATGCTGCCGCCGAGTGCCGCCGTCAGGCCGGCGGCGGCCATCGAGCAGGCCACGCCGACCTCGCCCTGGCAGCCGACTTCGGCGCCGGAAATCGAAGCGTTTTCCTTGTACAGGATGCCGACCGCCGCGGCCGTCAGCAGGAACGTGCGGATGCCCTCGACGTTGGCGCCGGGGATGAAGCGCTCGTAGTAATGCAGCACCGACGGAATGATGCCGGCGGCGCCATTGGTCGGCGCCGTGACGACGCGGCCACCGGCGGCGTTCTCCTCGTTGACCGCGAGTGCATACAGGTTGACCCAGTCGAGCGTGGTCAACGGATCGACCATCGCCGATTCGGGTTTGGAGGTCAGTTCGGCGAACAGCGCCGGCGCGCGCCGGCTCACGTGCAGGCCACCGGGCAACGTGCCGGTCTGGCGGATGCCGCGGGTGACGCAGGCCTGCATCGCCGACCACAGCTCGTCGAGGCCGC
>JBBRWW010000136.1:0-7457 GCA_038248955.1 Lysobacterales bacterium
ACGACCTCGAACCGGCTGCCCAGGCCGAGGCCAGGGCTGTGCGCGACCACGTCGCCGCCGTGCATCGCCACGAGCCGCTTGACCAGCGTCAGGCCGATGCCCAGGCCGCCGCGGGTGCGTTCCACCGAGGTGTCGATCTGCGCGAACGGCTCGAAGATCTCGATCGCGTGCTCGCGCGCCAGGCCGATGCCGTGGTCGACCACCGACACCACCACGCTGTCACCTTCGACCTGCGCGTCCAGCGCGATCTCGGTACCGGGTTCGGAGTACTTGGCGGCGTTGCACAGCAGCTTGGAGAACACCTGCGACAGCCGCGCCGGATCGGCCGTCACTGGCAGTTGTCGCTCGGGAAGCCTGACGTGGAGCGCGTGGCCAGTGCTGTCGATCAGCGGGGCCGCCGATTCGATCGCCGCTTCCAGCACCGCTTCAAGCGTCGTCGCGACCGGGCGCAGGGCCAGCTTGTCCTGGCCGATCCGGGCCACGTCCAGCAGGTCGTCGATCAGGCGCACCAGCAGGCCGAGCTGGCGCTGCATGGTGATGCACAGCGGTTCCTTGTCGCCAGCCGACGACAGCTGCAGCACGTTCACCGCGTTGGACAGCGAGGCCAGCGGATTGCGCAGCTCGTGGGCGAGCGTGGCGAGGAATTCATCCTTGTGGTGATCCAGCCGCAGCGCCCGGGCCTCGGCGCGCTCGCGTTCGCCGATCTGCAGTTGCAACTGCACGTTGCGCTCGGCCAGCTCGGTGTTGGCCACGCGCAGCGATTCGTTCAGCACCTGCAGGTCGCGCGCCTTCTCCAGCTGCAGCTCGGTGTTGGCCGCCGACAGCGTCCGGTTCGCCCTTTGCAGGTCGCGGCGGCGGCGGAACGGCTCGGCCGACACCGTGACTTTGCTGCGCAGGGTTTCGGGGATGATCGGCCCCATCACGAAGTCGACCGCGCCCAGCCCGTAGCCGCGCAGGCGGTCGTGGTCGGAGACGTGGGCGGCGGTGACGAAGATGATCGGTGTGCGCTCGAAGCGCGGGTGCTGGCGGATCAGGCTCGCGGACTCGAAACCGTCGATGCCCGGGGTGTTGACGTCCACCAGGACCAGCGCGCACTCGTCCTGGGTCAGGCAGGCCAGCGCCTCGTCGCCCGAGCGGGCTTCGATGAGCCGTTCGCCCAGCGGTTCCAGCATCGCGCGGTAGGCCAGCAGCCGCGGCGCCTGGTCGCCGACCAGCACGATGGTGACTGGCGCCGGGGGCGGCACGGCCGCGGCGGTCGTCGGCGTTGTCAAGAATGCTCCCGCCGTTCGTGCAGATCATCGGTGTTCACGTCGATGGCCTCGTCGATGAACACGCCGATGAACGCGTCGATTGACCAGGGCGCGGTGGGCGCCTTGGCGCAACACACGCGCCGGGTGGCTGGGTCAGGCACGCGACACTCCGGAAAAGATCACCCAAACCCGACGGGCTGAAGGCGGAAAGTTACCGCAGACCGGGGTGGAAGAGGCGTGAGGCATGCGCTGGCCGCAGCATGAATCCCGCGCAACCGCACCAGACGATGGGCGACGATCGCCTCGCAACGAGGGCGTGGTGGAGCGGCGCAGGAGGCGGGATGCGGGCTACGGGATGCGTAGATATTTCGATCACGCCGGCTTGGTTAGCGTGCACTCGGCGCTTTCGCCGACTCCGGACTCCCCCGTCATGGCCTCCCCCAGGAAACCCGCAGCGAATGCCGGCAAGACGCCCGGCACACCCAAGCCCGACTCCCGCAACCCGGGCGGCGCGGCACCCTCGCCAGACGCCATGACGCGGCAGCTAGACGACACCCAGGCGACCGCGGCCGCCATCGCCTACAACGCCAACACGGCCGCCGAGCACGGCCATGCCAACGCCCTGGCTCCACCGGAAGGCCAACACGTGATGCCCGCCTCGCGCCAGGTCGGCGCCAGCACCCTGTCGGAGGTCAACGCCTCGGACAAGACCGGCGCGGCGGCGGCCACCGGCGCGAACCCGGCCGTCGAGCCGCTGGACCGGGTGCGGGTCGACTCCAGTGACCAGCGCCTGACCACCAACCAGGGCGTACCGGTCGGCGACAACCAGAACTCGCTGAAGGCCGGCCTGCGCGGCCCTGCGCTGCTCAAGGATTTCATCCTGCGCGAGAAGATCACCCACTTCGACCACGAGCGCATTCCCGAGCGCATCGTCCACGCGCGCGGCTCGGGCGCGCACGGCTACTTCGAGTGCTACAAGCCGCTCACCGACCTCACGTGCGCGGCGCCGTTCCAGGCCGCGGGCAAGCGCACCCCGCTGTTCGCGCGCTTCTCCACGGTCGCCGGCGAGCGCGGTTCCAAGGACACCGCGCGCGACGTGCGCGGCTTCGCGGTCAAGTTCTACACCGACGAGGGCAACTGGGACCTGGTCGGCAACAACATCCCGGTGTTCTTCATCCAGGACGCGATGAAATTCCCCGACCTGATCCATTCGGTGAAGCCCGAGCCGCACAACGCGATCCCGCAGGCCGCGTCGGCGCATGACACGTTCTGGGATTTCGTTTCGTTGATGCCCGAGTCGATCCACACGGTGACGTGGGTGATGTCCGATCGCGGGATTCCCCGTAGCTACCGGATGATGCAGGGCTTCGGCGTGCACACCTACCGGCTGGTGAACGAGGCCGGCGAGTCGGTGTTCGTGAAGTTCCACTGGAACCCGGTGCTGGGCACGCATTCGCAGGTGTGGGAGGAGGCGGTCAAGGTCTCCGGCGCCGACCCCGACTTCCACCGCCGCGACCTGTGGGACGCGATCGAGGCCGGCGCGTACCCGGAGTGGGAGCTGGGGCTGCAGGTATTCACCGAGGCCCAGGCCGACAAGTTCAGCTTCGACGTGCTCGACGCCACCAAGATCGTGCCCGAGGAACTGGTGCCGGTGCAGCCGGTTGGGCGCATGGTGCTGAACCGCAACCCGGACAATTTCTTCGCCGAGACCGAGCAGATCGCGTTCTGCACCGCGCATGTGGTGCCGGGCATCGACTTCAGCAACGACCCGCTGCTGGCCGGGCGCATCCATTCCTACGTCGACACCCAGATCTCGCGCCTGGGCGGGCCGAACTTCCACGAGATCCCGATCAACGCACCGATCGCGCCGATCCACAACAACCAGCGCGACGGCATGCACCGCCAGGCGATCCACCGCGGCCGGGTGGCGTACGAACCCAACAGCCTCGGCGGCGGCTGTCCGTTCCAGACCGGCGGCGCCGGCTTCGTGTCGTTCCCCGAGCCGGTCAAGCACGATGAGGTGCGCGGCAAGCCGGAGAAATTCGCCGAGCATTTCAACCAGGCCGCGTTGTTCTTCGACAGCCAGTCGCCGGTCGAGCAGGCGCATATCGCCGCCGCGTTCCGCTTCGAGTTGAGCAAGGTCACGGTGCCGGCAGTCCGCGAGCGGGTGGTGTCGATGCTGGTCAACGTCTCGCCAGCGCTGGCCAAAGACGTTGCCGCCGGCCTCGGCATCGCGGTGCCGGCGGCGATGCCGCGGGCGATCGCGAAACCACCCAAGCCCGAGGTCACGGTGTCGCCGACGCTGTCGCTGCTCGCGCGCCCCGGCGACGGCGGGATCGCAACCCGCAAGATCGCGCTGCTGGTCGCCGACGGCGTCGATGGCGGGTCGATCACGGCGCTGCAGGCGGCGCTGGGCAAGGCCGGCGCGACGGCGCGCCTGGTCGGGCCACGGATCGGCCGCTTCAAGACCGCCGACGGCGGCACGATCGAGGCGCAGGCCTCGCTGGAGAACGAGCCAGGCGTGCTGTTCGATGCGCTGGTGCTGCCCGACGGCGCGGCCGCGGTGGCCACGTTGGCCCGCGACGCCCACACCGCCGAGTTCATCACCGGCCAGTACCGCCACGGCAAGACCATCCTGGCGCTGGGCGCGTCCAGCGCGTTGCTCGACGACGCCGGGGTGTCGGCAACGTTGCCTGATGGCAAGGCCGATCCCGGCGTGCTGCTCGCCGGCCCGGCCGACATCGGCAAGACCGCCAAGGCCTTCATCGCCGCGGTGGCACTGCACCGGCACTGGGCGCGCGAAACCGATCCGCCGCGGGTGTAGCGCGCGGCGCCCGTCCAGAAATGAAAAAGCCCTGCGAAAGCGAGGCTTTTCGCGGACGATCGCCACCGCTCCGGCTCCCTGCACGATCGGCAACCATCGGCTTGCGGGTTGGTTACGGCGCCCGCAGTCCAGCGTCGCCGCGCTTGGTGCGGTCGCTCACCCTTTTGAGGCCGTAACCGCGCACCTGGTCCGGGTACTGACGAATGGCGCCGCACGCGCGGTCTGGGAAGCCTTGCCCTTTGGCGAGCCCAGGGTGCGCGAGCCGGTACGATGGCGGTCGCTCCGTCGACCCAGGAATACCGCATGCTCCGTTCCCGCGTTGCCCTTGCCGCACTGTCGCTGGCGATCGCCAGCAGCCTGCATGCCGAAGTACCGTTGCCGCAGGACACGCCCTACGCGCCGGGGCCGGTGCAGATCGAGGTCGACGCCAGCAACCTCGCGCAGCGGATCATGCGCGTGCGCCAGACGATCCCGGTGCAGGCCGGCAAGCTCACGCTGCTGTACCCGCAATGGCTGCCCGGCAACCACGCGCCGCGCGGGCCGATCGACAAGCTCGCCGGATTGGCCTTCAGCGCGAATGGCCAGAAGCTCGATTGGCAGCGGGACCCGGCGAATGTCTACGCGTTCCACCTCGACGTGCCCGCCGGCACGCAGGCCGTGGTCGCGCAGTACGACTACCTGACGCCGACCGACCGCGCCCAGGGGCGCGTGGTGATGACGCCGGCGATGCTCAACCTGCAATGGAACGCGGTGGTGCTGTATCCGGCCGGCCACGACGCCAGCCGGATCCAGTTCCTGCCGAGCGTGAAATACCCGTCCGGCTGGCAGGCGGCGACCGCGCTCGATGGCGCGACCCGCATCGGCGACACGGTGACCTACGCCAGCGTGCCGCTCGACATCCTGATCGACTCGCCGGTGTTCGCCGGCCGCCACTTGCGTCAGATCGACCTTGCGCCCGGCGCGAAGGTGCCGGTGCGGCTGAATGTCGTCGCCGATCTGGCCAAGCAGCTGGAGGCCAAGCCCGAGCATCTCGCGCTGCACCGCAAGATGGTGGAGCAGGCGGTCAGGCTGTTCGGCGCGCAGCACTACGACCACTACGATTTCCTGTTCGCACTGTCCGCGCAGATGAGCGGGATCGGCCTGGAGCACCAGCGCTCCAGCGAGAACGGCGTGGCTGGCGACTATTTCAGCGCGTGGGACCCGAAGGCCGGCAGCACCGACCTGCTCGCGCACGAGTACGTGCACTCGTGGAACGGCAAGTACCGCCGCCCGGCGGACCTGTGGACCGCCGACTACAGCCAGCCGATGGGCGACAGCCTGCTGTGGCTGTACGAGGGCCAGACCCAGTTCTGGGGCAAGGTGCTCAACGCGCGCAGTGGCCTGCGTCCACCGCAGGCCGCGCGCGACGATATGGCGCTGGTCGCCGCGACCTATGCCGAAAACCGCCCAGGCCAGGCCTGGCGCAGCGTGCAGGACACCACCAACGACCCGGTCATCAGCGGCCGCGGCCCGAAGCCGTACCGCAGCCAGCAGATGAGCGAGGACTACTACTCGGGCGGCATGATGATCTGGCTGGAGGCCGACGCGCTGATCCGCGCCAGGACCGGCGAGCGCAAGTCGATGGACGACTTCGCGCGGGCCTTCTTCGGCGGCGGCAATGGCGTCTGGAAGACCCAGGACACTTACACGTTCGCCGACGTCGTCGCGACGCTCAACGGCATCGTCGCCCACGACTGGGCGACGTTCCTGCGCGAGCGGCTCGACGGCAAGCGACCGCTCACCGGCGGCCTGGAAGCCAGCGGCTGGAGACTGGTCTACAAGGACGAGCCCAATGCCTACGCCAAGGCGCGCGCGAAGGACGCCGACGGCGCCGCGGACTTCGTGCATTCACTCGGGCTGTCGCTCGACAAGGCGGGCCTGATCAGCGACGTGCGCTGGGACGGGCCGGCGTTCAATGCCGGGCTCGGCAGCGGCACCACCGTGGTCGCGGTCAACGGCCAGCAGTACGCGAAGGAGGCTTTGGAAGACGCGATCAAGGCCGCGGCAATTGCGGCCGAGCCGGCGCCCACGTCCACGTCCACGTCCACGTCCACGTCCACGTCCGAGTATGCGTCCGAGCATGCGCCCGCGCCCGCGCCGATCACCCTGCTGGTCAAGGAATTCGACCGCTACCGCACGGTCGCGATCGACTACCGCGGCGGCCTGCGCCATCCGCATCTGGAACGCATCGCGGGCACCCCGGACCGGCTCGGCAAGCTGTTCGCGCCACGCTGACCGTCACCTTCGGATATCGCATCAGCCGCCGGGACTGACGGTTCGCATTGAACGGAAAAGCCCGGCTTTCGCCGGGCTTTTCCGTTGCCACGACGGGCTGGCGCCGTTCAGGCCGCCTGTACGATCCGCAGCGGGTTGTTCCATTGCGCCAGCAGTTCGGCCTCGCGCGCCTTGGCCTGGTGCAGGTGCTCGTCCTTGATGTGGCCGTAGCCGCGGATGTGTTCCGGGATCGCGGCGATCTGCGCGGCGAGGTCGACGTTGCCGCCGTCGAGCGTCGCCAGCAGGCGCTCGACCGTGGCGAAGTAGTCGCCGATCAGCTGCCGCTCCATCCTGCGCTCGTCGCTGTAGCCGAAGATGTCCAGCGCGCCGCCGCGCAGGAACTTCAACTTCGCCATGACCTTGAACAGCGGAAGCACCCAGCCACCGAATTCCTGCTTGATCAGGCGGCCCTGCGCATCCTTCTTCGCCAGCAGCGGCGGGGCCAGGTGGAAGCGCAGCTTGTAGTCACCCTCGTACTGCTGGGCCACCTTGCGCTGGAAATCGCCGCTGGTGTACAGGCGGGCGACCTCGTATTCGTCCTTGTAGGCCATCAGCTTGAACGCGTAGCGCGCGACCGCCTCGGTGAGGTCGGTGCTGCCCGGCGCCTTGTTCGCTTCGGCGTCGCGCACCTTGGCCACGAACTCGGAATAGCGCTTCGCATACGCGCCGTTCTGGTAGTCGGTCAGGAACGCGATGCGGCGCGCGATCACCTCGTCGAGCGAACGCGACAGGCGGGCGTCGTCGAGCGGCAGGAACGCGACGTTGTCGCCCGCGGCACCACCGGCGTGGCTGTAGTCGGTGTGCTCGGGCACGTGGCGCAGGTCGTCCTCGTTGCGGGTCGGCGCGGGTGCGGCGTTGGCGCCCCACTCGTGGCCTTCCCACTCGCCCGGCGACAGCATCGGCAGGGCATGCGCGGTGGCTTCCGACGCGGTCGGGGCGTTGTGCACCAGGCCGGCGGCTTCGGCCACCGCCTGCGGATTGACCACCGCCAGGCGGCCCCACGCGAACGCGGTCTTGTTCATCTCGATCGCGGCGCCGTTGAGCTCGACCGCGCGCATGATCGAATCGAA
>JBBRWW010000137.1:0-7446 GCA_038248955.1 Lysobacterales bacterium
CCGTTGCTGCCTTCCGGCCCTGGCGGAGTTTTCAACCTAGCGTCGCGAGGGGCCGACGGGGCCACCATGGACACTTGCACGCGCCTTTAAGGCGCGCTGTAACGGTGGCGCACTGGTATTTCGAATCTGGCGGAGAGAGGGGGATTCGAACCCCCGAAGCGCGGTTTAGACGCTTACACACTTTCCAGGCGTGCTCCTTCAACCACTCGGACACCTCTCCGCGGTACCTGTTGCCCGAGTCGGGCGTCCGGCCGTCTTCAGGGGCGCAGAGTCTAGCGTTGCCGGGGCCGGCGGACAAGTCGGTGTGTGGCGGCCAACGTTCGCGAAAGGCGGGTTCGCATGCCGCCACCGGCAGCGGGGGTCCCGATCGGGCGTGGCACAATGACGGACAGGTCTGTACGCGCGCACGCCGCGCCACCTCGGCCGACCCGGCCGGACTCCAGAAGGTCCCGATGTCCTATCTCGTCCTCGCCCGTAAGTGGCGCCCGAAACGTTTCGCCGAACTGGTCGGGCAGGAGCACGTGGTGCGCGCGCTGACCAATGCGCTCGGCACCGGTCGCGTGCACCACGCCTTCCTGTTCACCGGCACCCGTGGCGTGGGCAAGACGACCATCGCGCGGATCTTCGCCAAGTCGCTCAATTGCGAACAGGGCACGTCGTCGGATCCCTGCGGCCAGTGCGAGACCTGCCTGGCGATCGACGCCGGCCGCTACATCGACCTGCTGGAGATCGACGCCGCCAGCAATACCGGCGTCGACAACGTGCGCGAGCTCATCGACAACGCGCAGTACATGCCGTCGCGCGGCCGGGTGAAGGTCTATTTGATCGACGAGGTCCACATGCTGTCTAAAGCGGCGTTCAATGCGCTGCTCAAGACCCTGGAAGAACCGCCCGGGCACGTGAAGTTCCTGCTCGCGACCACCGATCCGGAGAAACTTCCGGTGACCGTGCTGTCGCGCTGCCTCCAGTTCAACCTCAAGCGCCTGGACGAGGCCCAGATCGGTGGCCAGATATCGATGATCCTGGAGGCCGAGGGCATCGCCGTCGAAGCCGGCGCGGTGCGCCAGATCAGCAAGGCCGCCGACGGCAGCCTGCGCGATGGCTTGTCGCTGCTGGACCAGGCGATCGCCTATACGGGTGCCGGCAGCGGTGGCCAGCTCAGTGACGATGCCGTGGCGTCGATGTTGGGCACGGTCGACCGCACCCGCGTGGGAGCGTTGTTGGCTGCGCTGTGCGACGGGCAGGGCGAGACGCTGTTGACGGAGATCGCGGCATTGGCGGAGTTCTCGCCCGACTGGGGCAGCGTGCTGGAAGCCCTGACTGAAGCACTGCACCGCGTGCAGGTGCACCAGCTGGTGCCGGAAATGGCAATGGAGGCCGAGGGCGTCGATGTCGCGGCGCTGGCCGCCCGGTTGCGGCCGGAAGTGGTGCAGCTGTGGTACCAGATGGCGATCAACGGCCGCCGTGACCTGCCACTGGCGCCGAGTCCGCGCGCCGGTTTCGAAATGAGCCTGCTGCGCATGCTGGCGTTCCGTCCGGCGGACGACGAAGGTTCGCAGCCGACGTCGACGCCGGCCGCGAATGCGGGCAGGCGACCTGCGCCGTCATCGCGCGCGGCAGCGGACTTGGCGCCGGCCGCGCGGACGGACTCCACGGCGGTCGCCGCGATCGCGTCGCGCGAGGCAAACCCATCACCGCCGGTCGTGCGGGAATCCGCGCGCATCAGCGAACCGGCGCTGGCATTGGCGGCAGTGTCGCCACCATCGCGGGAGCCCATGCCTGTGCCTTCAGCCGTCGCTGTGACGCCGGTCGCGGCCACAGCTGCAGCGCTCGCGCGGGCTGTCCCGGATGGCGCCGCCGCCTCTGCCGGTGTCGTCGGCGACACCGGGATCCTCGACGCCGACGAATGGCACCGCCTGGTGGCCGAAAGTGGTCTGCGCGGTCCGGCGCGACTGCTGGCCGAGCATGCCGGCTTCGTCGGCTACGCCGGCGGCGTGCTGCGGCTGTCGTTGCCGGCCACCGACGAACACCTGGGCGGTCCGGCGATAGTGAAAATGGTGGCCGGGTCGCTGGCCGCCGCCTTGGGCGCCACCCCGCAGATCGTGTTCGAGGCCGCCGGCAAGCCAGCTGAGTCGCTGCGCGATCGCAACGAGCGCGCGCGCGACCAGCGCCAGGCGGCGGCAGAGGACGCATTCATGAACGATCCCGACGTGCAGCGATTGATATCGAGGCATGGCGCCAAGATCGTTGTCGATTCCATCCGACCTTTTGACGAGTAAACGACCATGAAAGGCAACATCGCCCAACTCATGCAGCAAGCGCAAAAAATGCAGGAAAACGTCCAGCGTGCACAGGCCGAGCTGGCCAGCCTGGAAGTCACCGGCAATGCCGGCGGAGGCATGGTCAGCATCGTGCTCACCGGCGGCATGGAGTGCCGCAAGGTACGCATCGATCCGGGCGTGCTGGGCGACCCGGAAATGGCCGAGGACCTGATCGCCGCAGCGTTCAATGATGCGGTCAACAAGGTCAACACGGAGTCGCAGGCCAGGATGGCCGCTGCCACCGCTGGCATGCCGATTCCTCCCGGGATGCTGCCGTCCGGGATGAAGATGCCGTTTTGACGGCGGCCATCCGCATCGCCAGCCCGGGAACGTCGTGGAACAGCATGAGACCCGCGCGTTGCCAACGCGCCTCCTTTGCAACCCACGACGCCCCATGACCGATCAGCGGGCGCGTTCGCCCTGGCCGAATCGATGACTTCTTCGCTGCTCGAACAACTGATCGAAGCATTCCGGGTACTGCCCGGCGTCGGCCCGAAGTCGGCGCAGCGCATGGCGTACCACGTACTGGAACGCGAACGCGCCGGCGGGCAGCGGCTGTCGGACGCCCTGGCAATCGCAGTCGAGAAGATCGGCCACTGCCAACGCTGCCGCGATTTCAGCGAGGACGACGTCTGCGCGACCTGCGCCAGCGGCGCGCGCGACGCGCACCTGCTGTGCGCGGTGGAATCGCCGGCCGACCGCCTGGCGATCGAGCAGGCGACCGGCTACCGCGGGCTGTACTACGTACTGCAGGGCCGGTTGTCGCCGCTGGACGGGATCGGCCCGCGCGAGCTGGGGCTCGACCGGCTGGCCGCGCGCCTGGCCGAAGGCGAGGTGCAGGAGCTGATCATCGCCACCAACCCGACCGTCGAGGGAGAGGCCACCGCCCATTACCTGGCGCAGCTCGCGCGCCAGCATGGCGTACGCCCCAGCCGGCTTACCCACGGGGTGCCGTTGGGGGGGGAGCTGGAATACGTCGACCGCGGCACGCTCTCGCATGCGTTCGGCAGCCGCAGCGAAATGCCCCTGCCACCCCACGGCCCTGCGTCGGTCCCCTAGAATCGCCCCCGGCCGCCACGCCCGTCGGTCAGGAAGGCTCGTGGCAGGCACCTCGTGGCCATCGGTGGCGGTGCGCGCGGTGCCCGGAAGGGGTCGGCTGGGCGACAATCGTGGCGACTTCCCAGGAGCCACCGCGATGACCGACGACACCATCTTCGGCAAGATCATCCGCCGCGAAATCCCCGCCGACATCGTCTACGAGGACGAGCACCTGCTCGCGTTCCGCGACATCGCACCGCAGGCGCCGGTGCACGTGCTGTTCGTGCCGAGGACGCCGATAGCGACAGTCAACGACCTGCAGCCAGGCCAGGCCGAGATCGTCGGCCGTCTCGCCATCGCCGCGGCCGATTTCGCCAAGCGCGAGGGTTTCGCCGACAACGGATATCGGTTGGTGATGAACTGCAACGGCGATGCCGGGCAGACGGTATTCCAGATCCACCTGCACCTGCTGGCAGGTGCGCCGCTGGGTCGGTTCGGCACGTCACGATGAACCGCCGCGAGACGGACCACGCCAGCAAGGCTCGAGGGCAAGGCACGCCCGACGGCATGGCTCGGTCATCCGGCGCCACGGCGGGGGGCGTTATGCGGGGCATTCGCGATGTGGGCTCCAGATGCAAAAAACGACGCCCGGGGCATCCGGGCGTCGTTTCTCTTCCGTCAGGCAGGTCAGCCAGGCCGGCGACTCACCACCAGCCCCACCACGGCCACGGCGCCGGCCGGGTGACGACGTCGACGCGCTCGCGCACGGGCCACAGGTACACGACGTCGGCTTCCACGCGCGGGAAGCGGTAGTCGTACTGGCCGATGCGGCGGTTCTCGTAGCCGGCCACGCGGCCGGTGAACGTCACCTCGCGGTTGCGCTCGAACAGCGCCGGATCGTAGAAGCCGGTGCGGCACGCGATGAAGCGGCCGCCGACGTCATCGCTGGCCCAATAGGGACGTCCAGTGTTGCCCAGGCGCGTCGAGATCATCTCGAAGCAGGTACGGTTGGACTGCGGCTCCACCGCGACGATGCGCCCGCCCCAGCGCACCATCGCTCCGGTGCTGTCGGTGGTGACTGCGTCGCGGGGACTGATCTGCGCGAAGCTGCCCTGCAGTGGCTGCGGCTGCGAGACGCAGCCCACCAGCAATGCGGCGGCGGTCGCGAGTACGGCAAGACGGGTGTTCATCTGCGTTCTCCGATGGGTCGTGGGCGGTGCGTGCGCAGGGCGCGAACCAAGTCGTGGGCCGTGTGCCGCCCGACTTGCGCGCCAGCGTAACGCCAATCACTGAAACGGTTCGTGAGAGCGAGAAGGGACGCGGCCAGGTCGGGACGCGCGTTGCCGACCCGTTCAGCCCAGTCGCCGGCGGTCTCGTGCGGCTCGCGCGCCAACCCCAGACGGGCGTAGCGCGCGCTGAGGCGATGCCAGGCGCGCAACACGGGATCGGCCTCGCGAGCGCCGCGATTGCTCAGCCACAGCATCCACAGCAAAGCCAGCACTGCGGCGGCGGCGAACAGCAGCACCAGCCGCGCGGGATCGAGCCGCTCGATGCCCAGCGGCCGAAGCAGCCGTTGCTGGCGCTCGGCGTTGAAACCCAGCATCAGGTCGTTCCACCCGTGCCGCATCCAGTCGGCGGTATTGAACAGCGACGTCGACGCGGCGACGCCGCCCAGCCAGCCGCTGGCGCCCGGGGCGCGGTCGGCGAGGGTGTCGTAGATGCGTTCCGGGGCGACCGCGGCGGTCGGATCGACCCGCACCCAGCCGCGCCCGCGCAGCCACACCTCGGCCCATGCATGGGCATCGGAGCGGCGCACGATCCAGTAGCCGCCGATCGGGTTGCGGTAGCCGCCGGCATAGCCGGTGACCACGCGCGCGGGGATGCCGGCGGCGCGCATCAGGATCACGAACGAGCTGCTGAAGTGCTGGCAGTAGCCGGCCTTCTGGTCGAACAGGAACTCGTCGGCACCATCGCGTCCCGCCGGCGGCGTCGCCAAGGTGTAGGCGAACTCCGCGCCGATCCAATCCAGCGCGCGTCGCACGATCGCCGCATCGTCGCGGCCCGCCTGGGCGCGCCACTGCCTGGCCAGCGCGACGGTGCGGGGGTTATAGCCGGGTGGCAAGGCGATTGCGGCCTGCCGGAGTGTCGCCGGGAGTTTCAGCTGGTAGTCCCGCGGAGGCGACGAGCGCAAGCGCCAGCGCGTCAGCGACGCCAGCGGCCGCGATGCATACAGTCCATGGTCAATGCCGAGCCGGCTGCCCTCGGGCGCGGCCAGCGGCAGGTCGAGCGCGACCAATTGCCGCCGGTCGGTGGGTTCGACTTCGATCTCGTAGTCCCAGGTGACTGCACCGGCATGGGCCTGGGCCTGGGCCGGCGCGGTGTCCTCGCGCCAGCGCGGCCGCGTCCAGCTGCGGCCATCGAAATCCCACAGCACCGGCCCGCGCCAATACATCTGCGCCTGGGCGGGCGCCGCGCCGTAGAAGCGCGCACGCAGCGCGACCGATTCGTCGTTCAGCAGGTCGATCCACGCGCCGGGCGTCATCCGGTCCGACAACCCGGGGCGTGCCTGGGCGCGGTCGGGAACGCCCCACATCGGCGAGGCGAGGCGGGGGAACAGCCAGAACACCGCGAGCGCCAGCGGCAGGCCGATCGCAATCAGGCGACCCACCTGGGCCAGTCGTCGCCACGGTGGCAACGTTGCGGCGGGATCGCGGGACTCGACCTCGGCGAACCGCAGCATCGCCGCCAGTGCCAGCACCGCGGCGGCCAACCCGAGCACGAGCGACAGGGGTCCCTGGTCGAGCAGGAAGGTCGCGAACGGCGCGAACAGGGCAAAGCCCACCAGGCTGCGCGCGTCGCGCAAGCCACGGGTCTCACTGGGCTTGATCGCCAGCATCGCCGCGAGGACCGCGCAGCCGGTATCGCGTCCCACGTTGAAGCCCGAAATGCCCATCACCAAGCCAACGACGGCCACGGCCAGCAGCGCGCGCATCCACGTCGGAAGTGGCCGTTGCCACGCCAGTGCGGCCACCACGACCGCCGTGGCCGCAAGCAGCGCCGCGATGGCCGGCGGCAATTGCAGCAGCAGCGGTAGCAGGCAGGCAGCGCCCGCCATGAACGCCCAGCGGCGCAGTTCCGGGGTCAACGCCGCTTCGTCGGCGCGCCTAACCATGCGGCAGCAATGCCAGCGCGCGCAGGCAGGCGTGCCGATGCGCCGCGCCGCGGTCGGGGCCGAGGGGCGGCTGCGCCGGCAGCGAAAGTCGGTAACGGCGGCCATCGCGCTCGGCCTCGTCGACCCAGCGCGCCAACCGCGCGATGCGCGCCTCATCGCCGAGGCCGGCCAGTTCTCGCCAGTCGAGCACGACGTCCGCCCCCAGGGGTTGTTCGTACTCGCGCACCAGCAAGGTGTCGCGGCGCGCAGACGGTTTCCAGGCGATCGCGCGGCGTGCGTCGCCGGCGCGATACGTGCGCAGGTGGTGGACGTCATCGCCGGTCGGGTGCAGGCGCGTGAGCACCTGGTCGCCGCTGCCCGGTGGCAGGGGCGGGCCGTGGGGTTCCGGCGCGGGATACACCAGCAGCGGTTCCTCGGGCCAGACGTAGCTCCAGGCGCGGGCGATCCCGAGCGGTTGGGTGGTCCAGACCCGCAAGCGCGGCAGGTCCAGCCAGCCCCGGTGCTCGGTGGCAATCGTCAGGTGCGCCTCGCCGTGACCGTGATCGAGGTGGAGCACCGCGGGCGCGAGGCCGTCGGCACCGTGGTCATCGACGCGAAGGCCGCGTCGGGCGCGGCGAGGATCGGCCCGCACGTGCAGCCGCGCAAGCAACGGACCGCCCGCCGCCACGGGCTCTCCATCGATCGATTCGACCCGCAACCCGCTCAGTTGCAGGTGCG
Organism: Lysobacterales bacterium; assembly: GCA_038248955.1. Lineage (GTDB taxonomy): Bacteria > Pseudomonadota > Gammaproteobacteria > Xanthomonadales > Xanthomonadaceae > Lysobacter_K. Next base: position 7,249 of record JBBRWW010000137.1, read on the forward strand.
CGGCGACCAGGCTGGCAAGCCCCGCACCGGCCAGCAGCAGCGCCAGCAGCAGCGCGGGATTGTTGTTGTAGTTGAGCGCGCCGGCGGTCATCACCAGCAGCAGGACGGCGTAGAACAAGCCGAATCGCGTCGGCAGGACGTAGACGCGGCGGCGGTCGAACTCCACTGGCAACGGTTCGGGAGCGCGCGGGCGCGCCA
>JBBRWW010000138.1:0-7394 GCA_038248955.1 Lysobacterales bacterium
AACGCGATTTATCCCGACGGCGATGTGCCAGGCGGGCAGGAGAAGTTCGTGGAACTCAACGCCGAACTTGCCAAGGCCTGGCCGGTGATCACGACTCGCAAGGATGCGCCCGCCGATGCCAAGGATTGGGAAGGCAAGCCGAACAAGCTCGACCTGCTGGAGCGCTGACCTCGCGCCGCCGGCCGGTGCCGCCTTCGGCGCCATGACCCCGATCAACACCGCCGATCCCGCCTCGCCAGCCTGCTCCCGGATGACTAGCACTCGGATGGCGTGAGGAAGGTGCCGGCCACTTGGGACGCTGTCGCCGAGGTCGACCACCCACACGACGGAACGGCGTGGGCGGTTCATACGACCAAGGGAGAATCGAGCAGTCTCGTCCGGATCCACTGCGCGAACGCATGTGGAATGACAGAAAACCGGTCGCCGACGCCCGCGCCGGCAACCGGCTTACGCAGGACTCAGCGGCCGGCCAGCGCCGTCTTCAAGGTCGCGATCAGCTTGGCGGGCGCGGCGCCGGTGGCCGGCAAGCCGCGCGGATCGACCGCGGACACATACGTGCCGGCCTCGATCGCACTGACGCGAACGAGGAAGTTGCTGCCGCCATAGTTAACGTCGAAGGCACCGAGCAACTGCGCGCGACTGGCGATTTCGACGCCGTCGATCGCCGCCAGTGCCTCGCCGACCTTGTTGAAGACGTCCTCGCGGCTGCCGGCGACATTGAAGCCACTCGTCGAAGTGCTGCTGCCCGCCACGGGGGGGGCCGTGGCTTGGCCCGAGGCGGTCACCGAACCGGCCGGCATGCCCATCGCGCCCTCGGTGCGGGGCAGATCGAGGTCCGGCGGAACTTCCAGCGGACGACTTTCGGGGCTTTTGGCATACAGCGCATCGCCCTTGCGGAACCAGCTGCAGCCGGACGCGCCGAGCAGGCCGACCACGATCAGGCCGGCAACTGCGGCGCGGGACATCGAAACGGAAGCACGCATGGATCTATCTCCTGGGGGTTTCATGCCACGAGTGCATCGTGGGAATCTTGTTCAAGTTCGCGCACGTTCTGCGCGATCATCGCGGCAGCATCCTCGTGGACTGCCGACAACGGCAACAACGGCAGCCGCAAGCCGTGGCCGATCCCGAGTCGCGCCAGCAGCGCCTTCACCGGAATCGGGTTGGATTCGATACCGAGGAAATCACATGCGGCCACCAGGCGCGCATTCCAGTCCTCGGCCGGGCCTTGCCTGCCACCGCGTGCCAGGTCGCACAGGCGCCGGAACGACGCCGGCAACACGTTCGAGGCCACCGACACCACGCCGTCGCAGCCGGCGAGCATCGACGTGCATGCGGTGGGGTCGTCGCCGGTGAGAACGCTGAAACCGTCGCCCTTGAGTGCCACGAGCGCGGCGATGCGCTCGGCATGCGAGACCGCCTCCTTGATGCCGATGATGCGCGGGTGCGGTGCCAGCACGGCGGCAGTCTCCGGAAGCAGGTCGCAACCGGTCCGGCCAGGCACGTTGTACAAGACGATCGGCAGGGCGCCATCATCGGCGATCGCGCGGTAATGCGCGATCAGTCCGGGCTGGGTCGGGCGCACGTACGGCGGCGTCACGACGAGCGCGGCATCGGCGCCCAGGGCCGCGGCGCGACGGGTCTGCTCGATCGTCTTGGCGGTGCTGGACAGGCCGGTGCCCGCAAGCACGGGCATGCGGCCCGCGATGAATTCAACCGCGCTGCGCAGCAGCAGGTCGAACTCGACGTCGTAGAGGGCCGCCGCCTCGCCGGTGGATCCGGCGACCACGATCGCCTGGGTACCGCCGGCCAACTGCTGCGCCAGCAGGCGACGCCATGCATCGAGGTCGATTTCGCCTGCGCCGTCGAAAGGCGTCGCTAGCGCGGTGATGCTGCCGGAAAGTAGCAAATTGGGGCCTTTGCGCACTGCGCACGGATAGGAGGGCGGGGAGGTCCCGCACCGGGCGATGTTACTTGCGGCCTGAAACCGCGGGCAAGTATGCTGCCTCACGACACAGGCCGTACGCGGTCGCTGTTCAGTATCCGACCCGGATGACGTTATCCGGAAGCATCAGGGATACGTCCCCACCCAAGCAGGCGCCGCCTTGACAGATTCCGTTGCCCGTCCGTCGCCGAATGAAAACCACCTCCTGATCAACGCCTACACGACGCATCCGGAGTCGCCCTTGCTGTCGGTGACCCGCCGCATCACCGACAGCGGATGCAACCTGGTCGATGCGCGCCTGTCGACCGTTGGCCGGGACGTTTCGGTAACTGCCCTGGCGGTGGGTTCGTGGGACGCGGTGGCCAAACTGGAGGCGATGCTGACCCGGCTCGAGCGCGAGGAAGGACTCAAGCTCGTGTGGTACCGCACTGGTGCCCGGCAGGTGCAATCCGACCTGCTGCCCTACATCGTCGAGGTCGTGGCCGCAGACAAGCCCGGCATCCTGTTCCAGCTGGCCGACTTCTTCGATCGCCAGGGCATCACGATCGAGAGCCTGCAGTGCTCGCGCTATCGCGCCATGCAGACCGGCGCCGACATGTTCTCGGCGCAGATCACCATCGGCGTGCCCGCGAGCATGCACATCGCCGCGCTGCGCGATGATTTCCTCGAGTTCTGCGACCACCTCAACCTCGACGCCATCATGGATCCGATGAAGTTCTGACCGGAGTTTTCGATGACCGCCCACCTGCATGAATCCGTAACGACCGGCCTTGCCGCGGTGGCATCCAGCCGCGACGAAACAAACGGCTTCTTGAGCAGGATGGCGGCCCCCGGCCTTCGCCTGGCGCACCAATGATCGATGTCGGCGACATCGTCCCGGAACACCTGCCACTGGCCTTGTCCGGCGGCATCACGGCGACACTGACGGATTACGTCGGACAGTGGCTGGTGCTGTATTTCTATCCCAAGGACAGCACCCCGGGCTGCACCACCGAGGGGCTCGACTTCAACGCGCTGTTGCCCGAGTTCGCCAAGCTCGGCGCGAGCGTTCTCGGCGTGTCCCGCGATTCGGTCAAGTCGCACCAGAACTTCTGCGCCAAACAGGGTTTCGCGTTTTACCTGGTCAGCGACGCCGACGAAGCGCTGTGCAGCGCGTTTGGCGTGATCAGGGAAAAGAACCTGTACGGCCGCAAGGTGATGGGCATCGAGCGCAGCACGTTCCTGATCGATCCCGCCGGTGTCATCGCGCAGTCATGGCGGCCGGTGAAGGTGGCTGGACACGCCCAATCCGTGCTCGATGCGTTGAAGGCGGCCACCACGCAGTGACGATCCCGATGACCGCAATCCCACCACCCCGCTGCGCGGGCCCGTGGTGGCGTGCCCGTGCGTGCCCTGCCCTGTTGAGTTCCCCTCCCGCCTCCCACCCACGACGTTTCCAGCCACGGTTCCACCCCAGTCGCATTACCACTGACCGGAGTTCGCGATGACGAGAAGCAAGCGGATCTATGTGCTCGACACCAATGTGCTGATGCACGACCCGACCGCGCTGTTCAAGTTCGAGGAGCACGATGTGTACCTGCCGATGCAGGTGATCGAGGAGCTGGACCACGGCAAGAAGGGCACCACCGAAGCCAGCCGGAATGCGCGCCAGGTCAGCCGCTTCCTCAACGAACTGATCGAGATCGAGGGCACGGACAAGATCGCTTCGGGACTCACCCTCAACCGTCCCAACGGGCTGCAGCTGCGCGGTGCGGAAAGCATCGGCCGGCTGCGTTTCCAGACTGATGCGTTCGATGCCGGCAAGCGCTTCAGCGCGGTGATCCCCGATAACCAGATCCTCGGCGCGATCCTCGCTTTGCAGGAGGCCGAGCCGGACGCGTCGGTGGTGTTCGTCTCCAAGGACATCAACCTGCGGATCAAGGCAGCGATCGCCGGGATCGTGTCGGAAGACTACGAGAACGACCGCGCCCTCGACGATTTCAGCCTGCTCTACACCGGCGCCACGACGCTGCAGGAGGATTTCTGGCTGCGTCATGGCAACGACCTCAAGTCGTGGACCGATCGCGGCCGCACGTATTACGAGATCTCGCGCAGCGAGGGCGACGACTGGTATCCGAACCAGTTCCTGTACCTGCCCGGTGACGACGAATCCGAGATGAAGGTCGCCAAGGTCACCGAGACGCGGGTCACGCTGCAGATCGTCGACGACTTCCGCCACAGCCAGCATTCGGTGTGGGGTATCACCGCCCGCAACCGCGAGCAGAACTTCGCGCTCAACGCGCTGATGGACCCGGAGATCGACTTCGTCACCCTGCTGGGCACCGCGGGCACCGGCAAGACCCTGCTGGCACTCGCCGCGGGCCTGGCGCAGACGATGGACCAGCAGCGCTACCGCGAGATCATCATGACCCGAGCGACGGTGAGCGTCGGCGAGGACATCGGCTTCCTCCCCGGGACCGAAGAGGAAAAAATGACGCCGTGGATGGGCGCGTTGACCGACAACCTCGAGGTGTTGACCCACAACCAGGACGGCGGCAGCTGGGGGCGCGCGGCGACCAACGACCTGCTGGCGTCGCGGATCAAGATCCGCTCGATGAACTTCATGCGCGGGCGCACGTTCCTGAGCCGCTGGCTGATCCTCGACGAGGCGCAGAACCTCACGCCCAAGCAGATGAAGACGCTGGTCACGCGTGCCGGTCCGGGCACCAAGATCGTCTGCCTGGGCAACGTCGAGCAGATCGATACGCCCTACCTCACCGAGACCACCTCGGGCCTGACTTACGCCGTGGATCGGTTCAAGGCCTGGGAACACAGCGCGCACATCACCCTGCGTCGCGGCGAGCGCTCGCGGCTGGCCGACTTCGCGTCGGAAGTGCTGTAGGCGGGTTGCCCGCGACCATGGACAGCGCGCGCGCCCTCTCGGCGCTCACCATCGCCGGTTCCGATTCCGGCGGTGGGGCGGGCATCCAGGCCGACCTCAAGACCTTCGCCGCCCATCGCGTGCACGGGCTTAGCGCGATCGCGGCATTGACGGCGCAGAACACCCGCGGCGTCAGCGCGGTGCACGTGCCGGACGTGGGCTTCCTGCGCGCCCAGATCGACGCCTGCTTCGAGGACTTCGCTGTCGGCGCGGTGAAGCTCGGGATGCTGGCCAACAGCGCGGTGATCGCCGCGGTCGCCGATGCCATCGAAAGGTATCAACCGCCCCACGTCGTGCTCGATCCGGTCATGGTGGCGACCTCGGGCGCGCGGTTGCTGGATCCCGACGCGCTGGACGCGCTGCGCACCCGGTTGCTGCCGCTGGCCAGCGTGATCACCCCGAACCTGCCGGAAGCGGAATTGCTGCTCGGCCGGACCATTGCCGATCGCCGCGCCATGCTCGACGCGCAGGGTGCGTTGCGTCGCCTCGGCGCCCGGGCCGTGCTGCTCAAGGGTGGCCACCTGCTTGTCGGCGATGACGTCGTGGATTTCTTCATCGACGACGATGGCGCGCGCGAGATCGCCCACCCCCGCCTGCCGATCGCAGTCCACGGCACCGGCTGCACCTTGGCGTCTGCGGTGGCTGCCAACCTTTGCCTCGGGCTGGCGCTGGGTGATGCGTGCGCGGCTGCCGCAGATTACGTGCATGCGGGGCTCACGCTCGCCTACCGCCCGGGCCTGGGTGGGGTGTACGTGATCGATCATTTCGGCGCGGCCCCGCCTGTGACGCTCCGCAGTGGCTGAGGTCCACAGCGAGATCGTGCCAATCGAGGCCCGCGACGGCCATCGCTGGGAATTGCTGGCCACCGTCCCGCCCCGACCCGATTCGAGCCTGCTGTGGTTACCGGCGATGGGCGTGGCCGCGAAGCATTACCTGCCCTTCTGCCGGGCGCTGGCCGCACGCGGGGTCGCCACCTTTGTGCACGAATGGCGCGGCAACGGCTCCAGCAGCCTGCGCGCGTCGCGCCAACAGAACTGGGGCTACAAGGAGTTGCTCGAACAAGACCTGCCCGCGAGCGAGCGCGCGATCGCCACGCGCCTGCCCGGCGTCGAGCGCATCGTGGGCGGCCACAGCCTGGGCGGACAACTTGCCTGTTGCTGGCTGGCCTGTTGCCGGCTGGCCTGTCGCAGGCTGGCGCTGACGGCGCAAGTCCGGGACGCGCCCGCTGCCGCACGATTGTGGCTGGTCGCCAGCGGCGCCCCGTATTGGCGCGCGTTCCCCGCCCCAATGCGTTATGGGTTGCCGCTGGCCTACCGGTTCCTGCCCTGGCTGGCCGATCGCCACGGCGTCCTGCCCGGACGCAGGCTCGGCTTCGCGGGCCAGGAAGCCCGGGGGGTGATCCGCGATTGGGCGCGCACCGCGATCAGCGGCCGCTACGCCGTGGCCGGTCTGCAAGCCGACACGGGCGGCGAGCGCGACCACGATGGGGACGACCGGCCCGTGGTCGACCACATCCGCCTTCCCGACCGGGAGCGACCGCGCACCCTCGCAGTGGTGGACCTGGAGCAGGCCATGCACCGTCTCGATGCCAAGGTCGACGCGGTGATCCTGCAAGACGACTGGCTCGCGCCGCCCTCCTCGCTGCAATACCTGTTATCGAAGCTCGGCCACACGCCCGCGCGCGTCGCCGTGCTGGACGCGGCCGCGCTGGGCGCCCGCGCCGATCACTTCGCATGGATGAAACACCCCGAACGGGTGGTCGACCACCTGCTGGCCTAGCCACGTCGTTACATGCGCGCTCCGGCGTGGAGCTCGCCTCGGGCTCGCCGGCCGCGGGCAACCTTTCGCGGTGACTCGGCGCCGTCGACATAGCCCAACGGGTTCATCGATTGCCAGCGCCAGGCATCCCGGCACATCGCCTCCACGTCCAACCCGGCGCGCCAGCGCAGCAGCCGCCACGCAAGCGACGGATCGGCATAGACCTCGGCGACGTCGCCCGCACGACGTTCAACGATCTCGACGGGAATGGTGCCCCCGCAGGCACGCTCGAACGCCGCGACCAACTGCAGCACGCTGACGCCGCGCCCGGTACCCAGGTTGACGGTCAGGCTGCCCTCACCACCCTGCAGGTACTCCAACGCAGCCACGTGCGCCCGTGCAAGGTCGACGACATGCAGGTAGTCGCGCACCCCGGTGCCGTCGACGGTCGGGTAGTCGCCCCCGAAAACCCGCAGCCGATCGCGCCGGCCCACGGCGACCTGGCACAGGTACGGCATCAGGTTGTTGGGCACACCGCCCGGATCCTCGCCGATCAGGCCCGAGGCGTGCGCGCCGACCGGGTTGAAATACCTGAGGCTGGCCACCCGCAACCGCGTGTCCGCGGTACAGGCATCGGCGAGCAACTGTTCGATCACCAGCTTGGTGCGGCCGTACGGATTGGTCACCCGCAGTGGCGCGTCCTCGCGTACCGGCACGGCATCGGGTGCACCGTAGACCGTGGCTGACGAACTGAAAACCAGGCGTTTCACC
>JBBRWW010000139.1:0-7365 GCA_038248955.1 Lysobacterales bacterium
GCGCCGGTTGGGACGGACGGGGAATTCGGAGGCAGGGACGGCCCCGATCCCACCCGCTACGGCGACTGGGAAAAGAACGGCCGCTGCGTCGACTTCTGATCGTCGCTGCATCTCTCCACACGCCCTACCCGTAACTCCCGCCACGCGGCCCAGCCGCCCAGTCGAGACCCCATTGCTCATGGCGAACCGCGATCGCACCCGAGAAAGACCTCTTTCACCGCACCTGCAGGTCTACCGCTGGCAGGTGCAGATGGTGACGTCGATCCTGCACCGGATCACCGGCGTGATCCTGGTCGCAGGCAGCCTGCTGGTCGTGTGGGCGCTGCTGCAACTGGCATCGGGGCCGCAGGAATGGTCGGACTTCAGCCGCTTCGCGCGCTCGGCCCCCGGTTTCCTGGTCCTGTTCGGCTGGAGCTGGGCGCTGGCCTTCCACCTGATCAACGGAATCCGCCACCTGCTGCAGGACGCGGGCTGGGGCTACAAGGTCGAGACCTTCATCCGCAGCAGCTGGACGTCGGTGGTCGGCAGCCTGGTGTTGACGGCGTTGATCTGGCTGGTCGCGATGGCGCAGCGGGGTGGTGCATGAGCCTCCATGACAACTTTCGCTCGCCGCTCAAGCGCGCCCGTGGACTCGGGTCGGCGAAGGACGGCACCCATCACTTCATCGTGCAGCGCATCACGGCGATCGCGCTGGCGTTCCTGTCGATCTACGTCCTCGGCCTGGTGGTTTCGCTCATCGGCGGCGACTACGCCACGGTCCGCGCCGCGGTCGCCAACCCCGTGAATGCGGTCCTGCTGGTCGCGTTCCTGGTCGCGATGTTCTGCATGCCGAGCTGGGCATGCAGGTGATCATCGAAGACTACGTCCACACGCCGTGGTTGGCGGTCACCTCGCAGCTGCTGGTGATCTTCGTTTGCGTCCTCGCTGTTCTCGCCAGCGTGCTCGCCGTCATTCGTATTGCGCTGGGGGGCTGAAGCATGCCTGTTGCTCACAAGAACGCCGATTACAAAATAACCGAACACAAATTCGACATGATCGTGGTCGGCGCGGGCGGCGCCGGATTGCGCGCCACCTTCGGCTTGGCCCAAAAGGGGCTCAAGACCGCCTGCATCACCAAGGTGTTCCCGACCCGTTCGCACACCGTCGCCGCGCAGGGTGGCATTTCCGCCGCGCTGGCCAACATGGGCGAGGACGACTGGCGCTACCATTTCTACGACACGATCAAAGGTTCCGATTGGCTGGGCGACCAGGACGCAATCGAATACATGTGCCGCAACGCGATGGCCGCGGTCATCGAACTCGAGCACCAGGGTGTGCCGTTTTCGCGCACCGAGGAGGGCAAGATCTACCAGCGCCCGTTCGGTGGCATGACGACCCAATATGGCGAAGGCCCGCCGGCGCAACGCACCTGCGCCGCCGCCGACCGCACCGGCCACGCGATGCTGCACACGCTGTACCAGCAATCGCTGGCGCACGACGCGCAGTTCTTCGTCGAATACTTCGCGCTCGACCTGATCATGGACGCCGACGGCGCGTGCCGCGGCGTGCTCGCACTCGACATGGCCGAGGGCACGCTGCACCTGTTCCGAGGCCAGGGCACGGTGCTGGCAACCGGCGGCTATGGTCGGGCGTATTTTTCCGCGACCTCCGCCCATACCTGCACCGGCGATGGCGGCGGCATGGTGCTACGCGCGGGCCTCGGCCTGCAGGACATGGAGTTCGTGCAGTTCCATCCCACCGGTGTGTACGGTGCCGGCATGCTGATCACCGAGGGCGTGCGCGGCGAAGGCGGCATCCTGCGCAACAGCGAGGGCGAGCGCTTCATGGAGCGCTATGCACCCAATGCCAAGGACCTCGCATCGCGCGACGTGGTCAGCCGCTCCATGACGATCGAGATCCGCGAAGGCCGCGGCGTCGGCGAGCACAAGGACCACATTCACCTGGACCTGACCCATCTCGACCCGGCCGTCATCCACGACAAGCTGCCCGGCATCGCCGAGACCGCGAAGGTCTTCGCAAACGTCGACGTGACCACCCAGCCAATCCCGGTGATTCCGACCGTCCACTACAACATGGGTGGCATCCCGACCAATTACCACGGCGAAGTGGTGCAGCTGCGCGACGGCAATCCCGACTCGATCGTCCCGGGCCTGTACGCGATCGGCGAAGCGGCGTGCGTGTCGGTGCACGGCGCCAATCGCCTCGGTTCCAACTCGCTGCTCGACCTCGTGGTGTTCGGTCGCGCGGTCGCTGAGCGTTGCGCTGAGACGATTGTTTCCGATGCACCGCACGTGGAGCTGGCCGACGACGCCTGCGACGCGGCGATCGCGCGACTGGACAAGCTGCGTAATGCCAACGGCAGCACGCCGACCGCGGTTATCCGCGACCGGATGCAGCGCGCGATGCAGTTGGACGCGGCGGTGTTCCGCACTGGCCAGTCGCTCAGCGATGGCGTGCACAAGATCCGCGAAATCCACGCCTCGCTGGCGGACGTGAAGGTGACCGACAAGTCACTGATCTGGAATTCGGACCTGATCGAAACGTACGAGCTGTGGAATCTCATGGGTCAGGCGCTCGCGACCATCGTCTCGGCGGAGAACCGTACCGAGTCGCGCGGCGCCCACGCCCGCGAGGACTTCCCGGATCGCGACGACGTCAACTGGCACAAGCACTCGTTGTGCTGGGTGGACGACGAGGGCCAGACCCGAATCGACTACCGCCCGGTGCACATGTACACGTTGAGTTCCGACGTCGAGATGGTGCCACCGAAGAAGCGCGTTTACTGATCCGCCGCGTCGCCCGCGGGTGGCGCGAACGTTGGAACAGCTATAGATTTTCCTTTGCGCCCTTCAAGTCCATTGCGGACCGAGGGCGCTCCAGACAGGAACTGGTGCCGCAATGGCCGAATTCGCGCTCCCCAAAAACTCGCAGATCCAGAAAGGCCGGCATTTCGAAACGCCGGGTGCGAAGCAGCCGCGCACCTTCAAGGTCTATCGCTGGAACCCCGATGACGGCATGAACCCGCGCGTGGACACCTATGAGGTGGACATGGCCGCGTGCGGCCCGATGGTCCTCGACGCGCTGATCAAGATCAAGAACGAGATCGACCCGACGCTGACGTTCCGCCGCTCGTGCCGCGAGGGCATCTGCGGCTCGTGCGCAATGAACATCGACGGCACCAACACGCTGGCGTGCACCAAGGCGATCGCCGACTGCAGCGCGAAGGGCGAAGTTCCCATCTATCCGCTGCCGCACATGGACGTGGTCAAGGACCTGGTCCCTGACATGACGCACTTCTACGCGCAGTATGCGTCGATCAAGCCGTGGATCCGCACCCAGACGCCGGCGCCGTCGGATCGCGAGCGCCTGCAGTCGCCGGAAGACCGCAGGAAGCTGGACGGCCTGTACGAATGCATCCTGTGCGCGTGCTGCTCGACCGCGTGCCCGAGCTACTGGTGGAACGGCGATCGTTACCTGGGCCCGGCCGTGTTGCTGCAGGCCTACCGCTGGATCGTCGACTCGCGCGACGAGGACACCGGTGCGCGCCTGGACGACCTCGAAGACCCGTTCAAGCTGTACCGCTGCCACACCATCATGAATTGCGCGCGCACCTGCCCGAAGGGCCTGAACCCGGCCCAGGCAATCGGCGAGATCAAGAAGTTGATGCTCGCCCGTCGCAGCTGATTCCAGCAGGAGCACCCGGCCGGCGCGACGCTGTTTGCGCCCCGCGGCCAACGCAACGGGGCCCCGGGGCGCTCCTACGGGACGATTGGATGAGTGACGCGGACGATCTCGAATTCAAGCGCTTGCGCTGGCGTTGCCGGCGCGGGATGCGCGAACTCGACCACCTGCTCGGGCGCTATCTCGATCGCGAATGGCGGAATGCGGGCGCGTCCGAACGCGGGATTTTCCTACGGTTGCTGGAAACCGAAGACGATAAGCTCTGGCGCTGGTTCATGGGCTACGAGACCGTCACCGATGCCGAAATCGCGCCACTGGTCGCACGCATCCGCGCCTTGCCGGCTTGAATGGCGGCCTTCGCGATGGCTGGCCGGTTGGCTGTCAATGCTGGGCCTGCTCGCGGCAATCGGCATCCTCGGATCGGAGCTGCCGCGCATGGCGGCGTGGCCACTGGCGCTGGTTGCGCTTGCGCATGGGATTTTTCTGGGGCGTCGTGAACTCCGCCAGGATCCATTTACGCTGGTTTTTCCGGTCGGCGAAGGTCCGGCGCGGGTCAATGGCGCGCCTGTGACCGGCGCCGACGTGCAATGGCGCGGGCCGTTCGCGTTCGTGACCTGGCGCGACGTGCAGGGATGCCGTCATAGGAGGCAATTCTGGCCCGACACGCTCGCAGCGAAAGCCCGCCGTGAACTGAGGCTGGCCATGATCGAACGATCCACTGCGCCCGCCGCACGATCGATGGCACCATAGCCGACTATGTTCAAACCCATCCCTGTCGCCATCGGCCTGCGCTACCTGCGCGCCAAACGCCGCAATGGCTTTATTTCCTTCATCTCGCTGGCCTCGATCCTGGGCATCGCCCTGGGCGTGGCGGCGCTGATCACCACGCTGGCGGTGATGAGCGGCTTCCAGCGCGAGATCCGCGATCGCATGTTGCAGATGGCCGCCCACGCCACCGTGAGCGGTTATGGCGAACCGCTGACCGACTGGCGAAATGCGGTCGCGCAGGCCACCGCCGACCCGCGCGTGGCCGGCGCCGCGCCCTACGTCGAGAAGGAAGCGCTGGTGTCGGGCCTGCGCACCCAGGGCGCGATGATCCGCGGCATCACCCCGGCCGAGGAGAACAAGGTCTCGGTGCTGGTCGACAAGCTGGTAGAGGGCAAACTCGATTCACTCGCGCCCGGCAGCTTCAACATCGTGCTGGGGAAGGAACTCGCGCTCTGGCTCGGCGTCGGCATGGGCGACACGGTGATCGTCGCCACCGCCGAATACCGGCCGACGCCGATGGGCGCGATGCAGCAGATGAAACGCTTCACGGTCAGCGGCATCTTCGAGGCCGGCTACAACGAGTTCGACCGTGGCATGGCCTTCGTCAACATGGGCGACATGCAGCGCTTGCTGCGGATGGACGACGGCGTCACCGGCGTACGCCTGCGGTTGCATGACATGGACCTGGCCTGGGAAGTGGCGCGCGACCTCGCGCTCAAGCTCGGTGGGCCCTACCGCGTCAGCGACTGGACCAGCGACAACGCCAACATGTTCCGCGCGCTGAAGATGGAGAAAACCATCATGGCGATCCTGCTGTCGCTGATCATCGCGATGGGCGCGTTCAACCTGGTCTCCTCGCAGGTGATGCTTGTGACCGACAAGCAGGCGGACATCGCGATCATGCGTACCCTGGGTCTCTCGCCGCGCGGCGTGATGCAGGTGTTCATGGTGCAGGGCACGCTGATCGGCGTGATCGGCACGATGATCGGCGTGGTCAGCGGGATCGTGCTGACCCTCAACCTGGAGCACATCCTGCGCGCGATCGAGGCGGTGCTCGGCGTGCAACTGCTGCCCGAGGACGTCTACTACATCACCGGCCTGCCGACCGACCTGCAGGGCAGCGACGTGGTCACGATCGCCCTCGTGGCGCTGGCCATGGCATTCATCGCCACGATCTACCCGGCCTGGCGCGCCGCGCGCACGCCACCGGCGGAGGCGCTGCGTTATGAGTGAGTCCCACGCCATGCCTGAAACCGTATTGAGTTGCCAGGGCCTGGGCATGACCTATGCCGAAGGCAAGATGCGCACGCCGGTGTTCGACGGACTGGACCTGTCGATCGCCAAGGGCGAGACCGTCGCGATCCTCGGCGCTTCCGGGGCCGGCAAGAGCACGCTGCTGCACCTGCTGGGCGGCCTGGATACGCCCAGCCACGGCGAGGTGTATGTCGCCGGGCACAAGATGAGCGCGTTGTCCGACACCGCCCGCGGCACGTTGCGCAACAAGGCGCTGGGTTTCGTCTACCAGTTCCACCATCTGCTGCCGGAATTCACCGCGCTCGAAAACGTGATGCTGCCGGTGCTGCTGGGCGGCACTGCCGTGATCGCGGCCCGCAAGCGCGCCCAGGCGTTGCTGGAATCGGTGGGTCTGGGCCATCGCCTCGAACACAAGCCCGGCGAGCTGTCCGGTGGCGAACGCCAGCGCGCCGCGGTGGCGCGCGCGCTGGTCAATCAGCCGGCCTGCGTGCTGGGCGACGAGCCTACCGGCAACCTCGACGAGAAGACCGCCGCGACCGTATTCGAGCTGATGCTGGCCTTGAACCGCGAGCAGCACACCAGCCTGGTGCTGGTGACCCACGACCGCCGCCTCGCGCGTCGCCTGGACCGCGTGCTGGAACTGCACGACGGCAAGCTGCGGCAACTGGCACCCGAAGAGGTGTAGCGATGTGCAACGCGGCAAGGATGCCGCCCTTCGGAATCACCGCATCGCTGGCACTGCTTGCCGGGGTCTCGGTGTGCCTGTGGATGCCGGCGTTGGTGTCGTGGCTCGTGTCGCTCCTGGCCTTGGTTGGCGGGACCTGGCTGTGGATCAAGGGCGCGCGCTGGCGGGTCATAGGGCCGCTCCTTGCTGGTTTCGGGCTGGCCGGCCTGCACGCGGCCCAGTCGCTGGCGATCCAGTTGCCGCCCGATTGGGAACGCCGCGACGTCGTCATCAGCGGTCGCGTTGCCGACCTGCCGGAGCGTGATCCCCGCGGCACGCGTTTCGCGTTCCGGGTCGATGGCGGCGCCACGCAGCCCGCGCCGATGCGCGGCCGCCTGCTGCGGCTGGCCTGGTTTGATGAAAATTCCGGGGGGTTCGCCGGCAGGCCCGCGGCTCGCCTGCCGTCTCGCGGCGTTGACGCGGTCCCGGTCAAGGCCGGGGAGCGCTGGCAACTGCACGTGCGGGTGCGGGCGCCGCGCGGGTTGCGTAATCCGGGTGGCTTCGACAGCGAGAAATACGCCTTTGCGCAACGCGTCGCCGCCACCGGCTATGTGCGCGATCCGCAGACGGCCACGCGCCTGGAGGCGGCGACCGGACTGCAGGCGTGGCGTGAAGCGATGTCGGCGCGCATCGTTGCCTCGGTGGACGTGCCGTCATCGCGATTCGTGCAGGCGCTCGCGCTGGGCGACACGCGCGGGCTCGACGATCGGGATTGGGCGACGTTGCGCGCGAACGGCCTGACCCACCTCATTGCGATTTCCGGCTTCCACGTCGGCCTGGTTGCCGGTTTCTTCGCCTTGTTGACCCGCGCGCTCTGGTGGCTGTGGCCGGCGCTGGCGCGGCGCTGGCCGGCCGTGATCGCGGCGGCGCTGGGTGGTGTTGTCGGGGCGCTGGTCTACGCCGCGGTCGCAGGGTTCGCGTTGCCGACCGTGCGTACC
>JBBRWW010000140.1:0-7288 GCA_038248955.1 Lysobacterales bacterium
CGCTTGGCTGTCCATGAGCGATTTCCCGACGCTGCCATGCAGGTGAGCCTGTCGGTCCGCCTCATCGTGGAACGCATCGAACACGCCATATTCGGAGCGGCCGAACCGTACCGCGTACCACGCGGTGGTGCCCGGCTCGTCGCGCAGCATCGCCACGGTTGCGCGCAACAACGCCTCCACTTCGGCGTCCTTGCCCGGCGCAGCCTCCAAGCGCACCAACAAACCTTGGGTGATCATGGCCGTCTCCGCTGGTTTCGAGAGCCTGATCCTGCGCCCGCACAAGTAAAAAAAAGGTGTTCAAACAAAGGTATTCAGCCGCATGTTGCCCGCTCAGGTGTCGATGCCCGGGACCCGACCCGGCTCGCTGACGTGGATGGCATGCTGGCCGGCCGGCGTCAGCACCGCGCTGGACAGCGCGCCGTCGATCATGCCTTTCGCGGCCAACGCCTCGACCGTGGGGTGGTCGGAGGGTTGGATCCCGCCGTTGGCAACCGCCAACAGGCAGCGGAGTTCCTCTTCGGTCAGCACCGTCTGCTGCGTGCTCGTGGTCATGGCGTCGCCCTGTGTCCGGTCCGGAGCGTCACGTTGGCGCGCGGAAGAGAAGCGGGGTGTGAAGTGGCTGTGGCGCCTACTGGCAGTGGCTGAGAGTGCCTGTGCCACCGCCCGGCCGACCACCGCATGTCGCGGCCGCCGCCGGCTAAACCACGCCGAACTGCGCGTGCGGACCCGGGTCGGGCGGTGACGATGAGCGATGGCGGACTTCGCTCGCGGCCCCTCCTTCGCCGGCTTCCCTGCGCGGTGCTGCGGTAACCTCTGCCGCATCGCCCTCCAGCCCACCGCCCATGTCCGTTTTCGAGACGCCACGCCTGCACATGCGCCCGCTGGGCGAGACCGACGAGGCGTTGTACTGCCACCTCCACACCGACCCCGAAGTGATGCGGCATATCGGCGCGCCGATGTCGGCCGAAGCCGCGCAGCGCAGTTTCCGCGCCGCGTGCCGGCTGGCGACGCGCGACGGTGCCGCGGCACAGCGTTGGGTCGTGGCGGAGCACGGCTCAGCTGCGGCGATCGGTCTGTTGGCGCTGATCGGCGACGAGGCCGCGGCCGATCAGGCCGAAGTCGGGCTGATGCTGCGGGCCGACCGGCAACGACGCGGCGTGGCCG
This sequence comes from Lysobacterales bacterium, assembly GCA_038248955.1. Classification (GTDB taxonomy): domain Bacteria; phylum Pseudomonadota; class Gammaproteobacteria; order Xanthomonadales; family Xanthomonadaceae; genus Lysobacter_K. The sequence continues at coordinate 1,165 of JBBRWW010000140.1, forward strand.
TGGCGGCGATCGGCGCGATCGCCGATTGGGCCTTCGACCCGGCCTGCTCGGACGGCCCGGACCTGCGGCTGCTGTGGACCCGACACGCCCCCGACAACGTCGCGGCGATGCGATTGATGCGGCGGATGGCGTTCCTGCGCCAGGATCCGCGCAGCCCCGACCCGGACGAAATCCGCTGGCAGATGCCCCGCGACCGTTGGCACGCGCATCGTGGCATCGCCGCCGACGTGGCGGAAACGCCCGCAGACCGTTAGATTCTTCCGATTGATTATGGCCACCGGGGGGAGGGCGAATGGCAGCACAGGGAAATCTGGCCTGCGTCGGTTTGGGGATGATGCTCGGGGCGCACCTGAGTCCGCGCTCGCGCAGCCATATCGAGCAGGCCGACGTCGTGTTCGCGCTGGTGTCCGATCCGCTGGTGGAGTTGTGGCTGCAGGACATGCGCCCTGATGTCCGCAGCCTCCAGCCGTATTACGCCGAAGGCAAGGCCCGCCCGCAGTCCTACCGCGAGATGGTCGAGGCGATGCTGGTCGAGGTGCGCGCCGGTCGCCGCGTCTGCGGGGTGTTCTACGGCCATCCGGGGGTGTTTGCATTCGTGCCGCATCGCAGCATCAATCAGGCGCGCCGCGAGGGGTTCGAGGCGCACATGGAGCCGGGGATCTCGGCGGAGGATTGCCTGTACGCGGACCTGGGGATCGACCCGGGCACGTATGGCTGCCAGCACTACGAAGCCAGCCAGTTCATGTTCTACCAGCGCCGCATCGACCCGTCCGCCTATCTGGTGCTGTGGCAGGTCGGCATTGCCGGCGACCGTACGCTGGCCAGGTACCAGACCGGACCGGGCTACCGACGCCTGCTGGTCGAACTGCTGGCCCAGGATTATCCGTTGAGCCATGAAGTCATCGCCTACGAAGCTGCTACGCTCCCGATCACGACGCCGCGCATGGGGAAGATGCCGCTGTCGGGACTGGTCGAGGCTGACCTGCGACTGCAGACAACGCTGGTGATTCCGCCGGCTCGTCCGATGCAACGCAACCAGGCCATGCTCGACCGCATCGCGCTACTGGAGCTCCAGATCGCCGCTGCCAACGCGACACCATCCATCCACTACCAGCCAGGGGAAGCACATGTCGAACGCAATCCAGTTTCTTGAAGCGATGGGCAGCAACGCATCATTGGGCCGCCTGTCCGCGGCCGGGTACGCCGCCGCGGTGGCACGACTTGATGCCGACGAGGCCCAGCAGCAGGCGCTGCTGGATCGCAATCCTGCGGTCCTCAACGAACTCCTCGATGGCCGCACCCAGATGATGTTCATGGTCAACAGTCCCAGTCCCGACGACCACGAAGCGTTCCCGGACGACGACAAGGATGGCGATGGCGTCCCGGACGACGACGAGTCGCCCTACGAAAAAGAATGACCTCAAGGATGCCTTGATCGATGGCGCGCGCACGCGGCAAGACCTGGCGACTGGCGATGGTGCTGGCGCTGGCGTGCGTCGCGCCGGCGCTGGCCGCCTCCGCGTCGTACGAACAACGGTTGGCCGAGGCCGATGCGCTCCGCAGCGCGGACCCGCAACGGTTCGCGATCCTGCTGGACGGCCTCGACGTGGATGCCGCACGGTCGAGCGCCGGCCAGCGCCAGCACCTGCAATACCTGCGTGCCTACCAGTCGGTGGTCCACCGTAACCACGTCGATCAGGGCGTCGCCCAGGCCAAGGTGCTGTTCAAGCAGGCGTCGATCATCGACCTCAGGTACCGCGCCGGCTCCCTGATTGCGAACAGCTATGCGATCAACCGCAATTTCTCCGAAGGCCTGCGGTACCTCAATCAAACCCTGCCGATGCGCAAGCGCGTCCTGGACAAGGACATCCGGCATGACGGGATCGACGCCGCCGCCGCCCTGTACAACCAGTTGGGCCAATACCAGCTTGGCCTGCGTTACGCACGCGAAACCCTCGCGGATGACCCGAACGCGCGGGCGCGCTGCCTGGCGGGGCATTTCCAGATCGAATCGCAGTACCACCTGCAGTTGCTTTCCGCGGACGATCTGGCGCTCCAGCAGGGGATCGCGCGATGCCTTGCGATCAAGGAAAAGCTACCGGCCAACTTCATCCGACTCGTGTTGGCCCGCAAGTGGGCCACGCGCGGAGAAGCGGGCAACGCGATCGCGCTGCTGGAAGACAATGTGGCCGAGGTCGATGCGATCGGCTACAACTTCCTGAGCGCCGAAGTGCATGCGCTGCTTGCCCAATTGACGCTGGGACAGGCTGATGTCGCGGCCGCTCGCCGGCATGCCCAGGAGGCGATTTCCCACGCCACCGATCTTCCCAGCGCCATGTCCCTGGCCGACGCCTACAACGTGCTCTACCAGATCGCCGAGCGACAACAGGAACCGGTCGCGGCGCTGGGTTTCTACCGCCGCTACGCGGAGGCGGACAAGGCGCATGTGACCGATGTCAACGCGCGCGAGCTTGCTTACCAGATCGTGCGCGAGGAAACCCTGCAGAAGACCCAGCAGATCGAGCGGTTGAACAGCGAGAACCAGCTGCTGGTGCTGCAGCAGCGCATCGACCAGCAGGCCAACCAGAACACCCGTCTGCTGATGCTGTTGCTGGCACTGCTGGTCGCGCTGATCGGGTATTGGGCTTACAAGGTCAAGCTCGTGCAGCAGTCGTTGCGTCGTTTCGCCGAGACCGATGCCCTGACAGGTATCAGCAATCGGCACCACTTCACCCTGCGGGCCGAGCGGGCGCTGGTGGGGGCCGCGGCCGACGGCGAGCCCTGCACGCTGATCATGTTCGACCTCGACCACTTCAAGCTGATCAACGACAGCTATGGCCACGAAATCGGCGATTGGGTGCTCAAGCAGGTGGCGCGCACGTGCGAGGGGCTGTGCCGGCGGATGGACCAGTTCGGTCGCCTCGGCGGCGAGGAATTCGCGATCCTGCTGCGCGGCATCGACCTGTGCTCGGCCACGCGCCTGGCCGAGGATTGCCGCGTGCGCCTGACCCAGATCGACAGCGGCGAAACCGGCCATGCGTTCATGGTGACCGCCAGTTTCGGCGTCAGCGCCACGACCCTGTCGGGGTACAACCTCGACAAGCTGCTGTCGCATGCCGACCGGATGCTCTACAGCGGCAAGCGCTCGGGACGCAACCGCGTGCATGCCTACACCGGCGAGCTGCTCCTGCATCCGCCGCAGCTGCAGGTAGTGCCGCGCGGCGACGAGTCCCCGCCCGAGGAGGCCGTGTCGCCTGTCGCCCAGGATCGCGCAGAACTTCTGCGCTCCTGACGCATGGGTGGCCCCGGTCGCCGCCCGCGGACTATCATCGCGGCATGTCGAAACTGCTGCTCAACCTGCGCAACGTCCTCGACGAGGAGGCCGATGAGGTGCGCGCCCTGCTGCAGGCGCATCGCATCGAGTTCTACGAAACCCAGCCCAGCCGCTGGGGGATTTCCCATGGTGGCATCTGGATCAGCGATGACGGCGACGTCGTGCAGGCCAAGCGGTTGATGGCCGACTACCAGGCGCAACGCCAGGTCCGGGTCCGCGCCGAGAACGAGGCGGCACGACTTGATGGCAGCGCCGAGACGTTCGCCCAGATACTGCGCGAACAGCCTGGCCGCGTGCTGCTGACCGCGCTGGCGATCGTCGCGCTGCTGGGGTTGGTCGCGTTGCCGGTCTGGCTGCTGTGGCAATAGGAGCTCGACGCGCATGAACGACACCACCCAATTACTGGTCGCCTGCCCGCACTGCGGCGCCATGAACCGCCTGCCAAGCGCGCGACTGGGCGCGGCGCCCAACTGTGGCCGCTGTCATCGGGCGATGTTCACGGGCAAGCCGGTGGCACTGACGGCGGCCGACTTCGACGTCCATGCCCTGCGCAGCGGTTTGCCGCTGCTGGTGGATTTCTGGGCACCCTGGTGCGGGCCATGCCGGACGATGGCGCCGCAGTTCGAGGCGGCCGCGAAGTCGCTGGAACCGCAGGTTCGGCTCGCCAAGGTCGACACCGAGGCCGAACCGGCGCTCGGGGAGCGGTTCGGCATCCGCAGCATCCCGACGTTGCTGCTGCTGCACGGTGGTCGCGAGATCGGCCGTCAGTCGGGAGCGGTCGGCAGCGAACAGATCGTGCGATGGACCCGCGGGCAACTGCCGGCGGGTTGACTTGCGCCGGGGTTCGGCGGCAATCCGCGAAGCCGCTAGGCCTCCAGCAGCGCCAGTACGGCCCGCGCTGCATCCTCCGACGACGCCGGGTTCTGCCCGGTGACGAGGTTGCCATCGGTGATCACGTAACGCTCCCAGTCGCCCTGCTTCGAGTACTGTCCGCCGTTGGACGTGAGCATGTCCTCGATCAGGAACGGCACGACGTCGGTGAGCCCGACCGCGGCCTCTTCGGTGTTGGTGAAGCCGGTGACCGACTTGCCCTTCACCAGTGGCGTGCCGTCGGGCCCGTTGGTATGGCGAAACACCGCCGGCGCGTGGCATACCGCGGCGACGGGCTTGCCGGCGCCGTACATGGTTTCGATCAGGCCAATGGAGTCGAGGTTCTCGGACAGGTCCCATAGCGGGCCGTGGCCGCCGGGATAGAACAGCGCGTCGAACTCGTCGCAGACCACGTCTGGCAGCTTGTGCGTGGTCGCCAGCGCCTTGATGGCTGCCGGATCGGCCCGAAAGCGTTCGGTGGCGGGCGTCTGCGCGTCGGGCGCGTCGCTCTTGGGGTCCAGCGGCGGCTGTCCGCCGTGCGGCGAGGCCAGCACCACGTCGGCGCCGGCATCCTTGAACACGTAGTAGGGCGCGGCGAACTCCTCCAGCCAGAAACCGGTCTTGTCGCCGGTATCGCCGAGGCGGTCATGCGAGGTCAGCACCATCAGGATCTTCATCGTCGGCTCCATGCGGGTAGGGGCGCAACGTAACAACCGCCTCGCTAAACGCGCGTGACGCGTGGCTCACGGCCCATCGGCGTGCCTGCCCGGGCGCGCGCATTCCAGGTGCGTCAGGTACAGGCGCAGGTCGAATTCCAGCTGGTGGTAGTCCGGCGCCATGTGCGTGCACAGCTGGTAGAACGGCTTGTCATGTTCGCGCTGCTTCAGGTGCGCGAGCTCGTGCACCACGATCATCTTCAGGAATGCCGCCGGGGCGTCGCGGAAAATCGCGGCGATGCGGATCTCGCGGCTGGCCTTGAGCTTGCTGCCCTGCACCCGCGACACCGTGGTATGGGTGCCCAGCGCATGCCGGACGACCTGCAGCTTGCCGTCGTAGACCACCTTGTTGAGGCGTTCGGCCGAGCGCATGTAGCGGTCCTTGATGGCGACCGTGTATTGGTACAGTGCGTGGTCGTTGCGCACCGCGTGCACCTCGCCGTACTTCTCGCGCAGCACGGCGCCAAGGCGGTCGTGCGCGATCAGTTCGCGCACGCGCGCCTGCACCTGCTCGTCGTAGCCACCGAGGTATTTGAGCGGCGTCATCGGGTCACGATACGGCAGGCCGGGGCGGTGGTCGTGTGGCCACGCGGAGTCAGGCCCGTGCCTCGTCAGCCAACGAGGGCCAGCTGGATCAGTCCGGCCTGGCGATAGTTCTCGCGTTCGTCGCGGCAGTACGCGCTGCCCATCGCGAACTTGCGGCAGATGCCCGGGCGCTGGTCATAGATGCTGCAGCACATGCGGGTATGGTCGACGGCGATGCACCAGCCGTCCTCGCCACGCGCCATGGTCTCCAGTCCCTTCGGATTGCGGTCGACCAGATGGCGCGGCACGTCGTCTTCGGGCATCACCACCACCGTCAGGCGGCAGCAGACGGCATCGCAACTGCTGCACGACACGTCGGTGTCGACGATGCGGTCATTGGGGTCGTCGTGGGTGGTGCTCATGGTCGGTTCTCCGGCAGCGGGGGTGATGCCGCGCCGCGGCTGTAGCTGAGCAGGCGGCCGCGGAATGGGGCGGTCTCGCCCTCGTCGAAGCGGCTGCGGTGCTCGGTGACGTGGTAGCCCTGCGCAGCGAGCGCGCGGGTGAAGGGATTGCTGTTGCCGCGGCCGGGATCGGTGATCAGGACCTCGGCGTCGGGATGCGCGTGGCGCAGCACCATCGCTGCCACCTGCGCGGCGTGGCCGCGTTCGTACAGGATGTC
>JBBRWW010000141.1:0-7190 GCA_038248955.1 Lysobacterales bacterium
GGGACGCTGGGCGCGAGCGCGCTGATGATCGGCCTGATCGAGGGCTCGGCCGAGGCGCTGGTGCTGGTGACCAAGGTCTTTTCGGGCTATTTCAGCGACGCCCTCGGTCGGCGCAAGCCACTGGTGCTGTTGGGCTACGGCCTCGCGGCGGCGGTCAAGCCGCTGTTCCCGCTGGCGGATTCAATCGCCACCGTCACCACCGCGCGGTTGCTGGACCGGTTCGGCAAGGGCATTCGCGGGGCGCCGCGCGATGCGCTGCTTGGCGACCTGGCGCCGCCATCGATCCGTGGCGCCTGCTTCGGGCTGCGGCAATCGATGGATACCGTGGGTGCGGTGCTGGGGCCGCTGGCCGCGATCGCCCTGATGTGGGTGTTTGCCGACAACATCCGCAGCGTGCTGTGGTTCGCGGTCCTGCCAGGACTGGTGTCGATCGTCCTGCTGCTGACCGTGGTGCCCGAACCCAGGGATGCCCAGCGCCGGGCAGCGCGCCTGCCGATCACCCGCCAGGGCATGGCGCACCTGGGCGCGGCGTTCTGGGGCGTGGTGGCGGTGGGCGCGCTGATCTCGCTGGCGCGTTTCAGCGAGGCATTCCTGGTGCTGCGGGCCTCCGAACGCGGCGTGCCGCTGATGTTCATCCCGGTGGTGCTGGTGGTGATGAGCGGCGCGTACATGCTCAGCGCCTACCCAGCCGGCCGGATGTCGGACCGGATGCCGAGGGCGGCGGTGCTGGCCGCAGGCATGGCGGTGCTCGCGGTCGCCGACGTCGTGCTGGCGCTGGCGCACGGCTACGCGATGCTGTTCGCCGGCATCGCGCTGTGGGGCCTGCACATGGGGCTGACCCAGGGGATTCTTGCCAGCCTGATCGCCGACGTCGCGCCGGTCGAATACCGTGGCACCGCGTTCGGCATCTTCAGCCTGGTGTCGGGCGCCGGGTTGCTCGCGGCCAGTGGGCTGGCCGGACTGCTGTGGGACACCGTGAATCCGGCCGCCACCTTTTTTGCAGGCGCGCTGGTCGCGGTGGTGGCCACCGTTGCGACGTTGCGGCTGCTGCCGCGCAATGGCGGCGGCGTGGCGCCGGGCTGATCGGCACCGCGGTACGCCAACGAATGCATGAAGGCCGCCAGTTGAACGGGGCGACACTCAGTCGGCGGTGACCAGTGCGTCTTCGTTCTCGCGCAGTTCGGCATAGACCGAATCGGTCAGCGGGCGCACGTGGTGCCAGCACGCGAAACTCTCGGCGGCCTGCTCGACCACCATGCCCAGCCCGTCGATGGTCTTGTCGGCGCCCGACGCGCGTGCCCAGGCCAGGAAGGGAATCGCGACTTCGCCGTAGTTGAGGTCCACCGCATCGCCGCGCGGCGCGATCAGCGAGTTCGGCAGTGACAAGGCATCCGCGCCCCTCAGCGCCGAGGTCGCATTGATGACCAGGTCGAACGCACCGAGCGCGGCCAGGTCTTCGAAATAGCGCGGATGGACGCGGCCGGGCTCGCCCAGCGCGTCGGCTAGCGCGTCGGCGCGCTGCGGCGTGCGGTTGACGACGAACAGGTCGGCGATGCCCGCGTCGAGCAGCGCCGGAGCGACCCCGCGCGCCGCGCCGCCGGCGCCGATCAGCAGCACCCGCCGCGCACGCAGGTCGAGCGCCTGGCGCTCGGTCAGGTCGCGGACCAGGCCCACCCCATCGGTGTTGTCGCCGTCCCAACCGGTCGCGGTGCGGATCAGCGTGTTGACCGCGCCGGCGCGGCGCGCGCGCTCGGTCAGGTTCGCGCACAGGACGGCTGCGCGCGCCTTGTGCGGCAGGGTGATGTTGGCACCCACGCCGCCTTCCGCGGCGAACGCGGCGAGCACGGCATCAAAATCGTCCGGTGCCGCGTCGATGGCGGCATACACCAGGTCGATGCCCGTCTGCCGCCCGAACGCGACGTGGATGCGCGGTGACAGGGAGTGCGCAACCGGATGGCCGATCACGGCGAATCGCTTGGCGCTGGGGGTCGTGGTCATGGATCGCTCGCTTGGACTTAGACTGAGGTGGTATTCAAGGGAGACGCACGATGCGGCATGGCGCGGCCTTGCAGATTTTGAGTCTACTCTGCGTGGTGTTGGCGTCGGCAAACGCGCGGGCGTTGTCGGAGTTTGGCATCGAGGGCATGGGGGTCGTCTCCACGCCGGCCGATGAGCAACGCGCCAGCATCAGCCCCGACGGCGAGCGCATCGTCTGGGGCAGTACCGGGCGGGCTGGCGGCGCGGGCGGCGCCGACCTGTGGCAGGCGACGCTGCGCGACGGGCGCTGGCAGGATCCCCGGCCGCTGCCAATGAACTCCGCCGGCGACGATATCGACCCGATGTTCAGCGCCGACGGCGGCTGGTTGTACTTCGCCTCCGACCGCGCGGGCGGCCATGGCGGCGACGATCTGTACCGCGCGACCGTGCTGGCCGATGGCGGCTTCGGTCCGGCCGAAAACCTCGGTGCCGCCGTCAATGGTCGCGGCAACGAGCGCGCCCCCACCCCGAGCCGCGATGGCCGCCACCTGCTGTTCGCAAGCGACGGGCCTGGCGGCGCAGGGGGCCTGGATCTGTTCGTGGCGCGCCGCGACGGCGAGGCATTCGCCACGCCCGTGCCGGCGCCGGGCATCAACAGCGCCGCCGACGAAGCCGCCGCGGCGTGGCTGGGCGATGGCGCGGCGATCGTGTTCGCACGCTCGGACGATATCGCTGACAAGCCGGTCATCCTGCTGGTCGCGCAGTGCGACGGCGAGGGTTACGTCGCTGCCGCGCCGCTGGCCTTGTCGTTCAACCGCGCCGACGCCAGGACACTCGGGCCGGTGCTCGACTGGAACAATCCGGGCGAATTGCTCATCAGTGGCAGCGCGAAGGCACCGCGTGCGGGCCGGCTCGATATCTATCGGATGCGGGTCCCGGCGATCACCGGCTCGCCCGGCTGCGTTTAGTTGCGCGTGTTCCGGCGTGGTGGGCGACCCCGCCGCGATTGCGCGGATCCGACACGCGCTTTCCGCCGACCAGGCAATTGGCCTGAGCTTCGCGGCAACGGCCAAAGCAGCGCGCGATCAACCCGCCTCGCGCAACCAGCGTGCCGCGTCCAGCGCGAAATACGTCAACACGCCATCGGCGCCGGCGCGCTTGATGCAGGTCAGCGCCTCCAGCGCGCAGCTGCGCTCGTCGAGCCAGCCGTTGAGCGCGGCGGCCTTGAGCATCGCGTACTCGCCGCTGACCTGGTACACGAAGGTCGGCGCGCCGAACTCGTCCTTGGCGCGCCGCACGATATCGAGGTACGGCATCCCGGGCTTGACCATGATCATGTCGGCGCCCTCGTCGAGGTCGAGCGCGATCTCGCGCATCGCCTCGTCGCTGTTGGCCGGGTCCATCTGGTAGGTGTATTTGTTGCCACTGCCGAGCGCGCCGGCGCTGCCGACCGCATCGCGGAACGGGCCGTAGAACGCGCTGGCGTACTTGGCGGCGTAGGCGAGGATCTTCGTATGCACGTGGCCGTCGAGTTCCAGCGCGCGACGCACCGCGCCGATGCGGCCGTCCATCATGTCGCTGGGGGCGACGACGTCGGCCCCGGCGCGGGCATGCGACAGCGCCTGCTTGACCAGTGCCTCGACCGTCGGGTCGTTGACCACGTAGCCGCTGGCGTCGACCAGTCCATCCTGTCCATGCGTGGTGTAGGGATCCAGCGCCACGTCGGTGATCACGCCCAGTTCGGGGAAGCGCGACTTCAATGCGCGCACCGCACGCTGGCACAGGCCATCGTCGTCCCACGCGGCGGCGGCATCGAGCGACTTGGCCTCCGGCGCGGTGACCGGGAACAGCGCCAGCGCCGGCACCCGCAGTTCGCAGGCCTGTTCGGCGACCTTGAGCAGTTCATCGATCGACAGCCGCTCGATGCCCGGCATCGACGCGATCGCCGCGCGGCCGGCCAGTTCGTGCACGAACACCGGGTAGATCAGGTCGTTGGCGGTGAGGACCGTCTCGCGCACCAGCCGGCGCGAGAACTCGTCGCGGCGCATCCGCCGCGGGCGTGCATGGGGGTAGCTCATGGCAGGCATTCTACGCCCGCGGTTTTGCCCGCGAGGTGGACGCGCCGGCCGCGGCATCCATCCCAGCCGTTACGATGGCGTCGATGCGATCACTCCATGCCCTGCCCGCCGTTGCGCGCGCCTGCCTGATCGGCCTGGCCGCGCTCGCGGCGCTGTGCTGGTTGGGGCCGTGGCTCACCCACTTTGATCCGCACTCGCCGGACTGGACCGCGTTGTCGGTCGGCCCGGGCGTGGCCGGGCACTGGTTCGGCACTGATGCGATCGGCCGCGACGTCTATGCGCGCACGCTTGCCGGCGGGCGCCTGTCGCTGACGATCGGGCTGCTCGCCAGCGTGGTCGCGCTGGTGATCGGGCTGGGCTACGGCGCGATCGCCGGGCTCGCCGGCGGCCGTGTCGAACGCGCGATGCTGCGGGTGCTTGACGTGTTCTCGGCGCTGCCGTTCCTGCTGGTGGTGATCCTGCTGCTGACCTTGTTCGAGCGCTCACTGGGGCTGCTGCTTGCGGCGATCGGCGGCTACGTCTGGATCGACCTCGCCCGCGTGATGCGCGCCGAGGCCGCGGGCCTGCGCGAGGCCCCGTTCGTGCTCGCCGCCGAAGCGGCTGGCGCCAGTTTCCGCCAGCGCCTGCATTGGCACGTGCTGCCCAACCTGCTGCCGCTCGCGCTGGTCTACCTCGGCCTGATCCTGCCGCAGGCGATCCTGGTCGAGAGTTTCCTCGGCTTCCTCGGGTTGTCGGTCGACGAGCCCTCGGCCAGCTGGGGCACGCTGCTCAGCGAAGGCGTGCAGGAGCTGGACAGTGCGCCGTGGACACTGCTGTTTCCGGCCGGCCTGCTGGTGGCGACGCTGGCGGCGTTCCAGTTCCTCGGCGACGGCCTGCGCGACTGGCTGGACGTGCACGGCCAGCGCGAGATGGCGGCGGCATGAGCGAAGGCGGCGTCGTGCTCGCAGTGCGCGACCTGCGGGTGGTCGTAGGTCAAGCCGGCTCGCGACGGGGGCCGTCCACGGCCACCGCACCGGCATCGCCGTCGGAAGCGGCTGCCGGCGCTGGCCCGCGCGTGCTGCTCCAGGGGCTCGACCTCGACCTGCGCGCCGGTGAGTGCCTGGGCCTGGTCGGCGAGAGCGGCAGCGGCAAGAGCCTGGCTGCGTTGTCGCTGCTCGGCCTGTTGCCGAAGGGGCTCCATGCCACCGGCCAGCTGTCGCATCAGCACCAGGCGGTGGCGATGAATTCGCCCGCCCACGCGGCGATGCGTGGTCGCGTGCTCGGCTGGGTGCCGCAGGATCCGCTCGCCGCCCTGCACCCGCTGCGCAGCGCCGGCGCGCAGTTGACCGAAGCGTTGCGGGTGATGCGCGGACTGCCACGCGAGCACGCCCGGCGCGAAGCCGAGGCTTTGTTCGCGCGCGTGCAGTTGCCCGAACCGGCGACCGCGATGCAGAAGTATCCGCACCAGTTTTCCGGTGGCCAGCGGCAGCGCGTCGCGATAGCGCTGGCGCTGGCGACGCAGCCGCGCGCGCTGATCGCCGACGAGCCGACCTCATCGCTGGATGCGCGCATCGCCCGCGACATCCTCGAGCTGCTCGACACGCTGCGCCGTGAGGATGGCCTCGCGCTGCTGCTGATCAGTCACGACCTGCCGCTGGTGGCTGCGTACGCGCAGCGGCTGGTCGTACTGCAGCACGGCGCCGTGGTCGAACGCGGCGATACCCGAACCGTGTTCGCGCGCCCGCAACACGCGTACACGCGCGAACTGCTCGCTGCCGACCAGCTGGCGCCGTTGCCACCGGCGCGCGATGGCGCCGCGGTGCTGCTGCGCGGGGAAGGCCTGCGCATGCGATATCCGAAAGCGGAGCGCGATGCGCTCGACGGCGTCACCATCGAATTGCGGCGTGGCGAGGGCCTGGCGCTGGTGGGCGAAAGCGGCAGCGGCAAGAGCACGCTCGGACGCGCGGTGCTGCGGTTGGTGCGCGGCGCGCAGGGTCGGGTGCTGTTCTTCGCGGATGAGCCGGTTGATGGCGTGTCCGTCGCAGGCGCGCCCGTGAACGGCGCACGGAATGGTGGCGTCGATCTGGCCGCACTGCCGGCGCGCGAACTGCGCACGCTGCGCGCCCGCATCGGCGTGGTGTTCCAGGACCCATACGCATCGCTCGACCCGCGCCTGCGCATCGTCGACATCGTCGCCGAACCGCTACGCATCCACGGCCGCGGCGATGCGGAGCAGCGCCGGGCGAGGGCCGGGGCACTGGTGCAGGCGGTGGGGCTGGATGCCGACATGCTTGATCGCTACCCGCACCAGTTTTCAGGCGGCCAGCGCCAGCGCATCGCCATTGCGCGCGCGCTGGCGACCGACCCGGACGTGCTGGTCTGCGACGAGGCAGTGTCGGCGCTCGACGCCCACCACCGCGCCGCGATCCTGGCGCTGCTGGTTGAATTGAAGCGCGAGCGCGGGCTGGCCCTGCTGTTCGTGACCCACGACCTTGCCGCCGCAGCGGCAGTCGCCGAGCGTATCGCCGTGATGGATAACGGGCGGATCGTCGAGACCGGTGCAACTACTGACGTGCTGCGCGAGCCGCGACACCGGCACACGCAGGCGTTGCTCGCGGCGAGGCCGGCGACCTGAAAAAAGTCGAAAAAAAGCCGGCGCCATCACGGACGCCGGCCGAATTGCTATGCAGCCACTATTGGTTGGTTACTTGAACTTGGCGGCGCAGGACATGACCTTGCCGCCCTGGTTGCCGACCAGCAGGCCGGAAGCCAGCGAGCGCTCCTTGTAGCCGTCCATGCATCCCTGGTACGCATCCTTGCTGGTGGTGGTGGTCCGGCACAGGTTGCTCCAGGCCTGGACGTTGGCGCCGATCACGAGCCCGCCATCGGCGACCACGTCGACCGTGGTGTCGCAGTTGGCGATCTGCGCATTGCCTTCGTTGATCCGCCAGCCGATGTCCCGGAACAGCGCCGGAGTCAGATCGAGGTTGACCTGGCCCATCAGGGTGGTGGTGATCGACGGCTCCATCAGGGCGTCGGGCGCCAGCGCGGTGTCGTAATGCGAGAACGTCGAGCCGCTGGCCACGATCGTTGGCGCATACAGCCTCACCCGGCCGCTGTTGTCCGCGCCCTGGAACAGCGTCGGATCGACCAGGA
>JBBRWW010000142.1:0-7100 GCA_038248955.1 Lysobacterales bacterium
ATCGCGCTGCACGCCGAGTATGGCGGGGTGGTGCCGGAGCTGGCCAGCCGCGACCACGTGCGCAAGCTGTTGCCCTTGATCCGGCAGACCCTGGCCGAGGCCGGGCTGGCGGTGGACGAACTCGACGGCGTCGCCTACACGGCCGGGCCGGGCCTGGTCGGCGCGCTGCTGGTCGGGGCGGGGGTCGCGCGCGCCCTGGCGTGGGCATTGGGCATCCCCGCGGTTGCCGTCCACCACATGGAAGGCCACCTGCTGGCGCCGCTGCTGGAGGACGACCCGCTCGGCCGGCCGCAGCCGCCGTTCGTGGCGCTATTGGTATCGGGCGGGCACACCCAGTTGATCGCGGTCGACGCGATCGGCAGCTACCGGCTGCTGGGCGAGACGCTCGACGACGCCGCCGGTGAAGCCTTCGACAAGACCGCCAAGCTGATGGGGCTGCCGTACCCGGGCGGCCCGGAGCTCGCCGCACTGGCGGAACATGCCCGTGTACAGCCGGGCCGTCCCGGCGCGTACCGGTTCACCCGGCCGATGACCGACCGCCCGGGACTGGACTTCAGCTTCAGCGGGCTCAAGACCCAGGTGATGCTGGCCTGGCGCGACAGCGACCAGTCCGACACCACGCGTGCCGACATCGCCCGTGCGTTCGAGGACGCCGTGGTCGACACCCTGGCGATCAAGTGCGCGCGCGCGCTGGACGCGGCCGGCTGCGACACGCTGGTGGTTGCCGGCGGCGTCGGTGCGAACCTGCGGCTGCGCGCCAAACTCGCCGCGACCGCAGCCCAGCGCGGCGGCCGCGTGTGCTTCCCGCGCATGGCGTTTTGCACCGACAACGGCGCGATGATCGCGTTCGCCGGCGCGCTGCGGCTGCAGGCCGGCCAGCACGAGGACGCCGCGGTGCGGGTGACGCCGCGCTGGGACATGGCGTCGTTGCCGGCGTTGGCCGAGACGTAGTCGCGCCCGCACCCTATCCAGTGCCTGGGCGATGCCTTTGACGGCGACGACCCCGCGATCGCGTCCCCGAGGCGCACCCACCCAGGCACCATCACCGCCCTCAGGGGCGCCCGAGGCAGGACGAATGGACAAGGTTTTCATCGAGGCACTCGAGATCGAGGCGCTGATCGGCATCTACGACTGGGAGCGGCGCATCCGCCAGCCGCTGCTGTTCGATATCGAGATGGGGTTCGACAACCGCATCCCGGCCGCCAGCGACGCGATCGCCGACACGCTCAACTACAAGGCGGTCAGCAAGCGCGTGGTCGACTATGTGTCGCAATCCGACTTCGGCCTGGTCGAGACCCTGGCCGAGCGCGTCGCGGCGATCATCCTGGACGAGTTCGGGGTCCGCCACGTCAGGCTGAAGCTGAGCAAGCCCGGCGCGGTGCGTGGCGCGCGCGCGGTCGGGGTGGTCATCGAGCGCACGGCGGCTACCCTGTAGCGATGAATGGGTTGAATGACCTGGAGTTCCTGCGGCCGTTGGCCGGCTTGCCGTACGCCGCGACCGCGTGGGCGCTGGCCGGCCTGCTGCTGGTGGCGGTGCTCGCCAACTGGCTGACCCGGCGCGTGCTGCTCACGGTGGTGGCACGGCTGGCCAGCGCCTCGTCGGCGCAGTGGGACGACGTGCTGATGTCGCATCGGGTGCTGTGGCGGCTGGCGCATGTCGTGCCGGCGCTGATCCTGTACGCCGGCATCGGCGCGGTGCCCGGGCTGCCTGACGTCGTCGACGCGGGCGTGCGCAGCGTCGCCCTGGCGTACGTGGTGCTGACCGTCGCGCTGGCGACCGGACGCCTGCTCGACGCCCTCAATGAGATCTACGAGCGGCGCGGCGACCGGGCGCGCATCCAGCCGATCAAGGGCTACCTGCAGTTGCTCAAGCTGGTGGTGTTCGTGGTCGCCGGGGTGCTGATCATCGCCACGCTGATCAACCGCTCGCCGCTGCTGCTGCTGACGGGCCTGGGGGCGATGACCGCGGTCGTGCTGCTGGTGTTCAAGGACACGATCCTGTCGCTGGTGGCGAGCGTGCAGCTGTCGAGCAACGACATGCTGCGCGTCGGTGACTGGATCGAGATGCCCAGCCAAGGCACCGACGGCGACGTGATCGACATCAGCCTGCACACCGTCAAGGTGCAGAACTGGGACAAGACCATCAGCACGATCCCGACCCACCGGCTGATCAGCGAGAGCTTCCGCAACTGGCGTGGCATGAGCGATTCCGGTGGCCGCCGGATCAAGCGCGCGCTGCTGCTGGACCAGACGTCCGTGCGGTTCCTCACCGCCGACGAGCGCCAGAACCTGCGCCGGATTGCATTGATCGACGCCTACCTCGACAGCCAGCGCGAGGAGCTGGAGGCGTACAACGCCAAGCTGGAGGCGGCCGGCAAGGACCCGGTCAACAACCGTCGCGCGACCAACCTGGGCACGTTCCGCGCCTATGTTGGTGCCTACCTGCGCGCCCATCCGGGCGTGAACCAGGACATGACCCTGATGGTGCGCCAGCTCTCGCCCGGGGCGACCGGCGTGCCGATGGAGGTGTATTGCTTTTCGGCCGACGTCGGCTGGGTCGCCTACGAAAACCTTGCTGGCGACATCTTCGACCACTTGTTCGCGGTGCTGCCCGAGTTCGGCCTGCGCCTGTACCAGCAGCCCAGCGGCGCCGACATGCTGGCCGGGTTGGCGACCCGCGACCGCCGCGATAGCGATGCGATCGCGGCGCCCGATGCGGGCCACGCGGTGGCCGTCGACACATGAGCCGCGCCTACCTCAGCCTGGGCAGCAACCTGCAGCCCGAGCGCCACCTGCGCAGCGCGACCGCGGCGCTGCGCGAGCGCTTCGGCGCGGTGCTGCTGTCGCCGGTCTACCGCACCCGCGCGGTCGGTTTCGAGGGCGCGGATTTCCTCAATGCCGCGGCGGTAATCGACACCGACCTCGAGCCGCAGGCGCTCAACGACTGGCTGCACGCGCTCGAGGACGCCCACGGCCGCGATCGCAGCGGGCCGCGTCATGGCGACCGCACTCTGGACATCGACATCGTGCTGTTCGATGACCGCATCGTGGAAGGCTCGGGCAACCTGCGGATTCCGCGCCCGGAACTGGCACATGCGTTCGTGCTCAAACCACTGGCCGACATCGCCCCGGGCGTGATCGTGCCGGGTACCGGCCGCACCGTGGCGCAATGGTGGGCGGCGCATCCCGGGCATGACGTGGCGATGGAGCAGGTTGAACCCTGAGCGTCGCCGAGACGTCGACGCTTCGACGTGGGTGCAACACCATCGCGCCACCGATAGGGCTAACGTCGCGGAGCCGACGCCAGGCAACGGGATTTCCTGCGTTTCCGCGCTTCGGCCTCAGCCGGCCAGCAGCCGCCCGCCGTCGAGCTGCAGCACCTGTCCCGTGCAATAACTCGCGTCCTGCAGCAGCCAGCGCACGGCCTCGGCGACCTCGGCGGGCGTGCCGGTGCGGCCCAGCGGCGTGCGCGCCAGCATCGCGTCCTGCGCGGCGGCATCGCCCGATGACTCCGGCCACAGGATCGCGCCCGGCGCGACGGCGTTGACGCGCACCTCGGGTGCGAGCTCCAGCGCCAGCGACTTCGTCATCATCAGCAACGCCGCCTTGGCCATGCAGTAGACGCTGTGCGCGCGCAGCGGCCGTTGTGCATAGATGTCGGTCAGGTTGACGATCGCGCCGCCGCTGGCCTTGAGGTGCGGCGCGGCGGCCTGGGCGAGGAAAAACGGCGCGCGCGCGTTGCTGGCGAACAACGCGTCCCAATCGGCTGGCGTGGTCGCGCCGATGGGAGTCGGATGGAAGCCCGATGCGTTGTTGACCAGCGCATCAAGGCGGCCATGGCGGCCGACCGTGTGGGCGACAAGTTCCGGCAGGCGGTCGAAGTCGGCCAGTTCGGCATGCAGCAGCAGCGTGCTGCCGGGGCGCGAGGCTTCGAGCTCGCCGGCCAGCGCGTCGAGTTCGGCGCGCGGGCTGCGCGCATGCAGGGCGAGGTCGTACCCGGAGGCGTGCAGCGTGCGCGCGATCGCGGCGCCAAGGCGGCGGGCGCTGCCGGTGATCAACGCGACGCGGCGGGTGGAAGTCGGCAGGGGCGTGGGCATGGCGGGCGGTTTCCTGCGGGTCGGATGCGCCGGTCGTCGACCACTGCGGCGCGTGGCTTATCCTGAGCGCCCAGTGTCACACGCGTGTTGCGCGCCCGCCCGCATGTCCCCCGAGCCCAATCCCCACACCCTGCCCGCGCCCGCGGCCGAGGCGCTTGCCCACAGCGCGCGCCTGGCCGCCGCGATCCGCGCCGAGATCGGCGCCAGCGAGAGCGGGGCGATTGCGTTCTCGCGCTTCATGGAACTGGCCCTGTATGCGCCCGGGCTGGGCTATTACAGCGCGGGTGCGAGCAAGTTCGGCGCCGAGGGCGACTTCGTTACCGCCCCGGAGCTCGGCCCGGTGTTCGCGACCTGCGTCGCCGCGGCCGTCGCGCCGGTGCTGGGAGAACTGGCCGCGGGCGAGTTGCCCAGCGTGTTTTTCGAACTCGGCGGTGGCACCGGTGCGTTCGCCGAGGTCGCCCTGCAGCGGCTGGGCGACCTCGACGCGCTGCCTGACCGTTACGCGATCCTCGAGCCCAGCGCCCAGCTGCGCCAGCGCCAGCGCGAACGCCTGCAGCAGCGCCTGTCGCCGCCCCTGTACGCGCGGGTCGAATGGCTGGACGGACCGCTGCCGCAGGATTGGAATGGCGTGCTGTTCGCCAACGAGGTGCTCGACGCCCTGCCGACGCCGCGCTTCGCGATCCAGGAGGGCGAGGTCTACGAGGAGCATGTCGTGGCCGACGGCGACCGCTTCGCGCGCGTGCTGCGGCCGGCCGATGCGTTTCTCGGTAGTGCCGTGCGGCAGCTCGAAAGCCGCCTCCAGCGCCCGCTCGACGACGGCTATCGCTCGGAGCTGCTGCCGCAATTGCCGTACTGGATCCAGGCGGTGTCTGGCGGGCTGCAACGCGGCGCGATGCTGTTCGTCGACTATGGCTACCCGCGTGACGAGTACTACCAGCCCGGTCGCCGTGACGGCACCCTGCGCGCGTTCTACCGCCACCGCATGCACCACGATCCGTTGCTGTACCCGGGCCTGCAGGATCTGACCGCGTCGGTGGATTTCACCGCGCTGGCCGAGGCCGGGGTGGCCGCGGGATTCGACTTTGCCGGCTATTGCTCGCAGGCGAGCTTCCTGCTCGGCAACGGCCTTCCCGGAGTGTTGGCGCAAATCGAGCGGCTCGATGACGACATCGAGCGCCAGCGCCGCAGCAACGAGGTCAAGCGCCTGACCCTGCCCAGCGAAATGGGCGAGCGCTTCCAGGTGATGGGCTTCGCGAAGGGCGTCGGGCTGGATGACGCCTTCGCGGCCGGCGACCTGAGTTTCCGGCTGTGAATGGCGCTGATGTGGGTATGCCCGAATCGCCGCAGTCCGAGGCGGGCGGGCGTGGTCCAGAAGGCGCCGGGGGCGGCACCTCGGAAGCCGTCGGCGGCCCGGCCGGTGGTTCGCGCGCCTGCCCACCACTACCGCGGACCGCGGCCGCCCGGGCATTGCGCGAATTCCGCCGGCCTCGTGTATGGCTGGCGCTCTGGGCGCTGATGATCGGGTTGGTGATCATCGGCTCGCTGTTGCCGGCCGATGACCTGCCGCAGGTGGCATTCGATGGCTTCGACAAGCTCGAGCACTTCTTCGGTTACGCGGTGCTGTCGTCCTACGCCTCGATGCTGTTCGCGAGGCTGCGACCGCGGGCGCTCGCTGCGATCGGCCTGGTCGCCGTCGGGATCGGCCTGGAAGTCGCGCAGGGACTGCTGACGCAGACGCGCCAGGCCGACATCGCCGACGCCCTGGTCAACGCGCTCGGCGTGCTGGCCGGGCTGTCGATCGCGGCGACGCCGCTGGCGCGCCTGCTGCAGCGGTTGGATGCACGCTGGCGCTAGCGCTAGCGCCCGAGCTGCTGCTCAGGGCTTGCCGGTGGCCGCGGCGATCGCGGTGATGCGCGCCTTGCGCAAGGCCTCGCCGAGCGCCGCGCCGCTGAACTCGTTCGCCAGCTCGCCGGCGCGAACCGCCAGCGCCGCGGCGTGTGCAGCCAGCAGCGCACGGCCCTGCGGGTAGTCGTCGTCGGCGTGGCCGCTGCGGCCGCGCTTGTCGGCCTCGCAAACCCGGGCCAACTGAACGATGCGCTCGGGGCGGCGGTAGCCATCGCAGCGCGCGATCAGGGCTTCGACCGTCTGCGCGCGCAGTTCGTCGAAGCGGTGGATATTGAGGTGTTCGCGGCAGGCGGCTTCGGCCAGTTGGCGGTGCTCGGCGGGGACCTTGAGCCGCGCGCACAGGCCCCGCAGCGGCGCGATGCCAGCCTGCTCGTGACCGATGTGCCTGGGCAGCACGTGCGCAGGCGTCAGCGCCTTGCCGAGGTCGTGGGTCAGCGCCGCGAAGCCGACCAGGTCGCCGCCCGGCGCCAGCCGCGCGGCCATGTCGCAGACCAGTTCGGTGTGCCGGCCGGTATCGATCTCGGGATGGAAGTCGGCGCGTTGCGGCACGCCGTACAGCGCGTCGACTTCCGGCAGCACCGCTGCCAGCGCGCCGCAGTAGTGCAACGTGCGCAGGAATGCCGACGGGGTCTGGCTGGCGAGCGCACGGCGCAATTCCTGCCATACGCGTTCGGGCACCAGGTCGGCGAGTTCGCCGCCTGCGACCATCTGCCGCATCAGCGCCATCGTTTCCGGCGCAACCGTGAAGCCCAACGAAGCGAAGCGCGCCATGAACCGCGCCGCGCGCAGTACCCGCAGCGGATCCTCCACGAACGCGTCGCCGACGTGGCGCAGCAGCCGCGCCTGCAGGTCGCGTGCGCCGCCGTACGGATCGACCAGGCTGCCGTCGTCGGCCTGGGCGATCGCGTTGATGGTGAAGTCGCGGCGGGCGAGGTCGTCCTCCAGGGTCACCGACGGATCGGCGTCGACCACGAAGCCGCGGTAGCCGCGCCCGGACTTGCGCTCGGTGCGCGCCAGCGCGTATTCCTCCCCGGTCGCCGGGTGCAGGAACACCGGGAAGTCGCGCCCGACCGGCTTGAAGCCGGCCGCTTCCATCGA
>JBBRWW010000143.1:0-7088 GCA_038248955.1 Lysobacterales bacterium
GCGTGTATTCGGTTGGCAGTCCTGGCGACGGCGCTGTCCCTCGTCGCCTGTGGCGGCGGCGGGAGCGGCGGAACGACGCCACCGCAGGTCCCGCCCACGCCACCACCACCACCACCACCGCCGCCGCCGGCCGCCGATGCGCTGTACCTCGCGTCGGGGCCGTCGCCGTTCGCACCCAACTGCGACGGTGTGGCCGCCAACGGCAGCGTGTTCGTCAACGCCGAGGTCGAGCCCTATCTCGCCGTGAATCCGCTCGACAGCGGCAACGTGATCGGTGTGTGGCAGCAGGACCGCTGGTCGAACGGCTCCGCACGGGGCCTGCTCAGCGCAGCCTCGTTCGATGGTGGCCAGACGTGGAGCCGGCAACCGCTGCCGTTCTCGCGCTGCGGCGGCGGCAACGTCGGCAATGGCGGCGATTACGCGCGCGCGACCGACCCCTGGATCACGTTTTCGCCCGACGGCACGGCGCACGCGATGTCGCTGTCGACCAATGGCTCCTCGTTCCAGCCCGGCTCGGCCAACGCGATGCTCGCCAGCCGCTCGACCGACCGCGGCCGCAGCTGGAGCGCCGCCGCCACGCTGATCATCGACGGTGGCGGCTTCTTCAACGACAAGAACGCGATCACCGCCGATCCCAGCGACCCTGCGTTCGTCTATGCCGTGTGGGACCGCCTCGTTGCCGGAGATGCAGGAGGGCCGACCTACTTCGCGCGCACCCGCAACGGCGGCTTCACGTGGGAACCGGCACGTCCGATCTACGACCCGGGCCCGGCCAGCCAGACCATCGGCAACCTGATCGTGGGGCTGCCCAACGGGGTGCTGGTCAACCTGTTCACCCAGATCGACCGCGCCGCCAACGGCACCACCAGCGCCCACTTGGACGTGATCCGATCAGGCGACAAGGGCCTGACGTGGTCGCCACCGAGCCGCATCGCCGCCCTGCTCGCGGTCGGCACGCGCGATCCGCAGAGCGGCGCCCCGGTACGCGACGGTGCGTTGCTCGCGCAGATTGCGGTCGCCAGCAACGGCCAACTGTTCGCGGTCTGGCAGGACGCGCGCTTCAACAACGGCGCGCTTGATGCCATTGCCATCGCACGTTCCACCGACGGCGGCGTGAGCTGGTCGGCGCCGACCCGGGTCAACGCGGTGGCCGGGGTCGCGGCTTTCACGCCCAGCGTTCACGTGCGCGCCGACGGCGTGGTCGGGGTCAGTTACTACGATTTCCGCAGCAATACCGCCGACCCGGCGACCCTGCCCACCGACTACTGGCTCGCTCGATCGGGCGATGGCGGCACGACGTGGACCGAAAGCCGCGTGTCCAGCCCGTTCGACCTCAGCACCGCGCCCAACGCCGATGGTCTTTTCCTTGGCGACTACCAGGCGCTCAAGAGCCGCGGCGCGGTGTTCGTGCCGTTCTTCGTCAAGACCACCAGTGGCGACGTCAATAACCGCACCGATGTCTTCGCCGCACCGGCAATGTCCGTGGCCAGCGCCGCGGCGCTGCCGCAGGGCGGGCCGCTCGCGGAGGCCAGTCGCGCGCAAGCCGTCGAACGCGCCGCGCCGTCGACGTTCGAGGTGACCGCGTCGCTGCAGCAGCGCGTGAGCGAGCAACTGGTGCGCAACATGCGGTCGCGCGTGCCGGGCTGGGGCCAGCAGACGATGCGTGTTCCCGCCGCGAAGCCGGCCCCGGAATCGCCGCAACCGCGCTGACGTGCTGGCGGCGGTGCATGTCGCATTCAACGCGCCGCGGGGGCGGTTTGCACCAAACCGTCCCGGCCACCGCAGCCGATCGGCACGCTGCGAACGCTTAAAACGCGTCGCTACCCGCACGTAGCTCGATCCCCAGCGCCGCGGCGACCACCTGCATCGCCTCGTCGTCGCGGCTCAGGGTGATCCAGCCGGCATGCGCGTCGCGGCCGTCGGCGCCGCCGGCGGCATTCCACGTCCACAGCGTGTAATGGTATTCGCGCAATCGGTCGTAAGCGGTCGCCATCAGCGCGGGCACGTCGGTGGCGGCCAGGAACTCGTCGTCGGTGGGGTCTTCGACGCCCCACTCGATCCGCAGGTTCCAGCGCGCGGCCAGTTCGGTCACGCTGTCGACCAGCGATTGCCGGTCTTCGGCGTCGACGAAGAAGCCCGAACGCCAGTCGATCACGTCCTTGAGCAACCATACCGGCTGGTCATCGTCCCCATCCGCTTCGGCCAGCGCCTCGCGGTAGCCCGCGAACTGCTGCAGCGCGGTGTCCTCGTCGCCGGGATTGATCAGCAGCAGCAACTGCCAGACCAGCGCCTCGGTGGTGTCGTCCTCGTCGACGTCCATGCCCGGATCGAAGCCGTTGGCAAAGTTGTCGTCGGGATCGAATTCATCGTCGTGTGGGGTCATCGGCGTGGTCGCGTAGCGGTGGGAGCGGGGGCAAGGATGCACCCGCGGCCGGCATTATCCGCCGCCCGGTGGATCATGGCGCGGAGCACCCTGGTGGTTTCATGATGGCAATGCGTCTTCTGGCTCGTCATCGGGCGACTCCTGCTGTTGCAGCCGCCACATCTGCGCGTAGTGGCCGTTGCCGGCCAACAGTTGCGCGTGGCTGCCACGCTCGACGATCCGGCCGCTGTCCATGACCAGGATCTCGTCGGCGTCCATCACCGTGGACAGCCGGTGGGCGATCACCAGGGTGGTGCGGCCGACGGCGATGCGATCGAGCTCGGCCTGGATCGAGCGCTCGGACTTGGAATCCAGCGCCGAGGTCGCTTCGTCGAAGATCAGGATCGCGGGATTCTTCAGCAGCGCCCGCGCGATCGCGACGCGCTGTTTCTCGCCGCCGCTGAGTTTGAGCCCGCGCTCGCCTACCGCCGACTCGTAGCCGTCGGGCAGCGACACGATCAAGTCATGGATGTGCGCGGCGCGCGCGGCCTGCTCGACCTCCGCGCGGCTCGCGCCCGGCCGGCCGTACAGGATGTTGTAGTAGATGCTGTCGTTGAACAGCACGGTGTCCTGCGGCACGATCGCGATCGCGCCGCGCACCGACGCCTGGCGGTAGTCGCGGATGTCGCGGGGGATGTCGCCCCCGGGGGTACTGGGATCGGAAATCACGATACGGCCGCCATCGACATCGTAGAAGCGGTACAGCAGCCGTGCCAGGGTCGACTTGCCCGACCCCGAGTGCCCGACCACCGCAACCGTGCCGCCCGGCGGAATCGTGAAGCTCAGGTCCTGCAGGATGCGCCGGCGCGGGTCGTAGCCGAACTGGACGTGCTCGAACGCAACCCGCGGCCGGAAGGCCTGCAATTCGATCGCTCCCGGCCGGTCCTGCACGTCCTGGCGCTCGTCGAGCAGCCCGAACAGCCGTTCCAGGTTGGTGAACGCCTGTTTCACCTCCCGGTACATCATGCCGAGCATGTTCAGCGGCGCCGACAGCTGCAGCAGGTAGGCATTGACCAGCACCAGGTCGCCGATCGTCATCGTGCCGGCGACCACGCCCGCCGACGCGCGCCACATCATCGCGGTGACGCCGAGCGCGACGATCGCGGTCTGGCCGAGGTTGAGCACCGCCAGGGTCTTGCGGCTCATGACCTGGGCGTTTTCGAGCTGGACAAGGTCTTCGTCGTAGCGGCGCGCCTCGTGCTCCTCGTTGCCGAAGTACTTGACGGTCTCGTAGTTGAGCAGCGCATCGACGGCGCGCTCGTTGGCGTGGGTGTTGGCCTCCACGGCCGCGCGGTAATAGCGCGTTCGCCATTCGGTGATCGTGAACGTGAAGGCCATGAACGCGGCCAGCGTCGCCAAGGTGATCGCGGCGAAACCCCAGTCGTACTTCCATGCCAGCACCGTGGTGACCAGCGCGACCTCGAGGATCGTCGGCACGATCGTATAGAGGGTCCAATCGAGCAGGTCCGAAATCGCGCTGCCGCCGCGCTCCACATCGCGGGCGACACCGCCGGTGCGGCGGGCGAGATGGAAACGCAGGCTCAGTGCATGCAGGTGGCGGAACACCTGCAGCGTCACCCGTCGCGATACCCGCGCCATCACCCGTGCGAACACGACCTGGCGCAGTTCGGTGAACAGCGTCACCGACAGCCGCGAAGCGCCATACGCGACCAGCAGCGCCACTGGCAACACGAGCAGGGTCGGGGCGACGTTGAGGCCGTCGACCAGGCGCTTGAGCACCAGCGGGACGGTCAGGTTGGCCAGCTTGCCCGCAACCACCAGCGCGAGCGCGAGCGCGATGCGTCCCGTGAACGGTTTCAGGAACGGCAACAGGTCGCGCACCACCTGCCCTTCGCTGCGGGCGCTGGCGGCGCGAGCGACTGGAGCGTTGCCGTCACCTGGGTTGGCGGCAAGCAGGGGCGGGTCGGGCACGGATGGGCTGGGTCGGGTCATGGGCAGGATGTGGTGCCGCAGTGCGGTGGTTGCAACGCGGCCCGTGGCGCGTCGCCGCAGGCCGCCCCGGAGGCGTGTCGGCGGGGGCTGGATGGTGCAAGCCAGTCGTTCACAACCCGTGACGCATCCGGCGGGGCATCACCACCGTATATGAACGCGTGCTGCTGCCAAATGGCGGCTTCCGCCCACCTGAAAAGGACTCAACGATGAAGACCACCCTGCTCGCCCTTGCCCTGACCTCCACGCTGGCGTTGTCCGCCTGCTCCAAGCCTGAGACCCCGGCCACTCCCGAGCCCATGGTCGCAACGCCGGAGATGCTGGCTGCCGCCATGCCCGACACCGCGCCCGCCATGGCCGCCGAGAATCCGATGGTCGGCGGTGCGGCAATGATGGCCGACAGGGACATCATCGACAACGCGATGAACTCCAAGGACCACACCACCCTGGTGGCCGCGATCAAGGCCGCCGACCTGGTCGACACGCTCAAGGGCCCGGGCCCGTTCACCGTGTTCGCGCCGACCAATGCCGCATTCGATGCGCTGCCGGCCGGCACCGTCGATGGCCTCCTGAAGCCCGACAAGAAGGCTGACCTGACCAAGGTGCTGACCTACCACGTGGTGCCGGGCAAGCTCGACGCCGCCGCACTGATGGCGCAGATCACCGCCGGGGGCGGCAAGGCGATGCTCAAGACGGTGCAGGGCGAGAACCTGACCGCGACCACGATGGATGGCGGCGTCATGCTGACCGACGCCAAGGGCAACAGCGCCATGGTGACCACCGCCGACGTGATGCAGAGCAACGGCGTGATCCACGTGATTGACAAGGTGCTGATGCCGTAAGTTTCCTCGTCGCTCCTTACGGCACCCCACGGGGGACGGCTTAGGCCGTCCTCCTTTTTTTGCCCGGACGTCTGCGGCGGACCGGGCCGCCGCGACCTCCACGCCCAGCCTGCGCACCTCACCGTGGGCCTGGACGGCGACATGTGCCCCGAACCGCACATCGTGCCTCCGGTCCGGCTTATCCTCCAGCCGAGCATTCCCGTCCGCCACTACCACCTGAAGCCCAGACGATGACCGATACCCCGCCCGACCGCCTTGCCACCGATCCCAAGAGCAGGTTCTACCAAGCCGAATTGTTCGAGCGCGGCATCGGCATCCGCTTCAACGGCGAAGAAAAGACCAACGTCGAGGAATACTGCGTCAGCGAAGGCTGGGTGCGCCTGCCGGTCGGCAAATCGCTTGACCGCCGCGGCCAGCCGATGACGATCAAGGTCAAGGGCACCGTCGAACCGTACTTCATCGACACCGCCCCCAAGGGCTGAAGGACGTCGGCAAGCAACGTGAGAATGCGGGCGTTGTCGAAGTGGAACACCACTACATTTCAGCCCAGCACCCAACCGGTTTCGGCTTGAATGCATTGCCAGGGCGTCGGCGTTCATCCCCGCGCCCAGCAGCCGTCCCGATACGATGCGACTGAGCATCCGGCTGCCGCCTGCCAACCGGTCGCGCCATACAGCGGTCGGTCTCAGTGGGCTCCGAGCGGTTCGGCGTCCGGCGCGGGCTCGCGTTCGATCAATTCCCACAGCGCCGCGTCGACCGTGGGCAGTGCCTCGAGTGCCGGACGGGCGAACAGGTAGCCCTGGAACAGGGTGATCCCCTTGCGGCGCAGCGTCCGGTATTCCGCCGCCGTCTCGACGCCCTCGGCGAGGATCTCGCAACCCAGCTCGCGGCACGTGGTGATGATGCCGGCGACGATCGAGCGGCGGACGCTGTGGCGGTCGATGTCGCGGATCAGCGCCATGTCGAGCTTGACGATGTCGGGCTGGAACTCCGCCAGCAGGTTGAGCCCGGCGTAGCCGGCGCCGAAATCGTCGATCGCGGTCATGAAGCCGCGGCGCTGGTAGTCGTCAACGATCCGCACCAGGTGCGCCGTGTCGCGGATGCGCTCGGACTCGGTCACCTCGAAGATCAGGCGCTCGGTATCGAAGCCGCACCGTGCGGCAGCCGCCAGCGTCAGGCGGATGCAGGTCGCCGGCTCATACACCGCGTTGGGGTTGAAGTTGATCGACAGCCGCGCCTGCATCCCGAGTTCCGCCGCCGTTGCGATCGCCTTGACCCGGCAGGTCTGGTCGAACCGGTAGAGCTGCTCGGGACGCACCCGGCCGATCACCTCGCCGGCGCCCTCCCCATCCATCCCGCGCACCAGCGCCTCATAGGCGTACACCGTCCGGGTGACGCTGTCGACGATCGGCTGGAACGCCATGCGCACCTCGAAGTCGAGCACGTCGTCGCCCTGGCAGTTTGCACACGGGTGCGGATTGCCGCCGACTTCGCCGAAGAACGCCTTCAGGAACATGCACTGGCCTTTTCTGATCCGACCGGCAGTCTAGACCCGTGTGCCGCCCGGGCCGATGACGGCAGGCGAGCCACGACCACATCCGTGCCCCGGTTCACGTTTTGCCTGTACCACCATCAAACGCGCCGCGGTGGTGCGCGCGCCAGGCCACGCCTTCAGACCGCGTCCTCGATTGGGTCGCGGCCGGCGCTGTTTGCGTGGTGCGCCCTGGATGCGTCGGCCGCCATCTGCCGTTCCCGTATTCCCAGTCCCGGCGTGGGCGCGGCTTTCCAGATGCGTCGACCCGCTCCTGGCGGCAAGCGCGAGCGGCGATGGCTGAATGCGCCTGCGCTCAAGGCGCGGGCGCCGGCGCGCGCCC
>JBBRWW010000144.1:0-7056 GCA_038248955.1 Lysobacterales bacterium
CCGACTCCCCAACTTCCCAACTCCCCAACTCCCCAACTCCCCAACGCCCCGCCGCCCCGCCGCCCCGCCGCCCCGCCGCCCCGCCGGGTGGCATTGTTATGATCGCCACACCCGGGTCGCGGAACGTGCATGCGCATCATCAGCTTCAATGCCAACGGCCTGCGGTCGGCAGCCAGGAAGGGTTTCTTCGAGTGGTTCCGCGCGCAGGACGCCGACGTGCTGTGCGTGCAGGAGACCAAGGCGCAGGAGCACCAACTGGCCGGATCGGCGGAGCTGGACAAGGTCTTCCTGCCCGAGGGCTACCGCGCCTACTTCCGCGACGCGTCGACGAAGAAGGGCTACAGCGGCGTGGCGATCTACACGCGCCGCGAACCCGATGAAGTCCGCACCGCGCTGGGCTGGGCGCCGTTCGACGAGGAGGGTCGCTACATCGAGGCGCGTTTCGGCAATCTCAGCGTGGTGTCGTTCTATATCCCGTCCGGGTCGTCGGGGGAGTTGCGCCAAGGCTTCAAGTTCGAGGTGATGGACTGGCTGAAGCCGCAGCTCGACGAGTGGGCACGCAGCGGCCGCGACTACGTCCTGTGTGGCGACTGGAACATCGTGCGTTCGCGCCTGGACATCAAGAACTGGACCTCCAACCAGAAGAACTCCGGCTGCCTGCCGCCCGAGCGCGACTGGCTCAACGCCTTGTGTGGCGAGCCCGCGGCCGACGACCAGCGGGGCTGGGTCGATGCCTACCGCGCGCTGCATGCCGACGGCCAGGACTACACCTGGTGGAGCAACCGTGGCGCCGCGCGTGCCAACGACGTCGGTTGGCGCATCGACTACCAGCTGGTGACGGCGGGCCTGCGCGAGCGCCTGCGCGCCTGCGCGGTCCATCCGGCCCCGCGCTTCTCCGACCACGCCCCTTTCAGTGTCGACTATGACCTCTGACGCCATAACCGCCGCCATGCCTGTCCGTCCGGGCTGGCGCGACGTCCTGCGCCGCCTGGGCCAGCCCAAGGTCGCGGTGATGCTGCTGCTCGGCTTCGCCTCGGGGCTGCCGTTCATGCTGGTCGGCAACACGATGGGGTTCTGGCTGCGCGAGGGCGGGATCGAGCTGTCGGCGATCGGGTTCCTGTCGTGGGTCGGGCTGGCCTATTCGCTGAAATTCCTGTGGGCGCCGGTGATCGACAAGGTCGACGCGCCGATCCTCGGCCGCTGGCTCGGCCGCCGCCGCGGCTGGATGGCACTGGCGCAGGTCACGGTGATCGCGGCGCTGGTTGGCATGTCGATCCTCAAGCCCGAGGGCGGGCTGGTCGCATTCGGGGTGATGGCGCTGGTGGCGGCGTTCGCCTCTTCGACCCAGGACATCGTCATCGACGCGTGGCGCATCGAAAGCGCCAACAACGGCGAGGAACTGGCGGTGCTCAGCGCCGGCTACCAGCTCGGCTACCGCGGGGCGTTGCTGGTCACCGACGCGCTGATCCTGATTCTCGCCGCGTACGTCGGCTGGTCGGTGTCCTACCAGATCATGGCGCTGACAATGGTGGTCGGGCTGGTCGCGACCGGGCTGGCGCGCGAACCGTCCGCCTCGCTGCGCGCAGCCACCGCCCACGGCTCGATGCTGACCGCGCAGGGCCTGTATGACGCGATTGCCGGGCCGTTCATCGCCTTCTTCAGGCAGCACGGCAGCTGGGCGCTGTTGATGCTGGCGATGATCAGCCTGTACCGGCTGCCGGACTTCGTGATGGGGCCGATGGCGAACCCGCTGTACGCGGACCTGGGCATCGACAAGGAAACCGTCGGCGCGGTACGGGGCTCGATCGGGTTGATCGCCACCATTGCCGGGATCGCCGCGGCGGGCCTGTTCGCGCTGCGCTTCGGCTTCGTGGCGACGTTGCTGGCGGGCGCGATCCTCGGCCCCGGGTCGAACCTGGCGTTCGCCTACCTGGCGCTCCACGGCGCCGACACTACGGTGTTCACCGCGGCGATGGCGATCGACAACTTCAGCACCGGGTTTGCCGGCACGGCGCTGGTGGCGTACATGTCCAGCCTGACCAATATCGGTTACACCGCCACCCAGTACGCGCTGCTGAGCTCGTTCTATGCGTTGCTGGGCAAGGCATTGAAGGGGCTGTCGGGGGTGGCGGTCGAGCATCTGGAAGTCGGCCGCAACCTGTTCGATGCCTACTCGCTGTTCTTCATCGGCACGGCCCTGATCGGCATCCCGGCATTCGTGCTGTGCCTGCTGCTGGCCGTGCGCAAGCCGGTGGTGGTGCCCGTTTTGGCAAGCGCCGTGCCCCCGGCCTGACCATGGAATCGCTGCGTATGACGCACACCGTGCTCCTCGACATCGACCCCGTACTGCTGGAGCGTATCCAGCGCATCGCCACGGCCCACGGCTGGGGCCAGCAGGTGGCGATGATCCACCTGATCGAGCATGGGTTGTTCGCGTGCGAGGCCGACCTGACTGCACGCTTCGACGACACCGACGCCAACGTGCTGCAGGCGGCGATCGCGGCGCTGCAGGGCATTCCCGACGATCCGGGGTTTTCGCTGATCGGGCGCGCCGGCGAACCACCCGAACCCGGCGCCGACGGCGGCTGACGCCAGGCGGGTGGGGGACCGGCGTCAGGCCGGATAGACCGCGCCGAGCACCCTCGGGCCGCGCGCGCCGGTGACTCCGGGCACGTTGCCGGGCAGTCCCGCCAGCGTCTGCCGCGCGAGCCACGCGAACGCCATGGCCTCGACGAAATCCGGGTCCAGCCCATGGGCGGCGGTCGATTCGACCACCACGCCCGGCAGCAGCGCGGCGATGCCGTCGAGCAGGCGCCTGTTGCGCACCCCACCACCGCAGGCGAGCAGCCGTCGCGTGCCTGGCTGCTCGCTACGCAGGGCGTCGACGATGGTGCGGGCGCTGAGCTCCAGCAAGGTTGCCTGGACGTCGTGCGCCCGCTCGCCGCCGGCCAGACGCGACTGCAACCAGCCCAGATGGAACTGCTCCCGACCGGTGCTCTTGGGCGGGCGCAGGGCAAACCAGGGCTCGTCGAGCAGACGTGCGAGCAGGCCGGCATCGACCGTGCCCTGGGCGGCGAACCCGCCGTCGGCATCGAACGCCGCGCCGGTGTGCCGCTCGCACCAGGCATCCATCAGCGCGTTGGCCGGGCCGGTGTCGAAACCGCGCACCGCGCCGACCGCCGGCAGCAGGGTGAAATTGGCGATCCCGCCAAGGTTGAGCACCGCGCGATCCTCATCGGCGCAGCCCAGCACCGCGGCATGGAACGCCGGTACCAGCGGGGCGCCCTGGCCGCCGGCGGCCACGTCGCGGCGGCGGAAGTCGGCAACCGTGGCGATGCCGGTGCGTTCGGCGATGACATTGCCGTCGCCGAGCTGCATGGTGAAGGGGTGCAGGCCGTCGTTGCTTGCGCCGGCGGGGCGGTGGCGCACCGTCTGGCCATGGGACCCCAGTGCGCGCACGTGGTCGGCGGGCGTGCCGGCGCTGTCGAGGAGCTGCATCGCCGCCTCGGCGAAGGCCTCGCCGATCTGCACGTCGAGCGTGCCGTGTTCCTCGATCGAATGGATGTCGCCGCCTTGGCCCAGCGCCACCAGCCGTTCGCGCACGGCCGCCTGCCACGGATAGGTGTGGCCGAGCAGCATTTCGCAGCGGCAAGCGTCGTCGCCGACGGGGTCGGGCGCGTCGAAACGCACCAGCGCGGCGTCGATGCCGTCGGCGCTGGTGCCGGAGATCAGACCGATGAACAACGCCGGCCCGGGGCGCGCCGGATCCGTCCACCGCTCGGGGGCGGGCAGCCGGGGTGGCGTCATGTCAGGCCTTGGGCTTGCCGGTCGTTCGCTTGTCGGACTTGGTGGCGAGTGCCTTCTTCGGGGCGACCGACGGAGCGTCCACGTCGGCGTAGATGATGGTCTCGACCTCGCGGATCCGCGCCAGCGCCACGCCAGTCTGTTGCCGGAATCGAGCCAGCGCAACGCCATGCAGCGGCTCCGGTGGCGGCATGGTGATCGACAGGGGATTGCGGTGGACGCCGTTGACGCGGAATTCGTAGTGCAGGTGCGGCCCGGTCGCCAGGCCGGAGGCGCCGACGTAGCCGATGACGGTTCCCTGGCCGATGCGCTGGCCGACGCGCTCGGCACCAAATCGCGACATGTGACCGTACAACGTGGTGTAGCCGCGGCCGTGGTCGAGGATCACGGCCCGGCCATAGCCGCCTTTCCAGCCGACGAACTGCACCCGCGCATCGCCTGCGGCCATCACCGGGGTACCGGTGCCGGCGGCGTAGTCGACGCCCTGGTGCATGCGCACCCTGCCCAGCACCGGATGCCGGCGCGAACCGAAGCCCGAGGTCAACCGTGCGTACGGGATCGGCATGCGGATGAAGCTGCGCTTCAGCGGCCGGCCATCACCGGTGAAATACTCGGGTTTGCCGTTGCGCTCGTAACGGAAGCCGGTGTGCAGCTTGCCATCGATGGTGAACGTCGCGGCCAGCACCGGTCCGGTCCTGAGCAACTCGCCCTCGCGCCAGGTCTGCTCGACCACGACGCTGAAGCGGTCGTCGGCGCCGACGTCCTCCTTGAAGTCGATGTCGTACTTGAAGATGTCGTCAGTCAGCGTATTGACGTGGCTGCCGGTCAGTCCCAGCTTGCGGGCCGAACGGTCCAGCGACTTGCCAACGGTACCGCTGATCACCACCGTGCGGGTTTCGGTCGGCCGGGCGATCACCTTCTCGGTGATCGTGTCGCCGGCGAGCGTGAGTTCGACGCGCTCGTTGTCATTGCGATCGAAGCGCAGGGTGCGCAGCGCATCGGATTGGCCGGCCGCGCTGACCGGCAGGTCGAAGCCGAGCTCGGTGCCGGGCTTCAGGCGCGACAGCACGCTCCTGGTGCCGGGGTGGGCGAGGATGCGATGCATGGTCGCGGCGGGGATGCCAAGATCGGCGAACACCGATCCGAGCGTCTCGCCTCGCTTGATGCGCACCAGTTGCCAGCTGTCGCCGACCGCGCCACGACTGCGCGCCCCCGGCAGCGGCGGCAGCGACAGTGCCATCGACTGGCGCGGTGCGTGCATTGGCGCGGCGAGCGGGGCACTGAAGCCCGGCACGATCGCGGCGACGAGCACGCCCAGGGTGGCGAACAGGCTCGCCTGCACCCATTGGCGCCGCGACCAGCGACCATTGAACCCATCGGACAGGTGCCGCGCCAGTACCGGACGGCGCAATGCGACTTCGCGCAGGGCCTTGATGCGCTCGCGGCGCGCGGTCCGCAGAGCGGAACCCGTTTCGGATGCTGGCATAGTTCAAATCCCCTGCGCACAAGATGTGTAGACCGCGTAACGGGGCTACCATAGACACGCGAGCTACCCCCGTCAAACCATTGACCCGGATAGCTTTTTTATTTTGAAGTCTGTTAACACCCCTTTAACTTTAATCACGACGGCCGTCGCATTCAGTGTCGGCCACGCCTGCGAGCCGACCTGTGCCAGATCCCGTTTTTCACCCGACTGCCGCCTCCATCGACGACGCAATGGCCCTCATTGGCCGTGGCGCCGACGAGATCCTCAAGCGTGATGAGCTTGAAGCCAGGCTGCGGCTGGGTCGCCCCCTGCGCATCAAGGCCGGCTTCGATCCGACCGCGCCCGACCTGCACCTGGGCCACACGGTGCTGTTGAACAAGCTGCGGCAGTTCCAGGACCTCGGTCACCAGGTGATCTTCCTGATCGGCGACTTCACCGGCATGATCGGCGACCCGACCGGCAAGAACGTCACCCGCAAGCCGCTGACCGGCGAGGACGTGCTGGCCAATGCCAGGACCTATGCCGACCAGGTATTCAAGGTCCTGGACCGGGAACGCACCGAGGTCCGCTTCAACTCCGAATGGTTCGGGCCGATGTCGGCCGCCGACCTGGTCCGCCTCGCCGCCCAGCACACCGTGGCGCGAATGCTCGAGCGCGACGATTTCGCCAAGCGCTATGCCGCCCAGCAGCCGATCGCGATCCACGAATTCCTGTATCCGCTGGTGCAGGGCTACGACTCGGTCGCGTTGCGGGCGGATGTCGAGCTCGGCGGCACCGACCAGAAATTCAACCTGCTGATGGGCCGGGGGCTGCAGGAAAGCCACGGCCAGCCGCCGCAGGTGGTGCTGACGATGCCGCTGCTGGAAGGGCTGGACGGCATCAACAAGATGAGCAAGTCGCTCGGCAACTACATCGGCATCGATGAGGCGCCCATCGACATGGTCACCAAGACGATGAAGATCGACGACGTGCTGATGTGGCGCTGGATCGAGCTGTTGAGCTTCGAGATCGGCCCGCACGAGGTCGCCGGCCTCAAGGACGACATCGCCGGTGGCCGGCTGAATCCGCGTGACTTGAAGCTGCGCCTGGCGCGCGAGCTCGCGGCGCGATTCCACGGCGTCGTGGCGGCCGACGGCGCGATCGCCGGCTGGAACGCCGCCGTGCGCGGTGAGGGCGATACGTCGGCGCTGCCGCTTGCCGAGATCGTGGTGCCGGCCGACGGGCTGCGGATTGCCGCGCTGCTCACCGCGGCGGGGCTGACGCCAAGCAATTCCGAGGCCGCCCGAAAGCTCAAGGAGCGTGCGGTGCGCATCGACGGGGTGGTCGTGGAGGACGCGCAAACCGTGTTCATGCCGGGCTTCGAGGGCGTACTGGCGGTGGGCAAGCGCACCTTCACGCGGGTCGTGCTGGTGGCTGGGTGAAGCACTGCCGTGATTGCCCCGAAATAAACCGCCGATGCCCCTTCCCAAAGCGATTGTGCATGTGCACAATGCGCGGCCCAACGACGTGTCGACACGAGCATCAAGGGGTCTGCAGCAGGAACGGCCGATTGACGGCGCCGCCCCTTGCTGTATGATGATCGACCCGCTGGACTGAAGCGGCCTACGGGCCACGACACGAAACGGGCAGCAGAAAAAGATTTCACGAGGTGTTGACGGACTCGGAATCTGCTGTAAGATGTGCGGCTCACTCGACGGCTTTGAGGTCGGGTACGGGACAAGGCGCTGAGGCCGGTTCCGAAGATCTTTGACAGTGTGCGCAGGTGA
>JBBRWW010000145.1:0-6896 GCA_038248955.1 Lysobacterales bacterium
CTCGCGCAGCGCGGCGTCGTCGGCCCACAGATTGCGTGGAGCAAACGGGGGTGGCTGGTTGTCGACCTCGTGGGTGGCGAACGGCGGCAGGGCTTCCATCAGCGACTCCGGCGGCGATGGCTTCCGATTCTAGACTCGGGGGCAGCACCGGCAACCCGCAACGTGGCGCGCAAGCGCGATGGGGCGAATTTGGCGCGCGCTCCACAGGGCCTTTGTCCGCTCACGGCGGCATCCCGGTCCTCTCGCAACGAAGCGGGAAGTCCGCGCGCGCCTCCACACGAACGCGCGCCCGCGGTGCGGCGCACGGCTGCCAAAAAAAAACCCCGCCGGAGCGGGGCTTTCAGGATCAACCTCGAGATCAATCACGCAACCGGGGTGATGTTGGACGCCTGCGCGCCCTTCGGGCCCTGGGTCAGCTCGTAGCTGACGCGCTGTCCTTCCTGCAGGCTGCGAAAGCCCGTTGCACTGATCGCGGAGAAGTGCGCGAACACATCCGCGCTGCCATCTTCCGGCGAGATGAAGCCGAAACCCTTGGCGTCGTTGAACCATTTCACGGTGCCGTTCTGCATATCCTTGCCCTCATCCTGGTATGTAATTGTTCGGTCTGTGGCGATGCACCTGAACGATCCGGCGCAGGGCGAGTATGGGAAGTGCGCCGCGCAATGGCAATCCGGGGAAAGTCCGCAGCCGATGGATGCCTCGATGCCTCACCGGCCGAGAAGTGCGCGCAACAGCGGCGGCAGTCCCGCGGACGCGGCGGCGACGTTGCCGAGGACGTCCTGCAGGGTGATGACCTCGTCGGGATCCGGCCCGGCGCCCGCGGCCCAGTTCGCCACGATCGCCAGGCAGGCGTAGTCGAGGCCCATCTCGCGCGCGAGGACGGCTTCGGGCATGCCAGTCATGCCGACCAGGTCGCAGCCATCGCGCTTCATGCGCGCGATCTCGGCGCGGGTCTCCAGCCGGGGACCCTGGGTGGCGCCATAGCAGCCGCCATCGACCAGTGCGACGCCGGCGCGCGATGACGCCGCGATCACCGCGCCGCGCAGCGAGCGCGTGTACGGCTCACCAAAGTCGACATGCAACACCTCGGTGCCCAGGCGCCCATCGGCTTCGACTTCGCAGATCGTGGAGATGCGCCCCCAGGTGTAGTCGATGAGCTGGTCCGGGCAGGCGAGCACGCGCGGACCGAAACGGCCGGTGATGCCACCAACGGTGTTGAGCGCCAGCACGCGGCGCGCGCCCAGCGCCTGCAGCGCCATCAGGTTGGCGCGATAGTTGACCTGGTGCGGCGGCACCGAATGGCCTTCGCCATGGCGGGCGAGGAACGCGACGCGATGGCCGTCGAGCGTGCCGATCCGCACCGGCCCCGACGGCGCGCCGTAACGCGTCACCGGCTGGTGCGATTCGATGTCGCGAAGATCAGCCAGTTCGTACAGTCCGGTGCCACCGATGATGGCCAGGTCGATCGGTGCGGCATTGGCTGCGCTCATCGTCAGTCCCTCAGTGCGTAGATCGCCGGCAGGTTGCGGCCCTGCTCGTGGTAGTCCATGCCGTAACCGAACACGTAACGGTCGGGCACCTCGACGCCGACATAGTCGGCTGTCAGTCCCGGCACGCAGCGGTCGTGGGCCTTCACTGCCAGCGCGGCGATGCGAACGTCCACGGCGCCTTCGCGCCGACACCAGTCACCGATCGCGGCCATGGTGTGGCCTTCGTCGAGGATGTCGTCGACCAGCAGCACCCGACGGCCGAGCAGCGACGTCGCCGGGCGATGCTTCCACACCAACTCACCGCCGGTCGTCGCGCCGCGATAGCGCGTCGCGTGCAGGTAGTCGAACTCGAGATCCAGCCCCAGCGCCCCCACCTCCAGTGCCAATTGCGCGGCGAACGGCAGGCCGCCGTGCATCACGGTCAGGAACACCGGCCGGTCGCCCGCGCCGATGCTCGCAGCCGGCATGCCATCGGCGTAGTCGCGGCAGATCTCCGCCGCCATCCGCGCGATCGCGCGTTCGAGCGTCGCGCGGTCGTGGATGAGGTCGGCCGTGGCCAGCGCGGCAGCGAGATCGTGTTCGTTACCGTCGGCCGTCGCCATCACGCCAGCCCCTCCAGCCGACCGCGCGTGTCGCCGTAGCGGCTGTCGGCGAGCAGCCCGTCCCATCCCATGGCGCCGCGGCCGATCAGTCCAGTCAGCGCCATCGTGTTGAGCTGGCGGCCCTCGACCGCCGCCAGCGACTCCTCGGCAAGCTCCGGATGACAGACCAGCACCACGTCGCAGCCGGCGTCGAGGTGCGCGTCGATGCGCGACTTGATGCCGCCGGCCGAGAACGCCGCCGCCATGCCGATGTCGTCGCTGAACACCACGCCGCGGAACGCCATCTCGGTGCGCAGGATGTCCTCGATCCAGCGCCGCGAATAGCCGGCCGGCTCCGGCGCCACCGCGGGATAGACCACGTGCGCCATCATCACCGCGTCGGCCTTGGCCTCGATACCGGCCACGAACGGCACCAGGTCCAGCGCGCGCAGTTCGTCCAGCGTGCGCGGATCCACCGCCTCGTCGAAATGGGTGTCGGCGAGCACCGAGCCATGGCCCGGGAAATGCTTGAGCGTCGCCGCCATGCCCGCCGCGTGCATGCCGTCCACGTAGGCGCGGGTGAAGGCGGCAACCACCTGCGGATCCTCAGAAAACGCCCGGTTGCCGATCGCCAGGTTGCCGCGCCCGAGGTCGACGACCGGCGCGAAGCTGAGGTCGACGCCGCTGGCCTTGATCTCGCTCGCCATCAACCAGGCGTGTTCGCCGGCGAGTTTGAGCGCGGCGGCCGGGTCCTGCGCATACAGCCTGCCAAAGCCTTGCAGTGGCGGCAGCGCGCTGTAGCCCTCGCGGAAGCGCTGCACGCGCCCGCCTTCCTGGTCGACGCAGATCAACTGCGGGCGCGGCGCGGCCGCGCGGATCGCCTGCGACAGCTCGGCGACCTGCGCCTTCGAGGCGAAATTGCGGGTGAACAGGATCACGCCGGCGCAGGCATCGTGCTGCAGCCAGTCGCGCTCCTGCGCGGTGAGTTCGGTACCGGCGACGCCGATTACGAGCATTGGGGTTCTCCGTGCGGGGGCCGCACTTCAGGGGGCGGTGCCGGCCCGCTCCGCCTCGCTCCACTGCGAGTACGGGTGCGTGGCCAGGGCAAGATTGTAGTAGCGCAGGCTGTCGGTGACCTCGCGTCCGGCCCAGTCGGGACGCGCGAAGGGTTCGTCGGCAGAGGTGAGCTCGATTTCCGCGACCACCAGCCCGGCGTTGTCACCGAGGAACTCGTCGACTTCCCACAGGTGGCCGTCGACGTCGACGTAGTGGCGGCGCTTGTCGATCAACCCGCCGACACCCAGCGCCAGCAATGCGCGTCCGTCGGCGACCGGGATCGGATAGTCGAATTCCTGGCGCGTATGCCCGGCTTCGCGCGACTTGAGGTTGAGGAACGCCTCATCGCCGGCAATGCGCACGCGCACCGAGGCCTTCATCGCGGCGCGACGGCCATCAGCCACGTCCATCGCGGCGAGGTCGTTGAGGTAGCCCTGCGCCATCGTCGCCACCTTGCGCGCCGCCGCGCGCCAGCCGTCGCCGGTGACCAGGAACTTGCGCTCTATCTCGATGGGCATTTCGATCTTCCTTTCAGCTGCAGTAACCAATGCAACACCTGCCAGATGAGTCAAATCGCGCGTGGCGACGCGTTACAGGTCGTCGCAGGCGGGTCTATTCGTGGTGCCGCTCGAACATCGCGATCGACTCGACATGCGCGGTATGCGGAAACATGTCCATCACTCCGGCCGCGCGCAGCTTCCAGCCGCGCTCGTTGACGAGATAACCGGCATCGCGCGCCAGCGACGCCGGATGGCAACTCACGTAGACGATGCGCTTGAACTGCTCCAGCGGCAGTTGCGTCAGCACGAAGTCGGCGCCCGAGCGCGGCGGATCGAGCAGCAGCTTGTCGAAGCCCTCGCGCATCCACGGCTGGGCGCTGAGGTCCTTGCCGAGGTCGGCGGCGTGGAACTGCGCGTTGATCACGCCATTGCGCGCAGCGTTGTCGCGCGCGCGCTGCACCAGGCCCGCCTCCCCCTCAACGCCGACGACCTCGCGCACGGTTCGCGCGAGCGGCAGGGTGAAGTTGCCCAGGCCCGCGAACAGGTCGAGCACGCGGTCCTCGGGGCGGGCATCGAGCAATGCCAGTGCGCTTTCGATCATCTTGCCGTTGAGGCCGGCGTTGACCTGGATGAAGTCCAGCGGCCGGAAGGCGAACTCAAGGTTCCACTGCGGCAGGCGGAACGACAGCTGCGGGTCGGCCGGCCACAGCGGGTGCACGCTGTCCACGCCGCCGGGCTGCAGGAACACGGCGAAATCGTGCGCCTGCGCGAACGCGACGATCGCCGCCTGGTCGGCCACCGGCAGCGGCACCATGTGCCGGAAGGTCAGGGCGACGACGTCATCGCCGGCGATGAATTCGATCTGCGGTATCTCGCTGCGGGCCTGCAGGCCCTCCACCAGCGACGCCAGTGCCGCGACCGCATCGCCGATGCGCGGAATCACGGTCTCGCAGCGGGTCAGATCGGCGACAAAGCGCGGGTCGACCTCGCGGAAACCGACCAGCGTCTTGTCCTTCTTCTCGACCCGTCGTACCGAGAACCGGCCCTTGCGGCGGTAGCCCCACGCCGAGTCGGTCAGCGGCGGCAGCACGCGCCCGGGCGCCACGTGGCCAATGCGCTCCAGGTTGTCGAGCAGTACGCCCTGCTTGGCGAGGATCTGCTTGCCCTCGTCGAGGTGCTGCAGCGCGCAGCCGCTGCAAACGCCGAAATGGATGCAGCGTGGCGTGACGCGGTCCGGCGAAGCGAGCAGGACCTCGACCGCCTTGGCCTCGTCGAAGCTGCGGTGGTGGCCGGTCTGCGAGGCCATCACGCGCTCGCCGGGCAGCGCGCCGGCGACGAACACCGCCTTGCCATCGGCGCGCCGGGCGACGCCGCGGCCGTCATGGGTCAGGCCGGTGATCTCGGCTTCGAAGGGCGTCTGGTCGACGCGATTGCGGGTACGGGTGCGGGCCACGGGGTCATGCGGTTGCCAAGGGACGGGCATTGTCGCAGATGGCCCGCGACCGGCCTAAACGCGCACGGCCCGCCAAGGCGGGCCGTGCGGAACCGCCACGAGGGCGATGCTTACTTCTGCTTCCAGCTGCCACCACTCTCGTACCACCAGCCTGGACGGGCGCTGGCGATCCACTGCTTGGCGAACACCTCGCGGATCTGCGATTCCCATTCCGCATGACCGTTGGCCACCGCGACCTCGCGATAGACCGCCTTGCGGTCGCGGTTGTCATCGGACACGGCCTGGTTCACCGATACGCGGTCCTTGAGCGCAAGCTTGGAGGCGTCGCGCACGACGATCGTGCCGTCACTGGCGAAACCCAATGCCCCGGCATCGAAACCGCCGCGCAGGTCGGAATCGAAGCGCCCGGCCATGCGTGACTGGATCGCCTGGATGGTCGGGGTCTTCAGCGAAATATCGGGCTGGGACTGCGCGTGCGCGCTGCCAATGCCGACCAGCGACAGCCAGTCCACCCGCGACTGCAGCGACGCGCTCTGGCCGGAGGGCTTGCCGTCATTGCCCGGAACCGCGCTGCTGGCGTCGTCGCCGATGACCTTCTCGACGAACTCCTTGGCCGCTTCCCGCGCCTCGGCCGCCGGGAAGTACACATTGATCGTGACGCAGGCCGTCACCATTACGGCGGCGACCGGAATTCCCATCCAACGGCGCATGTAGTTCTCCTGTGACGCTTCGTCACTTGATTACGGGTTTGACATCACCCTTGCCGATGGCGGCAAGGCGCTCGACCAGTGTCGGCCAGTCGACGCGGCGGTTGAAACCGATCACGCGAAGTCGTGGCAGGCCCGAGCCCTGGACGATAATAAAACCCTGCCCCGCTGAACCGAGCCCGTCCATCGTGCAGACCTCGTCGAGCAGCTTGCACGAAATGCCGAGCCGGCTGTAGCCGAAGTCATTGAACAGGCCGATCAGCTGCGACTGCAGGCTGGTCACGAACGAGGCATCGCCGACGCTGGAAAGATCCTGCACGGCGCGTTGGCTGATGCGCTGGCGCACGCCACGCTTGCGGTCAGTGCGCAGTTCAGCGTCAAACGCGACCGGCTGCCAGTCCACCAGCCGCAAGCCGCCGATCCGGCCATCAAGCGCGCCGGTGATCTCGCCAAAACCCAGCACCCGCGTCAGCGACTCCAGGTCGAGATCGTCGAGCGCGATGTCAGCCGACAAGGTGGGCGCGACGCCGAACGGCCGCTCCATTGCCAGCGACGACACTGCGATGCTGCCGCCGAAGACCTGCATCGCCAGGCCCCCGTCGAATTCCAGCCGATCATCGGCGTAATGCGCCTGCGGGATTCGCCCGCTCAGCTGGCCGGTGAACGCCGGCCAGTCGAGCGACTTGGCGAGTTGACCCACGTCGAGCCGCTCCAGCGCCAGGCCGAAGCGGATGTCCATGCCCTGCCCCGCAGCCGGCGGCCGGATCTGCAGCGCGTCGAACGTCGCGCTGCCGCCGAGGATCGGCAACGTCACCGGGCGGGCGAACCGCAGGCTGCCGTCACCACTGTCGAACGGCAGTACCGCCGGCCCGAAATCAAGCCCATACAGCGCGCCGCCGCGCCACGACAGCGAACTGCTGACCGGAGCGCCCGCCGAGTAGCGCACATCGCCCTCGAGGGCGTCGAAGCGGAACCGTTGCCGGGGGTCATCCACACTCACGTTGCGCAGCTCGGCATCGGCCGCCTGCAGGTCGCCATCGCGCATCAGCACGCGGCCATCGAGCGCGCCGCGGAACTGCAGGTCCTTCAGGCCGAACTGGCCGAGCCAG
>JBBRWW010000146.1:0-6860 GCA_038248955.1 Lysobacterales bacterium
CCCAGCGTGATGGATCCGGCTTTGTAGTCGCCCTGCTGATCGGCGTTCGCCATTCGGCAGCTCCTTTTTTGGGCGGGTTGTCGTACCAATCACCTGGGCGTGATCACCAGAACGTGATCACCTGGGCGTCAAGACAGCCGCCTTTGACCTGGTGCGTCCATCGCGGCCTTCGCTGATCCCATGGGCAGACGAATTCCGGCGGTTTGTCGAATGGGTTCCGCCAATGGCGCTTTGTCACCGACCAGCTTCCCGATGGAAGCCCGACCCTCGGCATCGATGGTGGTCGGCGCCCCAACCCTGAGGCGCCCAGGCGGCGCTTTTCCGTCGGCGAAAACGCTACCGGCCGGGACCGATGCGGGCAGGCAAACAACGATTTTGCAATACCTTGCCGCGGGTTTCATGCCCCCTCATCGAACCGCAGATGCCTTGCGCACGTGCCGTCGTGCGGGACCAGCCGCAACGTCTCGACGCGAAGCAACGAAGTGAGGTTCAATTTTGCATTGAATGAACCGCTCGCTCGTTTGGAAGTCACAGGCACTCGCGCAACGTCGACGCTGCCCCGTGTCTCTGACGGCTAACCGCCCACCTGCACGCCCTTCCAGAACGCCACCCGTCCCCGGATCTCCTCGGCCTCCTGCTTCGGCTCTGGGTAGTACCAGGCCGCATTGGCGTTGACCGCATCGCCGACCACCACGTCGTAGTAATGCGCGGTGCCCTTCCACGGGCAGGTGCTGGTGTGGTCGGAGGGGCGGAAGTGCTCGCGCATCAGCGCATCGGCCGGGAAGTAATCGTTGTTCTCGACCACGACGGTGTCGTCGCTGCGGGCCACGACGGTGTCGTGCCAGGTGGCGGTTTTCATGGGATGGCTCCGGATGGGTAGTCGAGCATGTGCCATGCGGTCGTAAAGCCGCGTCAAGGCGATGCAGCCGCAGCA
Organism: Lysobacterales bacterium; assembly: GCA_038248955.1. Lineage (GTDB taxonomy): Bacteria > Pseudomonadota > Gammaproteobacteria > Xanthomonadales > Xanthomonadaceae > Lysobacter_K. The sequence goes on from JBBRWW010000146.1 coordinate 935, forward strand.
GGCCATGCACGCGCGCACTCACGACGCGCCACTCGATGCTGCGGCGCGCTTCGACCAAAACCGGGGTCAGAGCGGACTTGCGTTGCCGAGCAAACTCAGCCCTGACACAACCTGGAAACAGTCCACGCTGACCCCTGCTTTTATCCTCGAAGCGGGCCTGATGTCAGGAATTGTCCCTGACACCTTTTTCGACACCTTTTTCGACACCTTTTTCCAGCATCTGCAACCGATGCTCCAGCCGTTCGCAGACCACAATTTCCCCCGCGCCGCCGACCGTGCCCACCACGCGCGCGCGTCGGCCTACCGTCAACGCTTCAACATCGATGGCCGGCGCCTTGCACAAATTCCAGCGCGCCGGCAGTTGAACGGATACCCGGCCGTTGGCATCGCTTTCCAGCTGGATCACCGCGTTGCCGTCGAACGCCCAGGGCGTCGTGTCGATGGCAGTGATCGTGCCTTCGATCGAGGCTTGCCCACCTGCGGTGAGCGGCTTGCTGCTGGAGGCAGTGGTTGCACAGCCCACCATGGCGGCGACGAAAATACTCAAGGCTGCGCACCGGAACGATGGGCGGAAACGGAGGTACATGCGAACTCCTTTGCGGACGATGGGAAATGCGCCTGGCTCTTTTTCTCGGAGCCACAGGCCTAGTGCGCCAGCCATTGGCCTGGACAAGCCGTCACCCCCTGCCCTTCGACATCTTGCCGCTGGGGTCAAGAAATAAGCTGTCAGGGCCATTTTCATGTTGAGTGAACCCGCTGCGGTTTTTGGCGCCCGCCGCTCGTGCCCTGACCGCAGCTCGACACACTACTGCAGGGCGCGCACCACCGCGTCGGTGAAGGCCGGGATGTCGCCGGGCTTGCGGCTGGTGATCAGGTGCGCATCGGTCACCACCTCGGCGTCCTTCCACTGCGCGCCGGCGTTGACAAGGTCGGTGCGCAACGACGGCCACGAGGTGAGTTCGCGTCCTTTCGCCGCACCGGCCTCCACCAGCAGCCACGGACCGTGGCAGATCGCCGCCAGCGGCTTGCCCGCCTGGTCGAACGCGCGCACGAACTCGACCGCCGCCGGCTCCATGCGAAGTATGTCCGGGTTCATCTGCCCGCCCGGCAGCACCAGCGCGTCGTAGTCCGCGGGCGAGGCCTGGGACAGCTCCACGTCCACCGGCACCGTGTCGCCCCAGTCTTTCTTGTTCCAGCCGCGGATCTCCCCGCCTTTGGGTGCGATGACGTCCACGTCGAAGCCGGCGTCCTTCAGCCGCTGGCGCGGCTCCATCAGCTCGGACTGCTCGAATCCATCGGTGGCCAGGATGGCGATGCGCTTGGCGTGTGCCATGGGGAAATCTCCTGAGGTGGGGGAGCATCACCGTAGGCGGCGCCGGGTTCAGGGGGAGTGAATCGGTCGGGCTCTGGAACCGATGCCCGGCAGGGCAAACGGCTGGGATGGCTGACGCCTTGCGAGGTATTTTGCAACCGAGATCGCGTAGCACGTCAAAGTTGAATTCGCGCCCTCCCGTATCTCGGGCGCTGGGTCCGGCACCGCACCGCGTTAGTCCAGTGCCGCCGCCATCACCAGCTTGTCCACCGAATACCCGCGCCGGCTGGCAGCGTCCTTGAGCCGCTGGAACAGCGCGCGTTCCATGGTCGGCGTGCGCGAGAGGATCCACAGATACTTCGTGTCCGGCCCGCCGACCACGGCCCACTGGTAGCCGGGGTCGAGGTCAATCACCCAGTAATCGGCCCAGACCATCGGCAGCCACGACAGCCACTTCGGCGCGAAGCGCACTTCGAGCTGGCCCGGCGCGCCTTCCACCGGGCGCGCCGCGCCGATGGAGGTGTCGATGCTGCCGTCCTTCGTGCGGCAGGCATTGCGCACCTCGATGGTGCCGTCGGCCTGCGGCGTGTACGTGGCAGTGATGGTGTCGACGCACTGGCGCTGGAAGACCATGGGCAGGTGCGCGATCTCGTGCCACTGGCCGCTGTAGCGCTGGAGGTCGAGGGTGTCGACCGGGCGATTGGGGAGGGGTGCATCGCCGGACGCGAGAGCCGACGCGGGTACGGTCATGACCAGGGTAAGCAGCGCCGACTTGAACATGCAGGGATCCTCGGACTGTGGTGCGAAGGTGGACATCGATGGGCGCCGTCGCGCGGCAGTGCCGACGGCGCCCTGCATCATCGGCGGTGCAACGCCTGCTGCGCGTGATCCCTTGCCCACCACGACGACGCGATAGGCAACGCCGGCGTCTGCGTCACCGATGCCTGCACGTCCATCAGCTCGACGATCCGGTCGACGTTCGTCGCCGTATTTGCTGACTGGTCCCGGGTTCTGGCGGGTTCATCGCATGCCCGTTGTCAAGATCGCCGCCGATTGCAAGGCTGGGTAGGTTCGGTCCGGGCGAGGTCATCACGCTGCCCCGCGCCGCGAGTTGAGCGCCTCGCATGAGGCTGGCTGCTTTCCCTTCTGACTTCGAATGATCGCTGCGAATGACTAGAACCATTTTTGAACATGACCAGTTTCTTGGAGCCCGCCAAGCCACGGCGCGCGCGGGGGGCTTTGCGGTGTCGCGGCTGGTGCCCACGGTGCCGCAGGAGGGGGTCGCCGAACACGTCCATGCCGAAGCCCACTTCGTACTGGTACTGGAAGGCGACTACATCTCCTGCGCGCGTGGCGCATCAGGAATGGATCGGGCCCCGGCGCTGATCTACAACCCGCCAGGCACCATCCACAGGGACCGGTATCGCAGCCAGACCGGCCGGTTCGTCACCGTGGCGGTGACACTGGCGGCGCAACGGCGCCTGGAAGAGGTGCTGGTCATGCCCGATTACGCCTGCGTGCCCGGGCCTGCGGCGCTGCAGGCGGCCCTTGGGCTGCTGCGGGCCAGTGCCGGCGACGCGCTGGCACTGGAGTCGCAGTGCGTGGAGCTGATGTCAGCGACGGCGATGCACTACGAGCACGTCTACCAGCAGGCGCCACGCTGGCTCCTGCGTGCACGCGACTTTCTGCGTGATGAGGCGGCCAGCGCGCACGGTCTGGCCGACCTCGCCCATGCGTGCGGCGTGCATCCGGTGTATTTGGCGCGTGCCTTCCGCTCGCACTTCGGCTGTTCCCCGGGTGCCTACCAAAGGCGTTTTCGCCTGAATCGTGCGGCAGCGATGCTGGCCACCGACGCGGCGGGCATGGCCGAGATCGCCCAGGCCTGCGGGTATTTCGACCAGGCGCATTTCTCGCGGGCTTTCCGCGTGGCCTTTGGTCTGGCACCGGGACACTATCGCCAGCGGCATCGGCAGGCGCGCGTCGGGCCAGGTTCAGTCCGTACAAGACCTGCGCAGCGCCCGCAAGCAGATTAGTCCCGGTCCGCATACGCGGCCGTTCCCTTCGCGACTACCTAAAGGTGCCTTCGATGCGCTTCGTCCTGATTCTCTTTTTTCTGGCACTGTCCGCCAGCGCCCGCGCCGCCGAACCGTCGGATATCGTCGGACTGTGGGGTAGCGAGACGGTGTCCGGGCCGCGGCTGGACGGCATGCTCACCGTGGACGGGCGACAGGCGCCGTGGCAGGCCAGCATGGCGGGCCTCTCGGCGACGGTCGTGCGTGACGGCGATCAGCTGAGCTTCGCGATGCCGGGTGGACACGGGCAGTTCCGTGGCCGTCTGGTGAACGGTGACATCGAGGGGTTCTGGACCCAGCCGCCCGGCCAGACGCTGGCCAGTGCGTACGCGACACCGCTGGTCCTGCCCGGCGCGCAGGGACAGGTCTGGAGTGCGCCGCTGCGACCCCTGCAGGACCGGGTCACGCAGTACCTGAGGGTCTGGCGCAGCGACGGCGGCCTGTTGAAGGCGTACCTGAGCAACCCCGAGTACAACCTGGGGCGCGGTGTCACCTACGACGTGCAGCTGGATGGCGACGCCATCGTGATGAGCGATCCCAAACGCAAGGGCTGGTCGCTCAACGGAAGTTTCGATGAAGAGACCGGGCAACTGCGTATCGATTGGCAGGGCATTGGCGTATTTCCGTTCACCCGGCGCGAGCGCGACGATGCCGTCGGCTTTTACGCGAGCACCCCGGCAGGTTCACAGCACAGCTACCGCGTACCCGTCCCGGCCGATGACGGCTGGCGCACCGCGTCACTGGACGAGGTGGACATGCAGGTCGCGCCGATGATGCGCCTGCAGCAGCAGATCGAGTCCAGCGACACGCCGGGGTCCACCGATCCACTCGTGCATGGGCTGCTGGTGGCGCGGCACGGCAAGCTGGTATTCGAGACGTATCTCCACGGTTATTCCCGCGAGCAGGCGCACGACACGCGCTCGGCGGGAAAGTCGTTCGCGTCATTGCTGGTGGGCATGGCCATTGACCACGGCGCGCCCATCACCGCGCAGACGCCGGTGCTGTCGATGTTTCCGCAGTACACGCAACTCCAACACCTGGATGCCGACAAGCGCGCGATCACGGTCGGCGACCTGATGGACATGAGTTCCGGGCTGGCGTGCGATGACAATGATGCCGACTCCCCGGGCGGCGAGGACAAGATGCAGGGTCAGCGCGACCAGCGCGACTATTACCGTTTCACCCTGGACCTGCCGATGGCGCAGGCGCCGGGCGCCGACCAAGCGGTGTACTGCTCGGCCGGCATCAATCTGCTCGGTGGCGTGGTGCGCAATGCCAGCGGCCGAAAGCTGACGGATCTTTTCCAGGACTGGATCGCCCGGCCGATGCAGATGCGCGGCTATCACCTCAACCTGATGCCGGACGGCGACGCCTACCTGGCCGGTGGCATCCGCTTGCGTCCACGCGACATGCTCAAGCTGGGTCAGTTGTATCTCAACGGTGGCGTCTGGAATGGGCAGCGTCTGGTCGACCGGAGCTGGATCAACGCCTCGGTGGCGCGACACACCACGTTTGGACCCAACCATGACTACGGGTACGCATGGCATCTGCACACGTTCCGGGCAAACGGTCACGCCTATCGCGGATACGCGGCCGAAGGCAATGGCGGCCAGTTCGTGATCGTGGTCCCCGAGCTGGATCTGGTCGTGGCCATCACTGCCGGCAACTACGGCCAGTTCTCCACCTGGTACCCACTGCAGGAACTGGTAGCCGACTATGTGATCCCTGCGGCGTTGCAACGGCAGTGAGTCGCAATGCGCCCCGACCGACACCCGTTGCGCACGGTGAACAAACCCAAAAAAGCCGAATCACAACAAACGGCGCAACCGCAGCGTTGACGCGCGCAGACAATCAACGCTGGCCCTTGCCTCGCCACGAGAGTCGATGGCGCGTCCTGGGTGCGCCACCCGGGAAGGTACTGTGCCGGGCTGGCCAACATCGCCCACGCCTGCTGGTGCATGCGAAGTCATTTGAGCTCACCTTCGGGTCGCATCGCGCGTTCTTCATGACGACCTTCGACGACATGCTCCATTTCCAGCCCGGCGCAGGCAACGCCGGTGAAGTCACGTTGCACCACAACGGTGACGCCATCGCCCTCCAGCGACGTTGCGTCGGAGGTTGCTGACCCTGACGAAGACCGGACGGGTCGGCGCCTGATGCAGGCATCCGATACACGGTCAAAGACGAGATCGTGGGGAGCGCACGTCGTGTTCAGCACCTGCTGGTTTGCCTGGTGCAGGCGCCGGGCAGCAACACGGCGGTGGACTGCTCCGCCGGCATCAACCTGATCGATGGGCGCGTTACTTACTGCCAACCAATCCCAGCCCGTACGCAAGCCGAATCAGCCGACGCTGGACCACTACTCTCCACCAACGTCGGAGGCCAGCGCTGGGCTCACCACCCGGGAACAGAAACTGTCCCTGACACCCTTTTTTCTTCTCCCGGAACGCACGGATGGCGATCACGTGTCGTTGTCGACACCGCAGCCACACTGATTTTCCGCACCCAAAACAGGCTTACCCATGGCGCCACGACGCTGGCC
>JBBRWW010000147.1:0-6819 GCA_038248955.1 Lysobacterales bacterium
GTCGAGCGCGCGGTGCTCGAGTGCCTTCCACTGCGCGTCCTTGATCAGGCGTTCGGCCTGGATGGCTTGGTACTGCTCGGCCTGGCGCGCCTGGCGCCTGAGGTGCTCAAGCTGCTTGCCGACCTCGTCGCGCAGGTCGCCCAGGCGGTCGAGATTCTCGCGCGTGTGGCGGATGCGGGTCTCGGTCTCCTTGCGGCGCTCCTTGTACTTGGAGATGCCGGCGGCTTCCTCCAGGTATACCCGCAGGTCCTCTGGCCGGGCCTCGATGATCTGGCTGATCATCCCCTGCTCGATGATCGAGTAGCTGCGCGGACCCAGGCCGGTGCCGAGGAACAGGTCGGTGATGTCGCGGCGGCGGCACTTGGCGCCGTTGAGGTGGTACTGGCTGGCGCCGTCGCGGCTGACCATGCGCTTGACCGAGATCTCGTCGAACGCGCCGTACTCACCGGTGATGGTGTGGTCGGAGTTGTCGAAGATCAGCTCGACCATCGCCTGCGACACCGGTTTGCGTGTTGACGAGCCGGCGAAGATCACGTCGGTCAACGAGTCGCCGCGCAGCCGGCTGGCCGAGCTCTCGCCCATCACCCAGCGCACCGCGTCGATGATGTTCGACTTGCCGCAACCGTTCGGCCCGACCACGCCGGTCATGTTGGTCGGCAGGTGCAGGGTGGTCGGATCGACGAAGGATTTGAAGCCGGAGAGCTTGATCGTGGACAGACGCATGCGGCGGGGTAGCCTCTGGCGCGCCTTGGAGACGTCGCCCTCTAGTTTGAATCGGAATTAACTATGTCGTCCAACTCATTGATGCAAAAGGACGACTGGCGACGTAATCGCCGCACTGCCTCGGGATTATAACGGCCCGGGTGGCCACTGCCGGCACCGAAAGCGGCTCACGCCTGCAGCCGGCATCGAAGCGTGCAACCTTCGAGCGGTCCGCACCGGCCGGTCTCAGCCGGCTTCGCTTGTCGTCCGGGCGCGGATGGCCAGGGCATGGATATCGGTCGTCATCAGGTCTCCGACTGCCGAGTACACGGCGCGACGGCGCGCAACCGGGTTGAGACCCGCGAACGTATCGCTGACCACGTCGACGTTGAAATGTCCCCGGCCATCCTGCGCACCCGCATGGCCGGCGTGGCGGTGACTGTCGTCTTCGACCTGCAGGGAAACCGGCGCGAGCGCCGCTTCGATTGCCGCGCGGATCGCGGCGACGCGCTGGCCGCGCGGCAGCGGGGCGGCGCCAGTCACCGTCACGGCAGCACCCGCTTGAAGGGCCGCACTTCGACGCGCGTATAGACGCCGGCATCGACATAGGGGTCGGCGTCCGCCCACGCGCGCGCATCCTCGAGCGAGGCAAACTCGGCGATGATCACGCTGCCGCTGAAACCCGCCGGACCCGGATCCTCGGCGTCGATCGCCGGGCACGGGCCCGCCAGCAGCAATCTTCCCTCGTCGCGCAACGCCGTCAGGCGGCCCAGGTGCGCCGGGCGCACCGCCAGGCGCTGCGCCAACACGTCGTCGCCGTCATAGCCTTCGATCAGGTACCACATGGGATTTGGCTTCCATCGCGCCCGGGGCGGGCAGGCATGGATTGTAGCCAGACCCGCGGGCGCGCTGGACATGTCCGCTGGACACGCCCCGACGCAGTCCGTAACCTAATGGACAAATGCCCCAGGCCGGTTCCAGCGGCCCGTCACGATCCAGGCCCCACGCCGTTCGCGACGCACCGCGTTCCCAGACGCGGCAGTTCCAGCCCGACCGCCCCGACTGCAACCCCTTTCCGATTTCCTGCCGCCGCGCCCCGCGTGGTGCGCCGACCGGAACCGTTGCGGCGACATGGCTGGTGGGGCCATCAGGTTCGACGCATCCGTTCTTGCAGTCCTTGCATCGCTGCAATGCCGATTGATCCGCTCCACCGGAAGCGCCGCGCCCAGGCCGCTTGCCCCCAGATACAGCAGTGCCACGGCCCGGAGGGGCCGGCCCCGCATGACCGATGACACCGCGTCCGACGCGACCGAGCAGCAGCAGCCCGGATCACACCAGGCCCCGCTCCACCCGCAGCAGCAGGAAATGCCGCTGGCGGTGGTGCATGGCCAACCGGTGCTGCAGATCCCGCAGGACCTCTACATCCCGCCGGATGCGCTCGAGGTCATCCTCGATGCGTTCGAAGGCCCGCTCGACCTGCTGCTGTACCTGATCCGCCGCCAGAACCTGGAAATCCTCGACATCCCGGTCGCGGAGATCACCCGGCAATACGTCACCTACATCCAGGCGATGCAGGAGATGCGTTTCGAGCTGGCCGCCGACTACCTGGTGATGGCTGCGATCCTGGCCGAGATCAAGTCGCGCATGCTGCTGCCGCGCGCGGTCGCCGAGGAAGGCCTGGAGGACGATCCGCGCGCCGAACTGGTGCGCCGCCTGCAGGAGTACGAGCGTTTCAAGAAGGCCGCGCAGGACATCGACACCCTGCCCCGGCAGGATCGCGACACGGTCCCGGTACAGGCGTTCGTGCCGGAGCGGGCGTCGATCCGGCTGCCGCCGCCGGTGGATCTGCGCGAGATGCTGCTCGCGCTGCACGACGTGTTCAAGCGCGCCGAGCTGTACACCCAGCATGCGATCAAGCGCGATGCGCTCAGCGTCCGCCAGCGCATGGGCGAGCTGCTCGAGCGCATGGCCGACGGCGCATTCCATCGCTTCGAGTCGTTGTTCACCGCGCAGGAAGGCAAGCTTGGCGTGGTGGTGACCTTCCTCGGCCTGCTGACCCTGGCCAAGGAGCAACTGGTCGAGATCGTCCAGGATCAGCCTGCGGCGACCCTGCAGGTGCAGACGCAAGGGCAGCCGCCGGCGACGATCTACGTGAAGTCGCTGGCGATCAATGCCGATCCCGCCGAGATCGAGTTGAGCAGCGAGTTCGATGACGACGCCGCCAACGACGATGTCGCCCCGTGATGGCTGCCCGGCTCGGCTGCGGTCAGGCAATCGACCGCAACAACGCCGGACCCGCCGCGCAGTTGCGCGGTGAGAACCGAAAGCCCCCTAACCAGCAGCGACCCTGACCAATCCATGGACCAACTCCTGATCACCCGCATCGTCGAGGCCGCCCTGCTCGCGGCCCACGAGCCGCTGACGCTGGCGCAGCTGCAGTCTCTGTTTCCGCCCGACCAGCCGGCGCCCGCCGACAGCATCGAGCAGGCGCTGGAGGCGTTGCGCGAGGGTTGCAGCAACCGTGGCGTCGAGCTGGTGGAACTCGCCTCGGGCTTCCGTTTCCAGGTACAGGCCGACGTGCACCCCTGGGTGGCGCGGCTGTGGACCGAACGGCAGACGCGCTACACCCGCGCCACGCTGGAGACCCTGGCCCTGATCGCCTACCGCCAGCCGATCACCCGCGGCGAGATCGAGCAGGTCCGCGGCGTTGCGGTGAACAGCAACATCATCAAGGCGCTGGAAGAACGCGAGTGGATCCGCGTGGTCGGCCACCGCGACGTGCCCGGCAAGCCGGCGCTGTTCGGCACCACCAAGGTCTTCCTCGACTATTTCGGCCTCCAGCGCCTGGACCAGCTGCCGCCGCTTTCGGAGCTCAAGGACATCGGCGAACTGGAGCCGCAATTCCAATTCGATGGCGTGCCCGCCTTGGACCAGCAGATCGCCGCCGGCATCGCCTCCAACGCCTCCAACGCCTCCGCTGAAAGGGGGTCAGAGTCACTTTCCCCTGATTTTCCTTCGGCCCCGGAGGTACCGGAGGAAAGTGACGCTGACCCCCTTTCAACCCCCGGCGACCCGCAATCCGTCGATGTCGATGCCCATGACCGCATGGAACCCGACCTGGACGACCGAACCACCGAACACCTGACACCCACCGCCTTCCCGACCGCGCCCAGCGCCGTCGACCAGGGCGATCCCGATGCCGCGCCGGGCGAGCGCGCGGCGGACGTGAACGATCCCGAACAAGACACCCAGACCGTCGCGACGACGACCGATGCCTTCAATGGGAATGCCACCGAAACACAGACCGAGTCCGATGAACTCGACCGGTCGGAGACGCACCAATGACTGATGAAAAACCCCGCAAGCTGTCCCTCAAGCGCATCGACGACACGACCGGCACCGCGCCGCCGCGACTCGAGGAGCGCCTGCACAAGGTCCTGGCCCAGGCCGGCCTCGGCTCGCGCCGCGCGCTGGAACAGCGCATCGCCGACGGCCTGGTCAAGGTCAACGGCGAGGTCGCGCAGGTCGGCCAGAGCATCAAGGGCAGCGACAAGATCGAGCTCGACGGGCGCCAGTTCGTCGCCAGCGCGCTGGTCGAGCCCGCCCGCGTGCTGATGTACAACAAGCCCGAAGGCGAAGTGACCACGCGCGAAGACCCCGAGGGTCGCCCGACGATCTTCGAGGCCCTGCCGGCGCTCAAGGGCGCGCGCTGGATCGCCGTCGGCCGCCTCGACATCAACACCACCGGCCTGCTGCTGCTGACCACCGACGGGGAGCTGGCCAATGCGCTGATGCATCCGTCGTTCGAGGTCGAACGCGAGTACGTGTGCCGCGTGCGTGCGCCGGAAGGCCAGGACAAGGTGCCGGACAACCTGATCGACCGCCTCGCCCGTGGCGTCGCGCTCGACGACGGCCCGGCCAAGTTCGACGAGGTCGAGCGCATCGGCGGCAGCGACTCGCACGACTGGTTCCGCGTGCTGCTCAAGGAAGGCCGCAACCGTGAGGTCCGCCGCCTGTGGGAGTCGCAGGGTTGCCAGGTCAGCCGCCTCAAGCGCATCCGCTACGGCAAGGTCGAGTTGCCGCGCGAACTGCTGCGCGGCCAGACGCAGGAGATGACCAGCGACAAGGTCGGCAAGCTGCGTACCGACCTGGGCCTGGAGGACGGCACGCCGTCGGCGTTGACGCTGCAGCCGGTGATTGGCCAGCGCAAGGCCGCCAAGTCGACGATCAATTTTGGTGGCGAAGGCCGCGCCCATGTCGCCGCCGGCGCCAGCCGCGCCGACGAAGGCCGCGAACTGCGTCGCTTCGACCATGTCCGCGAGGACCGCGGCGGGCGCTTCGGCAACAAGAAGCCGCACGGCGGCCTGACCGTCAGTGGCGAAGCCGCTGCCAAGCAGGCACACAAGCCGTTCAAGCAGCGCCCGGACAAGGGGCCGCGCGCGCTGCCCGATGGCAACCCGGCCGCGTTCCGCACGTGGTACGTGCCCGAGGGCGTCGACACCGGCCCCAGCGGCCACCGCAACGCCGACGGCCAGGCGCCGCGCAAGCCCTATGGCAACAAGCCGGCAGGCGCGCGTCCCGGCGGCGCGGGCCGTCCTGCCGGCGGTGGCTACCAGGGCGAACAGCGGGGTCCTCGTGGCCCGGGCGGTGGTGATCGTGGTCCCCGCGGCCCGGGCGGTGGCGGTGCCTACGGCGATCGCGGCGCGCGTCCGGCCGGTGGCGGTGGCGGCTATCAGGGCGAGCGTAGCGGACCTGGCGGTGGCCAGGGACAGCGCACCCCGCGTCCGTACGGGCATCCCGGCAATGCACCCAGTTTCCCGTCCGACCATGCCAATCCGGGCAGCTTCAATCCCTATGGCGACAAGCCGCGCAGCAGCCCGCGTCCCGGCGGCCCGGGCGGCCCACGCTCAGGTCCCGGCGGCCCGCGTCCGGGTGGCAAGCCCGGCGGCGCGCCGCGTCCCGGCGGACCAGGTGGCCCGCGCGGTGCGGGCCGTCCCGGCGGCGGCAACCGCGGACCTCGCGGCGGCGCCTGATCCGGCCATGCGTCATCGATGACAAACAAAGGGCGCCTCGGCGCCTTTTGTTTGTCTGGCGTGGAGCGCGATGCGGCATTGCCGGGAGAAGCGGGCCAGTGCTCATGCGACCGCCGTTGCAAGGTGCCGCGCCAATACAGTCCTCAACGTGCCCGCGCCGGATCCGGCGATGAAATCCTCAGATCTCGCCGTGGCGCAACCAGACCGCCGCGTCCATCTCGTTGGCAAACACGCGGACGTTGAAGCCCTTTTCGCAGGCAAGGATTTCCGCCACTTCCGCGTGTGCCAGATGGTCCAGGTGGGCCTCGACGTACGCGACGCGGAGTCCTTCGAAGCCCCGGCCAGCCATGGCCTCGATGAAATGCGGCACCTGCCCCGCCGGCATGACGCCACCCTCCATCTGGTCCACTACCAGCACCGAAACCGGCCGCGCGTCCCGCACCTCGTCACCGATCGCGTTCCAGTAGGCAACGGTGGTCTCGAGGCTGCCACCGTAGCCGCTCACGCTGGCCCGCAGGTGGCCCGATTCCCGCCGGAAGCTGATGCGGAACAGGCGGGTCGAAACGATTTTCTTCGACACGGTCACGCCAACGCGGACTCGATGTCGGAGGCGATCGATTCGGGCTTGTCGGTGGGCGCATAGCGCTTGACCACGTGCCCGTCGCGACCGATCAGGAACTTGCTGAAGTTCCACTTGATCGCATCGATGCCCAGGAAGCCGCCCTTCTCGTCCTTGAGCCATTTCCATAATGGATGCGCGTCGTCGCCGTTGACGTCGACCTTGGCGTAGAGCGGAAAGCCGACGTCGTAGTTGAGCGAACAGAAATTCCTGATCTGCTCCGCATCGCCGGGTTCCTGGTGACCGAACTGGTCGCACGGAAACCCCAGCACCGCAAAGCCCCGGTCGCGGTAATCGCGCCAGAGCTTTTCCAGACCCGTGTATTGCGGAGTGAATCCGCACTGGGATGCGACGTTGACCACCAGCACCACCTTGCCGCGGTATTCATCGAGGGGACGGGCGTTGCCATCGAGGTCGAGGGCGGTGAAATCATAGGCCGTGGCCATGGGTGGCTCCGTTGCTGGA
>JBBRWW010000148.1:0-6745 GCA_038248955.1 Lysobacterales bacterium
CTGATGACGCAGGTGGAAATGCGCATCGATGGCGGCGAACCGCTGCAACGCACGGTGATCGGCAAGCCCGGCGAGCCGTTCGCGATGCGCGGCGAGCACTTGGGACAGCTATGGGACGTGCATGGCACCGCCTCGCCGCGTGGCGACGGCTTGATTGCGCTCGCCACAACGCTGAGCCGCGATGGCAAGCTGGTGGCTTCGCCCAAGCTGGTGGTACGAGAGGGCAGGAAGGCGGGGATCGGGATTGGGGAGAAGGATGCGGCCAGTGGCGCGTTCAAGGGCATCGCGCTGGAGGTGATGGTCACCGCCGCGGCGCCAGGCGTGCCACCGGCGCCGCCGGTACCGGCCGCACCGCCTGTACCGCCCGCACCGCCCGCAGCCATGACATCGCCGCCGCCCGCGCTGGCCCCGCTGCCGCCTCCGGCACCGCCGGCACCGCCGAAGGACGCGATCGCGCCACTGCCGCCGGGCAGGGGCGAGGTGAACCGCACGCCAGCGCCAAAGTATCCCGCCGCCGCCCTCGCGCAACGGGTCGATGGGACGGTGGTGCTGGAGATCGACATCGACGCGACCGGCAAGCCGACCAACGTCGAGGTCGTGAAGTCCGAGCCAGCCGGTGTTTTCGACCAGGCCACCGTCGATGCGGTCAAACAGTGGCAGTTCAAGCCGGAAATCGAGAATGGCAAGCCGGTTGCACGCCGGGTGCGGGTGCCGGTCAAGTTCGCGGCCCGGAAGCCCCAGCCAACTCCGACGCTCTAGGTGGCGGTGCAGGAATCGCCGCGGTATGGCCACGTGCTGTACCGACTGCGACGGTCGTCGTGGCAGGCTCCTGAGCCGGCGATCCGGCCCCTGCGGGTGATGCCCACGATGGACGGCGGTGGAGCATTGCGCAGGACCCGCATGCCGGGGTTCCAGGTCACGGTCATGTTGCTCGCGTTCGCGCTGTTGGCGGGTTGCACGCACGCCCGGGTGGCGCCGATCGCGGTGTCCGCGCTACCCGACGTGTCCCGGTCGGGCAAGGTGGGGGTCAGCGACATCTCGAAATTCGCAGCGCCGTCGGGACGGCTGGTGCTGGCGCAGAACGAGACGTTCTTCCTGCCGCTGCCGGCGGCGCGCAATGCGCTTCCCGGCTATCCCACGTCACTGCTGGCGCAGCGCCTCGCGCCGCAGGTGGTCTGCGTGGAGATCGGTATCGGCGCCCAGGGCGAGGTCATGACCGCGTTGCCGATCGCCGCGACAGCGCAGTGCCCGGTCGAGGATCCGGGCCTGCAGGCCGCGGCGGATCCGCGGTTTCTCGACGCGGCCAGGGGCGCGGTGCTGGGATGGCGCTTCGATGCCGCGTTCCGGTGCGAATACCCCAATGATGCGGCACGCATGCGGCAAGACTGCAGCGGCGGGCGCGAGACCCCGCAGGCGGTGTCGCTGGCCTACCGCTTCATCTTCGAGCAGCGCGATGGTCGCGGCTCGGTGCGGGTGTCGGGCGACCCCGAGTGAACCCGTCAGCCGCGACCGCCTGGACAACCGACGCGGCGGCAAACCGATGCGGCCGGACCCTCACGCGAACACCAGCTTGCCCGCCGCGATCAACAGCACCACGCCGAGCGCGTAGCGCAGGGTCCGGACCGGCAGCCATTTCAAGCCCAGCTGGGTGCCGATCAGCGCGCCGAGCGCGACCACGACCAGCCACAGCGGCAGCGCGGTGGGCAGGGTGCCGGTCGCATGCAGCAGGCCCGCAAGTCCGGTCAGCGAATTGATCCAGACGAACGCGACGGACGTGCCGCTTGCCTCGCGTGTCGGCATCCAGTGGGCGAACAGCAGCAGCGGGGTCAGGAAGATGGCGCCACCCGTGCCCGTCAGACCGGAGAGGACGCCGATCGCGGCCCCGATCAGCAGGCCGGCAATCCACGGTACGCGTCGGCCTGCGGCGTCACGATCCTCGCGTTCGGCGGCCGCGGCGTGGCGAAACACGCCTACGGCAGCGACCAGCAGGATCAGCCCCAGCAGCAGGGAATAGCTTTCCTTGGGTAGCTGCACCTGCGCGGCGAAGAACGCCGCCGGCGCCGAGGTGATCACGAACGGCAGTACGTTGCGCCAGCGCACGTGGCCGGCGCGCCAGAAGCGCAACAGGCCAATCCCGCCGACCAGCAGGTTGAGCGCCAATGCGGTCGGCCGCATCTGCTCCGGGGCGAAACCCAGCAGCGCCATCGAGGCGATGTAGCCGCTGGCGCCGGCGTGGCCCACCGACGAGTACAGCGCGGCAACGGCCAGGAACAGCACGGCGAGCAGCAGTTCGGTTTCGGTCATGGTCGAAGGCGCGGGCCGGTGGTGGCAATGCGCGAGCTTGCCAGCCCGCGCGGCGCGGCGCGATAGCGGCCACGGCTGGCGGAAGGGAACAATGGCAAAACTAATGGGGCGCCGGACTGCGCAATAGAGGGGCGCGTGCGCGGCAAGTGCACGAGCGACTTTGCGCGTGGCCGCGCCCAAACGCGGGGTGGCGCTACAGGTCGTCGCCGGGCGGATCAACGTGCAGCGGGATGAGCAGGTAGCGGCGGCCATTGTCGGCGGGCGCCGGCAGCTTGCCGCCGCGCAGGTTCACCTGCAGCGAGGGGTACAGCAGGTTCGGCGCCGGCAGGCCGGCATCGCGGGCGTGGCGTGCTTCGGAATACGCGTCGAGCGGCGTGTCGCTGGCGAGCATCCGGTTGTCGCGCTTGGATTCGCCGACCGTCACCCGGTCGCGGCGCTCGCGGCCTGCGGGCGGGTAGTCGTGGCACAGCCACAGCACGGTGTCATCGGGCAACGCGTATAGACGCTGGATCGACGCGTACAGCTGTTCGACGCTGCCGCCGGGGAAATCGCAGCGCGCGGTCCCCAGGTCGGGCGCGAACAGGGTGTCGCCGACGAAGACATTGCCGTCGATGCGGTAGCTGATGCTGTCGGCGGTGTGCCCAGGGGTCGCCATCACCTCGATGCGCAGCGTGCCGGCCTCGATCACCTCGCCGTCGACAAGCAGTTGCTGAAACGCGTCGGCAAGTTCGGGATCGTCGCTGGTCAGCGCGAAGATGTCCGCGAAGTGCGCCTGCACCGAGCGGATGCCGACACCGATCGAGACCGGCGCCGAGCTGCGCGCGCGCAGGAATGTGGCGGCGGTGAGGTGGTCGGCGTGCGCATGGGTCTCGAGGATTCGCAGCAGCCTGAGGCCATGCGCGGCGGCGTAGTCGAGCAGTTGGCGCGCGCTCTCCGTGGCGACGTGGCCGGAGCGCGGGTCGTAGTCGAGCACCGGGTCGATCACCACCGCGTCGCGACCGCGGCTGACGACGTAGCTCCAGGTGCCGGTGCCCTCGTGGAAGAACGGCTCGATCGCCAATGCCGGCTTTTCGCCGTGCATGGTCCCGTCGTCGCGCGTCGCGGTGTCGACCATCATGAGTCCTCGCAAAATGCCTGGCCCGAGCCACAGTAGATCCCATGCAGGGTGGCGATGATGCGCTGTGCCGGGCCGTCGGACAGCGAATAGTAGATCGACTGGGCATCGCGTCGCGTCGTCACCAGGTCGTCGGCGCGCAGCACGGCGAGGTGTTGCGACAGCGCCGACTGGCTCAGGTCCAGCCGCGCATTGAGCTCGCCGACCGAGCGTTCGCCCTCGACAAGAAGGCACAGCACCATCAGCCGCTGCTCGTTGCCCAGCACCTTGAGCAGGCGCGCGGCATCGGCGGCGTGGGCGCGCATGGTCTCGGCATCGATCCCGAGGGCAGGCGCGGGTGGCTTGGAATTGCAGTTGCTGCTCATCGCCAGATCTCAGTGCATGGTCAGCGGCAGGCCGGCGGCGGTCCATTGGGTGACGCCGCCGGCCATCGAGCGGACGTCGCTGAAGCCCATGCGTTGCAGGTTCACTGCCGCCAACGCGGAACGCCCGCCGGTCCGGCAGACCACGATGATCGGCTGGTCCTTGTGCGACAGCGCCGGGTCGCTGACGTTGGCGACGGCCGGGTGTGCGTCCACCTGGAACTCGAGCACGCCGCGCGGAATGTTGACCGCGCCGGCGATGTGGCCGGTGTTGAATTCGGCCGGTTCCCTGACGTCGATCAGGATGCAGCCCTCCGGATGGGCGGAGTATAGGTCCGGGCCGATCTCGCGGATCTGGCGGCGGGCTTCGGCGACGAGGTCGGCGGCGGTCAGGGTCATGTGCGGCTCCGTGGTGATTCGATGGTGGAATAATATCACTTGACGCTAATATAAGACGAGACTAATATACATGCACTGAACCGGCGCAGTCGCGCCCGAACCCGGATAGTGGAGGATTGCAGATGGCCAGGATCGTGGTGATAGGCGCGGGACTCGGCGGCATGGCCGCGGCGTACGAGTTGCGCGAGACCCTGGGCAAGACCCATCCCGTGGCCGTGGTCGGCCTGGGCGACCGCTTCAGCTTCACGCCCTCCAATCCGTGGCTGGCGGTGGGCTGGCGCAAGCCCGACGAAATCACCCTGGACGCCGGCAAGCACCTGGGTGACAAGGGCATCGCCTTCCACGCCAGCGGTGCGCAGCGCATCGATGCCGATGCGCGCCAGGTGCACACCGGCGCGGGCGAGGTGCTGGACTACGACTACCTGCTGGTCTGCACCGGCCCGAAGCTGGCGTTCGACGAAGTGCCGGGCACCGGCCCCGACGGCGGCTACACCCAGTCGGTGTGCACTACGCCGCATGCGCAACAGGCATGGGCCGCGTACGAGGAATTCGTCAAGAACCCCGGTCCGATCGTGATCGGCGCCGTGCAGGGCGCCAGCTGCTTCGGCCCTGCCTACGAGTTCGCGATGATCGTTGATGCCGACCTGCGCAAGCGCAAGCTCCGCGACCGGGTGCCGATGACCTTTGTCAGCAGCGAGCCCTACATCGGCCACATGGGCCTGGGCGGCGTCGGCGACTCCAAGGGCCTGATGGAGTCGGAGATGCGCCAGCGCCACATCAAGTGGATCACCAACGCCAAGGTGAGCGAGGTACGGGCGGGCGAGGTGGTCGCGGTTGAGCATGACGCCCAGGGCCAGGCGCTGCGCGAGCATGTCCTGCCGTTCGATTACGCCATGTTGCTGCCGGCGTTCAAGGGCGTGGACGCCGTGGCGGCGGTTGATGGCCTGTGCAATCCGCGTGGCTTCGTGATCGTCGACAAGCACCAGCGCAGCCCCAGATACCCGCAGATCTTCGCCGCCGGCGTATGCGTCGCGATCCCGCCGGTGGAGGTCACGCCGATCCCGACCGGCGCGCCGAAGACCGGCTTCATGATCGAGTCGATGGTCACCACGATCGTGCGCAACATCGAAGCCGAGCTGTCGGGCGAGACCGCCGACTTCGAGGGCACCTGGAACGCGGTGTGCCTGGCCGACATGGGCGATACCGGCGTGGCGTTCGTGGCGCTGCCGCAGATCCCGCCACGCAACGTGACCTGGGCGAAGGTCGGCAAATGGGTGCACGTGGCCAAGGTCGGCTTCGAGAAGTACTTCCTCTACAAGATGCGCCACGGCACCTCGGAGCCGGTCTACGAGAAATACATCATGGGCCTGCTCGGCATCGAGCGGCTCAAGAACGGCAAGCGCTGAGCGTCCATCGCCAGCCCGCCATTCCATCCATCCTTCCATTGGAGACATCCATGAGCCTTGAACGTGCCGTTATGGCCTTTGCCGGCGTGATGATCCTCATCAGCGTCGCCCTGACCCAGCTCGTTTCGCCGTGGTGGTGGCTGCTCACCGCTTTCGTCGGCTTGAACCTGCTGCAGTCGGCGTTCACCGGGTTCTGCCCGGCCGCGATGGTCATGCGCAAGCTCGGCATCGGCCGGGGCGTCGCCGCCGGATGCAGCTACAAGTGATCCCAAATCGGGCAACCTCGCGCGGGATGCGCAACGACGTGCGCGTGCGTGCATTGCTCTCGACCAGCCTCATGCTGGTTCTGGCGGCGTGTGGCGGCGAGCTGGCGCCGCCGCCGGCCCTGGCCGCGTTGCCGAAGCTCGACACGATCACCGTGCAGGCCGGCAGCGATGCCCGTGGCCGCGACTGGGACGGCGTCGTCGAAGCGGTGCAGCAGGCGGCGCTGACCGCGCAGACCGCCGGCCGCGTGACCGTGGTCAACGTCGACGTCAACGACCGGGTCGGCCGCGGCGATGTGCTGCTGCGCCTGACCGCCGTCGAGCAGCAGGCCGTCGCCAACACCGCGGCGGCACAGTTGCGCGCTGCCGATGCGGCGGCGACCGAGGCGGCCGCCAACTACCGCCGCTATGCGGCCCTGGGCGCCGGCCAGTACGTGTCGCGCGCGCAGATCGACCAGGCAAAGGCGTCGCGCGACAGCGCCGCCGCGGCGCGCGACGCCGCCCGCGCGCAGCTCGCCCAAGCCGGCCAGCAGACCGCGTACACGGTCATCCGCGCGCCGTTCGCGGGTATCGTCAGCGCGCGCCAGGTGGAGCCGGGCGAGAGCGTGGCACCGGGCCAGCCGTTGATGACGGTGTACGCACCGGGGCAATTGCGCATCGAGGTGCAGGTGCCGCAGTCCGACGCCGTGGCGATCCGCGCCGCCAATCGCGCCGAGGTCCTGCTGGCCGACGGCCGTCGCATCGATGCCGCCGAGGTCACGGTCTTTCCCGCCGCCGACCCGGCCACCCATAGCGTCGGCGTGCGCGTGACGCTGCCCGATATCGAGCAGCCTCCGCAGCCCGGATCGACCGCCAAGGTCGCGTTCCCGATCAGCGCCGGGGCCGGCGACCGCGTGC
>JBBRWW010000149.1:0-6695 GCA_038248955.1 Lysobacterales bacterium
GCCATCCTTGCCGGCCACCTCGACCTGCTCGCCGCGCATGACCACGCCGCGCTGGCGACGGCGCTGAAGGCCGACACCGTCCAGGTGCAGGTGGCAGTGGCCCTGATCCTCAGCCTGCGGCCGTCGCCGGTCGAGGCACCGATCGAAACCGAGGACCTGAACATCGTCCCCGACGTGGTCGCCTGGCATGCCGGTGGCAGTTGGCGCGTCGCGCTCAACCGCCGCACCACGCCGCGCATCCGCATCGCCCCGCACTGCGAGCGCGCGCTGGCGTCGGGCAAGTCCGGCGACAACGCCGTGCTGCGCGGGCTGCTCGACGAGGCGCGTTGGCTGGTGCGCGGCCTGGCGATGCGCAACGACACCCTGCTGCGCACCGCGCAGGTGCTGGTCGAACGCCAGCGCGGCTTCCTGGAGCGCGGCGACGAGGCGATCGTGCCGCTGACCCTGCGCGAGGTCGCCGACGCGATCGGCATGCACGAATCCACGGTCTCGCGCATCACCAGCGGCAAGTACATCCAGACCCCGCGCGGCACCCTCGAGCTCAAGCGCCTGTTCGCGGTGCGGCTGGAGGGCGCAGAGGTTGGCGGCGCCGCGGTGCGGGCGATGGTGAAGCGCCTGATCGACGCCGAGCCGCTCGCCCACCCGCTGGCCGACGACGTGATCGCCGGCCTGCTCGCCCGCCAGGGAGTACGCGTGGCGCGCCGCACCGTCGCCAAGTACCGTGACCAGCTCAAGATCGGCCCGGCGCGTTCGCGCCAGCGCCTTGCCCCGCACCGCGCCGTCGCCTGCTGATCGCGGCGCCGCCCCCATGACAAGCCAAGGAACCAGCCCGATGCGTGAATTGAAGGTCTTGCTGGTCGACGACCACCCCGGTTTCATCAGCGCCGCGCTGCGCCACCTGCGGCGGCTGGAATGGCTGACCGTGGTCGGCTCCGCGGGCAACGGCATCGAGGCCATCGCGCAGTGCGAGACGCTGCGCCCGGACGTCGTGCTGATGGACCTGGCGATGCCGGAAATGGGCGGCCTGCAGGCCACGCGCCTGATCAAGGCGCAGGACAACCCGCCGTACATCGTGATTGCCAGCCATTTCGACGACACCGAGCACCGCGAGCACGCCCTGCGCGCCGGCGCCGACGCGTTCGTCAGCAAGCTGGCCTACATCCACGACGTGATGCCGCTGCTGCAGCGCCTGCATACCGAGTCGGTGGCGTGAGCGAGTCGCGGATCCTGGTACTGGACCAGGACATCGAGCGCGCCGAGCGCGTGGCGACGCTGCTGGAGTTCATGGATTTCACCCCGCGCATCCTCACCGACGCCGCCGAGCTCGACCTGGGCCGTGCCCGCGCCAGCGACTGGGTGGCGGTGGTGGTCGGCGATGTCGGCGACGGCAAAAGCTGGACCACGCTGGCGCACTGGCTGGCGGCGCAAGCGCTGCACCCGCCGGTGCTGGAACTGCCCGGCCATGCCAGTGACGCCGGCTGGCGCACGGCGCTGCACCCGCAGTCGGTGTGGCCGCTGCATTACCCGATCCGACGCACCGAACTGCAGGAGGCGCTGCGTCGCGCCAGCCTCAAGCGCCTGGACGACGACGAGCGCCGCGACCTGCCGCCGATCGGCCCGACCGGCCGCAGCGCCGGCGTGCTGCAGCTCAACCGCATGATCGACCAGGTCGCCCCGCACGACACCACGGTGCTGGTGCTGGGCGAATCGGGCACCGGCAAGGAGGTCGCCGCGCGCGCGATCCACGCCCGCTCGGCGCGGCGCAGCAAGCCGTTCGTGGCGATCAACTGCGGCGCGATCCCGCCCGACCTGCTGGAAAGCGAGCTGTTCGGCCACGAGAAGGGCGCGTTCACCGGCGCCCTGACCCAGCGCAAGGGCCGTTTCGAGATGGCCGACGGCGGCACCCTGCTGCTCGACGAGATCGGCGACATGAGCCTGCCGATGCAGGTCAAGCTGCTGCGCGTGCTGCAGGAGCGCAACTTCGAGCGCGTCGGCGGTGGCCAGACCATCCAGTGCGACGTGCGGGTGATCGCCGCCACCCACCGCAACCTCGAACAGCAGATCGCCAACGGCCTGTTCCGCGAGGACCTGTTCTACCGACTGAACGTGTTCCCGATCGAGATGCCGGCGCTGCGCGAGCGCACCGCCGACCTGCCCGACCTGATCGCCGCGATCACCCGCCAGCTGGCCGACGGCGGCCGCGGCCATGTCGCGCTGGCCGGCGACGCGATTATCGCCCTGCAGCACTACGCCTGGCCCGGCAACGTGCGTGAGCTGGGCAACCTGCTCGAGCGCCTTGCCGTGCTGCATCCGGCCGGAACCGTGCGCGCCGCGGACCTGCCGGCGCGCTATCGCGCCGCGATGCCGGTCAGTGATGCATTCGATACCCCGGAGACACCCGACCACCCGGCGACGCCGGTCGCGCCGACCCCAGTCCCGTACGAGGCTGCCCACGGCATCGCCGGCGGCGGGATTCCGGCGGCCCTGGATCCCTCGAAGCTGTCGCCCTACGCCACGCTGCCCCCGCAGGGGCTCGACCTGCGCGGGCACATGGCCGGGATCGAGCTGGAGCTGATCCGCGCCGCCCTGGTGCAATCCGGCGGCGTGGTCGCCCACGCCGCACCGCTGCTCGGCCTGCGCCGCACCACCCTGGTCGAGAAGCTGCGCAAGTACGGCATCGACCGCGACCAGGCTGACGTGCTCGGCGAAAACGCTACTGCGGAGCCGACGGCCGGCGAGTAGGCCGCCGGCGGGTTTCTGACGCCGCTCTGGCACGCGACTTGCCTAGTCCCTGCAAGCCCGACTGGCAGCGACAGACGCAATGACCGACGCCATCTCATCGATCCTCTCCCAGATCCGCGCCCACGAGACGCGTGCCCGCGGTGACGTGCCGGGCAGCAACGCGATCGGGGCGGTCGGCGGCGCGATCGGCGGCCCCGGCGGCGTCGCCGCGCCGGGCTTCCAGCAGACCTTGACCAACGCGATCGACAAGGTCGGACAGACCCAGGCCAACGCCGGCAGCCTGCAGCAGGCATTCGAGATGGGCGACCCGCGCGCCGACCTGGCCCGGGTGATGGTGGCGATGCAGCAATCGCAGGTGGCCTTCCGCGCCACGGTCGAGGTCCGCAACCGCCTGGTGCAGGCGTACCAGGACGTCATGAACATGCCGATCTGATGACGGCCAAGTGGATGCCGGCCAGTCCCGACAACACCTCGCTTCCGCACCGTACGCCCCCACCACCTCCCTTCCGCCGCCACCTCTCCACCGAGCCTCGCCGATGAGCGTGATCGCACTCCCCAAAGGCACCACCAACCTGCGCGACCTCGGTCGCCTGCAGGACATCCCGGCGGTGCGCCAGCTCGGCCTGTTCGCGATGGTCGCCGCCGCCATCGCGCTGGGCCTGTGGCTGTTCTTCTGGACCCAGCGCTCGGACTACGTGCCGGTATTCGCCGGCCTGGACGCGAAGGCGACCAGCGACGCCTCGGACCTGCTGCGCAGCGCGCAGATCCCGTTCCGCATCGATCCGGGCAACGGCGCGCTCGCGGTGCCGACCGACCAGCTCGGCGCGGCCAAGATGGCGCTGGCCACCGCCGGCCTGCCAGCCAACTCCGCCACCGGCTTCGAATCGATGCAGGGCGACCAGGGGTTCGGCACCAGCCAGTTCATCGAAAACGCGCGCTACCAGCATGCACTGGAGATCGAACTGGCCCGTACGATCGCCAACCTGCGCCCGGTGCGCGAGGCGCGCGTGCACCTCGCGCTGCCGCGGCCCAGCGCCTTCACCCGCCAGAACGATCCCGCCAGCGCTTCGGTGGTGCTGCAGCTGCAGAGCGGCAGCACGCTCGAGCAGGGCCAGGTCGACGCGATCGTGCATCTGGTCGCGTCCAGCATCCCGGGCCTGCCGCCCACCGGCGTCACCGTGGTCGACCAGTCCGGGCGGATGCTGTCCAATGCCGACCCCGACAGCGAGGAAGCCGTCGGCGCCAAGCAGTTCGACCAGCAGCGCCGGCAGGAATCGGTCTACGTGCAGCGCATCCAGCAGCTGCTGGAGCCGATGACCGGCCGCGGCCGCGTCAGCACCCAGGTCAGCGTCGACATGGACTTCGCCCAGACCGAGGAGGCGCGCGAGAGCTACGGCCCGCAGGGCGCGATGGTGCGCAGCGAGCAGGTCTCCGAAACCGGCAATCTCGGTGGTGGCAGCACCGCCACGGCCGCCGTGCCGGCGCAGGGCGTGCCGGGCAGCGCCAGCAACATGTCCACCGCGGCCGGCCCCGCCGCCGCCGCGGCGGCCGCGGCGCCATCGGTGTCGGGCCCGGGCAGCCGCACCGCGGTGCGCAACTTCGAAATCGACCGCACCCTCACCCACACCCGCCAGGCCCCGGGCCGCATCCGCCGCGTCACCGCCGCGGTGCTGGTCGACAATGTCCCCGTCGGTACCACCGAGGCCGGCAAGCAGCCCAAGCTGCGCGCGCTCAACGCGGCCGAACTCAGCCGCATCGAGACCCTCGTGCAGCAGGCGATCGGCTTCGATGGCCAGCGCGGCGACGTCGTGTCGGTGGTCAACGCGCCGTTCGCGGCCGACGCCGCCGTCGACAGCTTCGATGCCGGGGTGCCGATCTGGCAGAACCCCAAGGCGCGCGACCTGCTGCGCACCGCACTGGGTGGCCTGGCCGTGCTCCTGCTGATCTTCACCGTGCTGCGGCCGGCGTTCCGGCAGTTGCTGGCACCCAAGGTCCACATCGCCACCATCGTTGACCCCGAAGACGGCGTGCCGGTGGCGCTGTCCTCGGCAGCGGCGGCGCCGACGACCCGCGGCGGCGCGCCGGCGCTGATGAATTTCGACGAGAAGCTCGATGTCGCGCGCACGGCGGTGAACACCGACGCCAAGCGCGTGGCGCAGGTCGTGCGCGACTGGGTCGAATCCGATGGCTGAGCCCCTGGTCCTGTCCGGCGTGCAGCGCGCCGCGATCGTCCTGCTGTCGCTCGGCGAGCAGCAGGCCGCCGAGGTGCTCAAGCACATGGGCGCCAAGGAAGTGCAGAAGCTCGGCGTGGCGATGACCTCGGTCGGCGGCATTTCGCGCGACTCGGTGGTCGGCGTGTTCGACGAGTTCATCGACGTGCTGGCGCAGCCCAGTGGCCTGGGATCGGGCGCCGACGACTACGTGCGCAACGTGCTGACCCAGGCGTTGGGCGAGGAGCGCGCCAGCACCCTGATCGACCGCATCCTGCTGGGCCGCAACACCTCCGGCCTGGACACCCTGAAGTGGATGGAGCCGCGCGCGATCGCCGACCTGGTGCGCCAGGAACACCCGCAGATCATCGCGATCGTGATGGCCCACCTGGACGGCGACCAGGCCGCCGAGGTGCTCAAATGCCTGCCCGACCGCGTGCGCGCCGATGTGCTGATCCGCATCGCCACGCTCGACGGCATCCCGCCGCACGCGCTCAACGAACTCAACGACGTGATGGCGCGGCAGTTCGCCGGCAGCCAGAGCATGAAGTCGTCCTCGGTCGGTGGCATCAAGGTCGCCGCCAACATCCTCAACTTCATGGACTCCGGCCAGGACGAGACGATCCTCGGCAACATCGGCGAGATCGACAGCGAGCTGGTCGGGCAGATCCGCGACCTGATGTTCGTGTTCGACAACCTCGCCGACATCGACGACCGCGCGATGCAGGCGGTGCTGCGCGACGTGGCGTCGGACAAGCTCGCGCTGGCCCTGCGCGGCGCCGAAGCGAAGGTGCGCGACAAGATCACCAGCAACATGTCGCAACGCGCGGCCGAGATCCTGCTAGAGGACATGGAGGCGCGCGGCCCGGTGCGGCTGGCCGAAGTGGAGGCGGCGCAGAAAGAGATCCTGACGATGGTGCGCAAGATGGCCGACGCCGGCGAGATCCAGCTGTCGGCCAAGGCCGAGGCGATGGTATGAACCGCGCCGCGACCACCACGGCGATCGCGGACGCGGCCGCCGCTGTCGCTGCAACGGCGGCACGGCCATGAGCGCGTTCCCGCCGATGCCCGACGTGCCGCGCTGGAATGCGCCGGGCCTGGCGCTGGCCACCCTGCACCAGGCCCTGCCGCCGCCGCCGAGCGTCGAGGACCTGCAGGCCTTGGAGCAGGCGGCGCACGACGAGGGCTATGCGCGAGGCCACGCCGAAGGCCTCGCCTCGGGCACCGGCGAGGCGCGACGGGTGGTGGCGCAGATCGAGGGCATCCTCGACAGCTTCACCCGGCCGCTGGCACGCCTGGACGGCGAAGTCGCCGAGGCGCTGGCCGACCTGGCCGTGCGCATCGCCGGCACCCTGGTCGGACGCGCCTACGTCGCCGACCCGACCCTGCTCGCCGACCTCGTGCGCGAGGCACTCGACGCGGTCGGCAGCGGCCACCGCGAAATGGAACTGCGCCTGCACCCGGACGACTTCGGCGTGCTCGCCCCGCACCTGGCCGGCCTCGACGGCGTGCGCCTGACGGTCGACAGCGCATTGGGCCGCGGCGAGCTGCGCCTGCACAGCGAAAGCGTGCGCATCGACGGCACCCTCGCCGCGCGCCTGCAATCGGTGCTCGAAGCCACGCTCGCCAGCAGCCCGGCGGCCACACCGTGAGCGCCAACGCCGCCCGGTCCCCCTCGATCGCTGCCGCCCACTGGCAGGAAGCACGCAGCCTGCGCCTGGCGGCGCGGCTGCGCGCGGCGAA
>JBBRWW010000150.1:0-6682 GCA_038248955.1 Lysobacterales bacterium
GCATGGCCGCCGAAGCGCTCGATCAGTCCCGGCGAATCCGCGTTGACCGCCGCCAGCGCGTCGCGGATGTGAAAACCCGGCACCGATCGCGCCGAGCCGCGCAGCATCGGGCTGCCCGGCTCGGCGGGCGCGAACGCGATCACCGGGCGATGGGCGCGGTCCTTCATCTTGGACGCGACCAGCCCGACCACGCCCGGGTGCCAGTCGGTATCGAACAGGCAGATCGCCGCGGGCATGCCGGCGCCGTTTTGCCCCGCAAAGGCACCCTCCGGCGACGCACTCGCCAACGCGGCATGCTCCAGCGCGACCCGCGCCATCACCGCCTCGGCCTCGTCGGTCATCTGCTGTTGCACGGCGCGACGCTCGCCATTGATCGTGTTGAGCACGGTGGCGATCTCGCGCGCCTGCGAGATGTCATCGGTCAACAGGCATTCGATACCGAGTGTCATGTCCTCCAGCCGCCCGGCGGCGTTGAGGCGCGGGGCGATCGCGAAGCCGATGTCGGCCGCGGACAGGCGCGCGGCGTCGCGTTGCGCGACCTCGATCAATGCGCGCAGGCCGGCACAACCGTGGCCCGCCCTCAGGCGACGCAGACCCGCACCGACCAGCGCGCGGTTGTTGGTGTCCAGCGGCACGAGGTCGGCCACGGTGCCCACAGCGACCAGGTCCAGCAACACCGACAGGTCCGGGCCGTCCTCCGCGAACGTCCCAGCACTGCGCAGATGCCGGCGCAGTGCCAGCAGCACGTAGAACATCACGCCGACGCCGGCCAGCGCCTTGCTCGGGAACGCGTCGCCGCGCTGGTTGGGATCGACGATCGCGTCCGCCGGCGGCAGTGTATCGCCGGGCAAGTGGTGATCGGTGACCAGCACCTGCCAGCCGCGCGCCTTGGCCGCGATGATGCCGGCATGGCAGGCGATGCCGTGGTCCACGGTGACCAGCAGATCGGGTTGCAGCAGGGCGATTTCGTCGACCAGCGCCGGCGACAATCCGTAGCCGTGGACCATGCGGTTGGGCACAGCGTGCGACACCCGCTTGGCGCCGAGCAGCCGCAGGCCACGCACGCCGACCGCGCAGGCGGTCGCGCCATCGCAGTCGAAATCGCCGACCACGACGATATGGCGATCGTTGGCGATGGCGTCGGCGAGCAGGCCAGTGGCGGCATCCAGCCCCATCAGCGTGTCGGGCGGCAGCAACTGCGCAAGCCGCGGCTGCGCCTGTTCGATCGCGAGCGCACCGCGGGCGGCGTAGATACGCGCCAGCAGCGCCGGCATGCGGTCGGGCCAGACGCCCGCGGAGGCACCGGTACGGCGGCGCAGCATGGCGATCGGTTTCATGGTGGTCCAGTTTCGGTGATCACGTATCGAGCGCGCGCAGCGGTCGGCGCCAGAATCGCCAGCGTTGGCGCGCATTGAGCGTGTAACGAGCGCCGTCGGCGAAATCGAGCATCGCCGTGTCGAGCCGGCCCGCGCGGAGGTCGGCCATGACCGGCGCGAACCATTCCGCCTGCAGGCCGGCGAGGTCGCGCGCGTGGCGCAGGTCGAAGGCGCGGTGCACGTCATGGCCATTCCCGCCATCGCCCTCGCCTGCACCTTCAGGCCAGCGCGGCGGCAATCGCGACAACCCGGTGCCGGCCCGCGATGCGAATGCCTCGACGGCCTCGTCGTCGCTGCACACCTGGGTGTACTCGCAACGCACATGGTCGGGCAGCGTTCCGCCACCCCAGAACCACAGCGAATTGACCGGCGGCAGTCCCCTGGCGGTGCGCTCGGCATTGCGCGGGTGGTTGTGCAGCACGACCTGCGCCTCGCTGAGCAGCGCGCGCCAACGCCGGCCCTCGTCGCCGGCCGGCAGGTGGTCGAAGAAATCCGCGCCCAGCGCGTCGTCCGGGCTCGTGAACGCGGGCAATGTCGCTCCCAGCGGCAACTGCAGGTACCAATGCGACGGCGTGGCCGCATCGATCGGAAAACCGGTGTCGCCGAACAGCGGCTTCAGTGGCTGCAGCAGCGCCTCGGCGTCGGCGGCGGTCAGCGACAACGCTTCTCCGTAGGCCATCAGCCGGGCGCCGTTCATGTCCGGCTGGACGAACACCGGATCGGCGCGCAGCCACGCCGCGTACGCCGCATCACCGGCCTCGCGCTCGCGGGTTACCGCCGCGACCGGCCAACCCCGTGGCAAGACGTCGAACATCCGTCGCTGCTGGCTGTGCGTCGAGGTGCTGCGGTCGGCACGCGCCAACCACTGCCCGAGTGCGGGTGGCAGGTGCTGCCCCGCCAGGCGCTCGCGCCCCGGCAACAACAACGTCGTGGCGCGGGCCATCGGCTCAGTCGTCGTAGCTGACGCCGATGATGTCGTATTCGCGGGTGCCGCCAGGCGCTTCGATCGTGACGCTGTCGCCGTCGTTCTTGCCGATCAGGGCACGCGCCACCGGCGAGGAAATCGCGATCAGGCCCAGCTTGATGTCCGCCTCCAGGTCGCCGACGATCTGGTAGGTGCGCTCCTCGTCGGTGTCGGTGTCGGCCAGCTTCACGGTCGCGCCGAACACGACACGCGAGCCGGGATTGAGCGCGGCGACGTCGATGACCTGCGCATGCGACAACTCGCCCTCGAGGCGCTTGATGCGGCCCTCGATGAAGCTCTGCTGCTCGCGCGCCGCATGGTATTCGGCGTTTTCCTTGAGGTCGCCGTGCGCCCGCGCCTCGGCGATCGCATGGATCACCGCCGGCCGCTTGATGGACTTCAATTCATCCAGTTCGGCGCGCAGCCGCTGCGCGCCCTTCACCGTCATCGGTGCTCTCATCGTCATTCCTCGCGCCGGCGTCATGCCGGCAATTCTGGGTAGGGGTCTGGGTTCGATTGTGCCCGTAACCGCGCTGACGGGCACGGCTGCGGGCCGCAGGTTCAGGCGACTGCGCCGTTCTCTCGGTGGGCCAGCTCGGCGTGCAGTTCCTGCAGCGACCACACCGGGCCGGTGCCGCGGTAGTCGAGCGAATGTACCAGCGCGCGCGCGCCCGAGACCGTGGTCGAATACGTGAGGCGATGCTGCAACGCCTCGCGGCGGATCGAGAACGAGTCCGAAATCGCCTGGCGACCTTCAGTGGTGTTGATGATGTAGGCGATCTCGCCGTTCTTGATCAGGTCGACCACGTGCGGCCGGCCCTCGGTGACCTTGTTGATCGCCGCGCACTCGACCCCCTGGCCACGCAGGAACTTGGCGGTGCCGTGGGTGGCAACCACCTCGTAGCCGCGCGCGATCAGGTCCAGCGCCACCGGCAGCACGCGCTGCTTGTCGGGGTCGCGCACCGAGATGAACACCTTGCCGGTGGCCGGTGGTGCCTTGATGCCACCGGCTTCCTGCGCGCGCGCCATGGCCGCGCCGAAGCTGCGGCCGACGCCCATCACCTCGCCGGTCGAGCGCATCTCCGGGCCGAGGATCGGGTCGACACCCTGGAACTTGGCGAACGGGAAGATCGCCTCCTTCACCGAGTAGTAGTCCGGGACGATTTCCTCCAGCGCGCCCTGCGACGCCAGCGTCTGCCCGACCATGCAGCGTGCGGCGATCTTCGCCAGCGGCATGCCGGTCGCCTTGGACACGAACGGCACCGTGCGCGAGGCACGCGGATTGACCTCGATCAGGAAGATCGTGTCACGGCCCTGCTCGTCGGTCTGCACCGCGAACTGGGTGTTCATCAGGCCGACGACGTTCAGCGCCTTGGCCAGCGTCACCACCTGCCTGCGCAACTCGGCCTGGGTCTCGGCCGACAGCGAGTACGGCGGCAGCGAGCACGACGAGTCGCCCGAATGCACGCCGGCTTCCTCGATGTGCTCCATCACGCCGCCGATCAGGACGTTGCCTTCGCGGTCGGCAATGATGTCGATGTCGACCTCGACGGCGTTGTCGAGGAAGCGGTCGAGCAGCACCGGCGAGTCGTTCGACACCTTGACCGCGTCGCGGATGTAGCGAGTCAGGTCCGCGTCGGAATGGACGATCTCCATCGCGCGGCCGCCGAGCACATAGCTCGGGCGCACGACCAGCGGATAGCCGATCTGTGACGCCAGCAGCAGCGCCTCCTCGGGGTTGCGCGCGGTGCGGTTGACCGGCTGCGCCAGGCCCAGTTGCTGCACCAATTGCTGGAAGCGCTCGCGGTCTTCGGCCAGGTCGATGCTGTCCGGGCTGGTGCCGATGATCGGCACCCCGAGCGCTTCCAGCGCCTGCGCGAGCTTGAGCGGGGTCTGGCCGCCGTACTGCACGATCACGCCCTTGGGTTTTTCCAGGTCGCAGATCTCGAGCACGTCCTCGAGCGTAACCGGCTCGAAGTACAGGCGGTCGGAGGTGTCGTAATCGGTCGACACGGTTTCCGGGTTGCAGTTGACCATGATCGTTTCATAGCCGTCCTCGCGCAGCGCGAGCGCGGCGTGCACGCAGCAGTAATCGAACTCGATGCCCTGCCCGATCCGGTTCGGGCCGCCACCGAGCACGATGATCTTGTCGCGGTTGGTCGGCCTGGCCTCGCACTCGTCCTCGTAGGTCGAATACAGGTAGGCGGTGTCGGTGGCGAATTCGGCCGCGCACGAGTCCACGCGCTTGTAGACCGGGCGCACGCCGAACGCGCGGCGCAGGGTGCGCACCGCGGTTTCGTCGGTGCCGGTGAGTTGCGCCATGCGCGCGTCGGAAAACCCCATGCGCTTGAGCGCGCGCATGCGCCGGGTATCGAGCGCGCCCAGGCCCTGCGCCGCGACCTCGCCCTCGGTCGCGATCAACTCCTCGATCTGGTCGAGGAACCACGGATCGACGAACGACAGCTTGTGCACGTCCTCCACGCTCATGCCGGCGCGGAACGCGTCACCGATGAAGAAGATGCGCTCCGGGCCCGGCTCCTTGACCTCGCGCCGCAGCTTGACCAGGTCGTCCTCGCTGGACAGGTCCAGCCCCGTCGGGTCGAGGCCGACCTTGCCGGTCTCCAGGCCACGCAGGGCCTTCTGCAGCGATTCCTGGAACGTGCGCCCCATCGCCATCACCTCGCCGACCGACTTCATCTGCGTGGTCAGTCGCGAGTCGGCCTGCGGGAATTTCTCGAACGCGAACCGGGGAATCTTGGTGACCACGTAATCGATCGAAGGTTCGAACGAGGCCGGGGTCGCGCCGCCGGTGATGTCGTTGCGCAGCTCGTCGAGCGTGTAGCCGATGGCGAGCTTGGCGGCGATCTTGGCGATCGGGAAACCCGTCGCCTTGGAGGCGAGCGCCGACGAACGCGACACCCGCGGGTTCATCTCGATCACGACCACGCGGCCGTCCTGGGCATTGATGCCGAACTGCACGTTGGAGCCGCCGGTGTCGACGCCGATCTTGCGCAGCACCGCGATCGAGGCGTCGCGCAGGCGCTGGTATTCCTTGTCGGTCAGGGTCTGCGCCGGGGCGACGGTGATCGAGTCGCCGGTGTGCACGCCCATCGCATCGAAGTTTTCGATCGAGCACACGATGATGCAGTTGTCCGCGGTGTCGCGGACCACCTCCATCTCGAATTCCTTCCAGCCCAGCACCGACTCCTCGACCAGCACCTCGCTGGTGGGCGACAGTTCCAGGCCGCGCGTGACGATGTCGATCAGTTCCTCGCGGTTGTAGGCGATGCCGCCGCCGCTGCCGCCGAGCGTGAAGCTGGGGCGGATGATCGTGGGGTAGCCGACCCGGGTCTGGATATCGATGGCCTGCTCGAGGGTCCTGGCGATCTCGGCCTTCGGGCAGTCCAGGCCGATCTCGGCCATGGCGACGCGGAACAGTTCGCGATCCTCGGCCATCATGATCGCCTCGCGCTTGGCGCCGATCAGTTCGACGTTGTATTTCTCCAGCACGCCGTTGTCGGCCAGGTCGAGCGCGCAGTTCAGCGCGGTCTGGCCGCCCATGGTCGGCAGCAGCGCGTCGGGACGCTCCTTGGCGATGATCTTCTCGACCGTCTGCCAGTTGATCGGCTCGATGTACACGGCGTCGGCCATGTCCGGGTCGGTCATGATCGTGGCGGGGTTGCTGTTGACCAGCACCACGCGGTAGCCCTCGTCGCGCAGCGCCTTGCACGCCTGCGTGCCGGAGTAGTCGAACTCGCAGGCCTGGCCGATCACGATCGGGCCGGCACCGATGATCAGGACGGTCTTGATGTCTGTGCGCTTGGGCATGTCAACGCGCCTCTGCTTGTTTGTCTTTCATGGACGCTACGAACTTGTCGAACAGCGGCGCCACGTCGTGTGGCCCGGGGCTGGCTTCGGGGTGGCCCTGGAAACTGAAGGCCGGCGCATCGATGAGCTCGATGCCCTGGTTGCTGCCGTCGAACAGCGAGCGGTGGGTCACGCGCACGTTGGCCGGCAAAGTCGCCTCGTCGACCGCGAAGCCGTGGTTCTGGCTGGTGATCATCACCCGGCCGCTGTCGAGCTCCTGCACCGGGTGATTGGAGCCGTGATGGCCGAACTTCATCTTCAGCGTGCGCGCGCCCATGGCCAGGCTGAGCAACTGGTGACCCAGGCAGATGCCGTAGATCGGGATCCTGCGCGTGACCAGTTGCCGGATCGCGGTGATCGCGTAGTCGCACGGCGCCGGGTCGCCGGGTCCGTTGGACAGGAACACGCCATCGGGGGCCAGCGCCAGCACCTCGTCGGCGCTCGTCTGCGCCGGCACCACGGTGACGCGGCAGCC
>JBBRWW010000151.1:0-6644 GCA_038248955.1 Lysobacterales bacterium
AGGATCGCGTCGTAGGACTGCCAGTCGCGCGCGGCGCGTCCGATGCCGCCGTAGACCACCAGCTCGGTCGGGTTCTCGGCGACCTCCGTATCGAGGTTGTTCTGGATCATCCGGTACGCGGCTTCGGTCAACCACGACTTGCAGCTGAGCTGGGTACCGCGCGGCGCGCGGATGACGCGGCTGGGATCGACGCGGTCAGCTTGGTGATTCATGGCCGGCTCAACTGTATTGACGTGTTGCGGGAGCCAGATTATAGGTCGCCTGCACGGCCCGGCAGTGCGTCGCGCCGCCCGAGGGGGCTCTGCGGAGGCGCGATGAATCGGCGTATCGGCGCCGGCTGCCAGCCAATCTGGGGAGAGTGCCAAATGCGTCTGATCACCGTGGCGTTGCTGATGATATTCATGCTGGTTTCCGGCTGCCACACCATGCAGACAGTGGCGTACGCCGAGTGGTCGTCGCTGAAGGGCCGGGTGGAGGCCGGCGACACAGTGGAAGTGGTGACCCGCGATGCACGCGTGGAGAAGTTCGTGGTGACCCAGGTTACGGATGACGCCCTGGTCGGCGCCGACATGCGCGTGGCCAGGCAGGATATCTCGCGCCTGCAGGCCAGCCAGGTGCACAAGGGCCGCACATTCGGCGCGGCGTTCGGTGCGGCCGCCGCGGTGCTGGTGATCCTTCTGGCGGCCGCCACCGCCTCGTTGCTGGGCGGCGGCTGAACCCTACGGGCCCAGAGCACAACGCCCGGCACGGGACGGGCGTCTGCATCGCTACCGGGCGCCGCGCATCAGTGGATCGACGGGTCCAGCTTGCGCAGGGCGTCGGCGATGTCGATCTCGCCGGTGCGTTCGATGTCCTCGCGGCTGTAGACGCGGCCGTTCGCGATGACGCAGCGCGGTTCATCCCTGTCCTTGCGCCGACTGGCGCTGCGGGTGGTGTTGCTGCGCGCGACGATGCGTGAACCGGTGTAGTGCATGCAGTTGCGCTCAACCGGCGGCGTGGCATCGGCGCGGGCATTGTCGCCCGACTGGCTGGCGGCTTGCGCCGGGACTGACGCGTCGACGGCCGCCGCAGTGCCGGCGGTTTGCGCCGCGCCCGCAAATGCGATGGTCGCGAAAACGCCGACCATCGACACGCTGGCAAACAACAGGGAGGTTACGAGTGGGCGGTTCATGGGATCACCTCGGAGGTGGCGCGGAGACGGGGCCGCAGCGCCACCATACGCCGCACGCCCGGGTCATCGCCCCATGGGACGGGCTCGAATTTAGACGCGCGTCAGGCTTGTGGACACCCGACCTGGCGCCCGGCGTGGAGCGCGGCCACCTCGTCCTCGGTGGCCACTGCAAGCTCGGTGCCGTCGTCGAAACGCACCCGCCAGGTGCCATCGTCGCTGCGGTGACAGACCCAATGGCAAGCGGCAGCGCCGGGCGCGCGAAGGGGACGGTGGAATGCTGCATGGCCGGGCTGCGATCCCGAGGCTCGCGACCACTATCGACCCGATGGACGCCGCCTGCCAGCGACGACAGTCACGGCGCCATCCGCGCTGGTTATGCTCGGCGGCTCGCCTTGGAGAGCCTTCCCCCTTGAATCCCCTGCAATCGCTGCGCGTGGCGGGCACGACCGCGCTGTTCGCGTTGACCGTGGCGGCCTGCGCCTCGCGGCCGCCGGCCGCCACCGCGCCCGTCGCCGCCGCCATTCCCGCAGCGGTGCTGCTGGTGTCGATCGATGGGTTCCGCGCCGATTACCTCGACCTGGGCATCACCCCGAACCTCGCCCGCATCGCCCGTGAGGGCGTGCGCGCGCAATGGATGAATCCGTCCTACCCGTCGCTGACGTTCCCGAACCACTACACGATCGTCACCGGCCTGCGCCCGGACCACCACGGCATCATCCACAACACGATGGACGATGCCGCGCTCGGCACGTTCAAGCTGACCGACCGCGCCGCGGTGTCGACCACGCAATGGTGGGGCGGCGTGCCGATCTGGGTCGGCGCCGGGAACGCCGGGCTGCCGAGCGCGACGATGTTCTGGCCGGGCAGCGAGGCCAGGATCGGGGGACGCCGGCCGGGCCGCTGGCGGCCCTTCGACGAGTCGGTTTCGTCGGCGGCGCGGGTCGACACGGTGCTGGGCTGGCTGGCGGAACCGCCGGCGACGCGGCCGCGCGTGACGACCCTGTACCTCGACGTGCTGGATACGGCCGGCCACGACCACGGTCCAGACTCGCCCGAAGCGCATGCCGCGATCCGCGAAGCCGATGCCGCGATC
The DNA here is from genome assembly GCA_038248955.1 of Lysobacterales bacterium. Classification (GTDB taxonomy): domain Bacteria; phylum Pseudomonadota; class Gammaproteobacteria; order Xanthomonadales; family Xanthomonadaceae; genus Lysobacter_K. The sequence goes on from JBBRWW010000151.1 coordinate 2,265, forward strand.
GGACGGCTGCTCGATGGCCTGCACGCGCATGCGTTGCTGGAAGCGGTCAACCTCGTGATCGTATCCGACCACGGCATGGCGACGGTGCCGCCGGGACACGTGGTCACGGCCGAAGACATGGTCGATCCGGCCGATGCGGTCGCGGTGACGACCGGGCAATCGGTCGGTTTCGTGCCGATGCCGGGGCGGACTTCCGCGGCGGAGCGGCGCCTGCTGGGCGCGCACGCGCATTACGACTGCTGGCGCAAACGCGAACTGCCGGCGCGCTGGCACTATGGACGCAATGCCCGCGTGCCGCCGATCGTGTGCCAGATGCACGAGGGCTGGGATGCGTTGTCGGGCGAACGGGCGGCGAAGCGGCCGCTGGATGCGACGCGCGGTTCGCATGGTTTCGATCCCGCACTGACGTCGATGCGTGCGTTGTTCCTCGCGCGCGGCCCGGCGTTCCGGCACGGCGCCGTGTTGCCAGCGTTCGACAACGTCGATGTGTACCCTTTGCTGGCGCGGCTGGTCGGCATCGCCGCGGCGCCCGGCGACGGCGACATCACCCCGCTGTTGCCGGCGCTGCAACCGACCGCCATCGCAGGCCGGCATTGATGTCCGAATCCGGCGAGTCCGGGCCCCGGCCCGGTGCTAGCCTGCGCGCATGTCCAGCCCCCTCCCCGTTGCAGCGCCCACCGCCCCCGCCGCGCCGGGCCTGGATCGACGGGTCTGCGAACAGGCACGGCTGAGCCGCGACGCCCGCTTCGACGGGCTGTTCTTCACCGCCGTGAAAACCACCGGCATCTATTGCCGGCCGGTATGCCCGGCGCCGGCGCCGCGACGCGACAACATCACCTATTACGCAAATGCGGCGGCGGCGGAAGCGGCGGGCTTCCGGCCGTGCCTGCGCTGCCGTCCGGAACTCGCACCCGGCGCGGGCGCGTGGCGGCGCGGCGATGAGGTGGTCGCGCGCGCGTTGCAGCTGATCGATGAAGGTGCGCTCGCCGAGCAACCGCTCGCAGCGCTGGCGGCGCGCGTGAACCTCGGTGAACGGCAATTGCGGCGGCTGTTCGTCGATCGCCTCGGCGCGGCGCCGCTGGGCGTGCATGCCACCCGCCGGTTGTTGTTCGCAAAGCAGTTGCTGACGGAGACGACGCTGCCGATCACGGAGGTCGCACTCGCGGCCGGCTTCGGCAGCCTGCGCCGATTCAACACGACGTTCCGCGACGCGTACCGGATGGCGCCGCGCGACCTGCGCAAGCGTCCGCGCGCCGACATTGGCGACGCGCTGACGTTGCGGCTGGGCTACCGGCCGCCATTCGATTTCGCCGCGATGCTTGGGTTCCTGCGCGGACGCGCGCTGCCGGGCCTGGAGTACGTCGACGATGACAGCTATGCGCGCGTGATCGCGCCGCAGCAGGACAATGCCGGCGCGACGCCGGGGTGGTTGCGCGTCAGCGCGTGGCCGGGCGGCGAGCACGCGCTGAAGCTGGAACTGCATGGCGTGGCATCGGCGCGACTGCTCGCGATCGTCAACCGTCTGCGCCGGATGTTCGACCTCGACGCGGACCCCCAGGCGATCAGTGATGGATTGTTGGCGAGCCCGCGACTGGCGCCGCTGCTGCAGGCGCAACCCGGCCTGCGCCTGCCCAGCGGCTGGGACGGCTTCGAGATCGCGGTGCGGGCGATCCTTGGCCAGCAGGTGAGCGTCGCGGCGGCGCGCACGCTCGCCACGCGGCTGGCGCGGCAGTTCGGCGAGGCGTTGCCGGCAGCGTTGGGACCGGGCCTGACGCACGTGTTCCCGACCCCGATCGCGCTCGCCGACACCGACCTCACCCGCATCGGCCTGACTGGCGCGCGCGCCGCCACAGTGCGCGCGGTGGCCGGCGCGTTGCTGGACGGCCGTGTCGATTTCAAGGCCGAACGCACGCTCGAGGAGTTCACCGCGCGCTGGGTCGCGCTGCCGGGCATCGGCCCGTGGACCGCGCAGTACATCGCGATGCGCGCGCTGGGCCATCCCGATGCGTTCCCGACCGACGACCTGGTACTGCGACGCACCGCGGGTGACGACGGCAGCGTGCTGGGCAGCACGGCGCTGGCCGCGCGCGCCGAAGCATGGCGGCCATGGCGGGCCTACGCGGTGATGCACCTGTGGCGCGAGGCGTCGGCACAGCCGAGGCCCGCGCCCGCGACCGTGCAGAAGGGCAAGACGAAACAGGCACCCTGAGGATTTGCTGATGACCCCGATGATGACCACCTATACCCGCATCGACAGTCCGGTCGGCGCGTTGCTGCTGGCCGCCGATGACGACGGCCTGCAGTTGATCGAGTTCGCGTCGCCACGCCACCCGGCAACGCGCGGTGGCGGCTGGCGCGAAGGCAGCCATGCGGTGCTGGAGCAGGCGCGCGCGCAACTGGGCGAGTACTTCGCCGGCGAGCGGCGCGATTTCGACCTGCCGCTGTCGCCACGCGGCACGCCGTTCCAGCGCGACGTATGGCGCGCATTGCAGCGCATTCCCTACGGCGCGACGATCAGTTATGCGGCGCTGGCGACCGGGATCGGCAAGCCGACCGCGACCCGCGCGGTCGGCGCGGCGAACGGCCGCAACCCCCTGCCGATCGTGGTGCCGTGCCATCGGGTGATCGGCGCCGACGGCAGCCTGACGGGCTTCGGCGGCGGCTTGCCAATCAAGCAGTTCCTGCTGGCGCTGGAGGGCGCGCTGCCGGCGAAAGCGGATCTGTTCGCCGCGTAAACGCCATCACGCCATTGGGGTCAGAGCGACCCATCGTTGTGATCGTCACGGACCGGGGAGCGCGATCGCGTTGATGGGCACTGCGGCAAACGGCCGCTGCGAGGCGCCGGCTATGCCAGCAGCGTGCGCATCGCGCCACGGTAGCGCGCTGCAATCGCCTCGCGATCGCGATGCCGACCGTGGGCCACGACCTGCTCGCCGCCGACGTACACATCGCGCACCAGGTTGCGGTTGCCGCTGAAAAGCCAGCGGTCGATCACGTCGCCGGCGGTCGCGCCGACGAACTGCGGCGCTTCGCCATCGAGCACGAGAAAGTCGGCCGCGGCGCCCACTTCCAGCGTGCCAATCGGATGGCCGCTGGATTGGGCCGCGCTGGCGCCCACGCCGCGCAGCAGTGCCTCGCCGACGCTGTTCGAAGCGGTGTCCACGGCGATGTTGCGATGGCCGGTGACCAGTCGCTGGCCGTATTCCAGCCAGCGCAGTTCCTCGACCGGCGATACCGAGATGTGCGAATCCGAGCCGATGCCCCAAGCGCCACCGGCATCCAGGTAGGCGCGCAGCGGGAACAGGCCGTCGCCGAGGTTGGCCTCGGTGGTCGGGCAGATCGCAACCGTCGCCCCGCTGCCGGCGAGGCGCTGCACTTCGGCGGCGTCGAGGTGGGTCGCGTGCACGAGGGTCCAGCGCGCGTCGACGTCGGCGTGGTCCAGCAGCCACTGCACCGGGCGGGCGCCGCGCAGCGCGATGCAGCTTTCGACCTCGGCGACCTGCTCGGCGATGTGCACGTGCACCGGCATCGCCGCGGGCAACGTCGCCAGCACTGCGGCCATCGCATCGGCCGGCACCGCGCGCAGGCTGTGGAAGCACGCGCCGACGTGCACCCGCCCGCCGACGTCCTCGCACAGCGTGTCGAGCAGGTGCAGGTAGTCGTCGACGCCATGCGCGAAGCGCTGCTGGCGGGCATCGAGCGCGCGGCCGTCGAAGCCGCCACTCATGTACAGCACCGGCAGCAACGTCAGGCGGATGCCGGTGTCGCGGGCGGCAGCAATCAACGCGCGCGACATCGCCGCGGCGTCGGCGTACGGCCGGCCGTCGGGCGCGTGGTGCAGGTAGTGGAACTCGCACACGGTGGTGTAGCCGGCCTCCAGCATCTCGACGTAGAGCTGCGCGGCGACCGCCTGCAGCGTGTCCGGGTCGAAGCGCGCGGCGAAGCGGTACATGGTCTCGCGCCAGGTCCAGAAGCTGTCGTGCGCATCTCGCGGGCCCAGACCCGCTTGACCGGCATCGGTCTGGCGTTCGGCCATGCCCGCCATCGCGCGCTGGAAGGCATGCGAGTGCAGGTTGGCGACGCCGGGCACGACCCACGGGGCCGCGTCGGCGTCGGCGTCGGCGCCGGCGTCGGCATGAATGCCCGGGCGGGCAACGTGCACCATTCGCTCCTGCTCGTCGGCACCTAGGCTGACACGCTCCTGCCACCCCTGCGGGCCCCACACGCTTGCGTTGGCGATTGTCTGCATGGGGGGATTGTGGCCGCTGGGCACGCAACTGGCGACCACGCCCGCGGGTTCTACAATGCCCCGATGCCAGACCACGCCGCGCCGCCGCCCGAACCGACCCAGCATCGCCTCGCCCATCTGTGGTCCACCGA
>JBBRWW010000152.1:0-6508 GCA_038248955.1 Lysobacterales bacterium
AGGGCCGCCCGGGCTGCGAAGGCAACCTGGCCGCCGCGCTGGCGCCGTACGGGATCGGCGTCGACCGCATCCCGATCGCGTTCAACGTCTTCATGAACGTCACGATGGACGCCGACACCGGCGCCGTCGCGGTGCTGCCGCCGCTGAGCCGGGCCGGCGATTTCGTGCGGCTGCGCGCTGAAATGCCGCTGGTGGTGGCAATGACCGCCTGCTCCGCGGGGCAGTCGAACAACTTCCACTACAAGCCGATCGATTTCCGCGTCGAGCGGGCCGCCGGCTAAGCAGATCGGCTCACGCCGATGGGCGCGGGCAACTCCCGCAGCTGCGTTCCCACACCCGCAGACGTCCCGCTGGTTCAACCGCCGCCGCTCTGCGACACTCGCCACGCTCCCGCGCCGATCCGTCGGCATTGCAGCACCCCCCGCACGGATCGCGGTGGAGCATGGACCGTCCGGCCCAGCCTTTCCTGGCACGCCCGGACTCGCAAATGGAACGTAAGGAAACTGCAATGCAAAACCTGGTATCGCTGAACCTGTCCGCGCAGGACATCGCCGACCTTGACGGTGCGATCGACACGATCCGCCGCGTGTTCGCCCCGCTGGTCACCCTGCAGCCCGCGCAGCGGCGCGAGCTGTTCAAGATGGGCGACAAGTCGGAGGTGTTCTGCCGGCAGACGCTGTCGCTGCTCGCGGCCAACCCGCAGATGCTGCCGCCCAACCTGGGCTTAGTAGAGGCGCAGGCCGACCTCGCCGCGCTCGAGCAGCTGCGTCCGCGCCTGCAGCAGCTGCGGCAACTGGTCGAACGCGCCGACGACACCGAGATGGCGCTGGGCAGCGACATCATCGGCGTCGCGCTGGAGGGCTACGGCCTGCTCAAGGTGTCCGGCAAGGGCGAGGCGCTGAAGGGCGCGCGCAAGGAACTGTCGGCGCGCTTCGGCCGCACCCCTCGCGCGGCCCAGCCGGCCACGGCCAGCTGAGCCGTGGCGCCGCCTGAGCGGCGGCGTTGAGTGACCGGGCCTGGCGGCCGAGGCGCAACAGCCTCGTCCGCCAGGCCTTTTTGCTGGGCGACGAGGTGATTTGCCTGGGCGGCGAAGTTCGGGTGACTCGCGCGTGAGGCTACTTGCCTGGCGGTCGAGGGGCTTTGGCTGGTGGTCGAGAAGCTTTGGCTCGACGGCGAGGTGGGGGCACCTCGGTGATCAGCCTAGGGGGGTGGCTGGCGAGGGTGGGAGGCTGGCGTGTCAGGCGGAATGACTGGCGGTCCAGCTTCGCGGGCTCGTGGGGCAGGGCTGACCCGTCGAGCGCAGGCAGTATCTAGTCGCGTGAGTAAGTGGACCTGCCCCCGTTCTTGTAGGACTAATCCTCATGGCACGCGGCACGCCGCTGCACTAGCCTCGGAGGGCGTCAGCAGATCCGGGGGGATCCATGAACATTTCGATCGTGGTGCTGTTCGCCTGCCTGCCCGCTATCGCCGGCAACGCCCATGCCCACGGCGGCGGTCTCAATGGCGAGGGGTGCCATAACGACCGCAAGCATGGCGACTACCACTGCCACCGGGGACCGTCTGCCGGCGCAAGGGGCATACCTGGCAACACTTTCGCCCCAGCGCAACCGATGAGTAGGCGTGCTTCGGCTGGCCCCACCGGCGCATTTGCGAACTGCACCGCCGCACGCGCGGCCGGCGCGGCACCGGTCAGGCGCGGCGATCCGGGGTACGGCAGTCATCTGGATCGCGACAACGACGGCATTGGCTGCGAGTGAACCACCTTCGACCCTTTCAACGGACTGGATCATGCGAATTTTCGTCATCGCTTTACTCGTGGTAGCGCCCTTCACCGCCGATGCGCAGACGCTGTATCGCTGCGTCCAGAAGGGCAAACCGACCATCTTCCAAAGCGAGCCGTGTCCAGCCACTGCCAGGACGGCGTCGGCGATGGATTACGTGCCCGACCCGCGCGCTGCGCCTTATCGGCCGGCGACCGTGCAAACCTCGCCGCCACGTGTCAGTCGGCAAGCACCGGGCGCTCAGGTGCATCAGATCACCGCGGCGGCCAGCACCAGTGCCTGCGAAGCGGCCAAAGCGCGTCGCGAATTTGTTCTGGGCAGCAACAACCAGCGCGGCAACGTCGACGTCCGCCGCCAACTGAACGATGCGGTCGCGAGCGCCTGCTATTGAACCAGGGCTTGTGGCGCGTAACACCCGGAACCACCATCCCGTTTTCGGCACCATCGCCGTCGACGCGGGCGGTCTGGCAACACCACAAGAACGCAAGGGGGACTTGATGTCGGATCCACAATGGTTTTACTCGGACGTCGCCGGCGCGCAGCACGGGCCGGTCGCCGCGTCGTTCCTGCGGGCCGCGTTGGCGCAGGGGCAACTTCGCCCGGATGGTATGGTCTGGCGCGACGGCATGGCGAACTGGGAACGCCACGCCGATGTCGCCGAGCTCACTGGAGGCACTCCATCGCCCCCGCCGCTCATGCGTGCCCCGGCCTTCCCCGCAGCGGACGCCCGTGCGGATATCGCCTATGCGGGGTTCTGGCGACGGTACTTGGCCTTGATGCTCGATGGCATCATTCTCGGGCTGCCCCTGATGCTGCTGTTTTGGCTCGCGCTGGTGTCTGCCGCTCAGCTCTCCAGCGATGACACTTCCCCGCTCATGGGGCTGTTCTACCTGGCGTACTGGGTCGCAGCGCCGCTGTATTACGCGCTGCAGGAAAGCTCCGCCGCACAGGCGACGCTCGGCAAGCGCGCACTGGGAATCAAGGTGACCGACCTGGAAGGCCGGCGTCTGACGTTCGGCAACGCGCTGGGACGGTGGTTCGCCGCGCTGCTGTCCTATGTGACGCTTTACGTCGGTTTCCTGATGGCCGCGTTCACTACCCGGCGGCAGGCGCTGCACGACATGGTCGCCGGCACGCTGGTGGTGGATCGCTGGGCGTTCACGGCACACCCCGAGCGCCAGAAAACCGGCCTTTCGGGTTGGCTGATCGCCATGCTCATCGTCATCGTGCTCGGGATACCGGTGCTCGGCATCCTGGCGGCCATCGCCATACCCGCATACCAGGATTACACCAACCGCGCCAAAGTGGCGGAAGCCATCGCAGCGGGAACCCCGGCCAAGCTGGTGGTTGCGGAGTTCGTCGCCAACCAATTGCGCTGTCCCACTAACAGCGAGGGCGGCCTGACGGCACCGAATGGCACCTCGAGTCGGTACGCGCACTCGGTAGCCGTGGGAACGTTGCAGAGTGGCAACTGCGGCGTGGAGATCACGGCCGGGAACATCAGCAGGGCCGACGTTGACGGCAAGCGGATATGGTTGGAGTTCGATGCCGGGAAGCAGGCATGGACCTGCCATTCGGAGATCGATGACAAATACCTGCCGGTTGGTTGCAGGGGTTGAAACGATCGGCGGAGCAAAGGCGACGTGCAAAAAGGGACGGAGGCAATTAGCGATCCTTAATTGCCTCCGTCCCCTTTTCTGGGTTCACTTGCCAACCCGGTCATACGCCGCGCGCGCGGAAGGAACGCGATGCGTTATATCGGGACTGTGCGGAGTGCGGCACGAGCGCGCTATTCCATCGCAATCCAACAGCCGGAGTTGCCGGGTGATGTTCCTTACGCTGCCGGTGCTGGCCTACCAGCTGTTTTTTGTGGCGCTGTTGTACGTGGCCAGCCGCTTCGGACGGATGCCGCTCAACATCGTGCTGTTGCTGTGCCTGTTGTGGACCACCACCCACGTTCTCCTGCTACCGCTGGCGGTGCTTCAGGCGGTAGTGATCCTGGTGAGCTATGCGGTGTTTCGGCGCAGTCATGCGCTCGTCGCAGTCGAGTCGGGATAAATGAATCTGACGCCTTTGTCGGTCGGAAAGTGCACTCTGACCCCTGTTTTTACATTCCTACAGCCCGCCGGAACCGCGATGATGCTGCTTCGCAATCTGTTGCTCGCCATCGTGCTGTTTGCCCCGCCTGCCTTTGCCACCGAGCGCGTGGTCGAAGCGACGCCGCTCACCATCGGCCAGACGTTCGAACTGCCGTCGGCGGTGCTGGCCGAAACGCGCCGGATCAACGTCTACCGCGCCGCCGCGTGGGACACCGCGCCGGACGCGAGGCTGCCGGTGCTGTACATGCCCGACGGCGGCGTCGGCGAGGACTTCCTGCATGTGGCGGGGCTGTTGCAGGTATCGGTGGGCAACGGCACGATGCGCCCGTTCCTGCTGGTCGGCATCGAGAACACGCAGCGACGCCGCGACCTCACCGGCCCGACCGAAAACCCCGAGGACCGCAAGATCGCACCGCGCGTCGGTGGTTCGGCCGCATTCCGCACGTTCCTGCGCGATGAGCTGATGCCGGACATCGCGCGGCGCTATCGGACCACCGATGAGAAGGCGATCGTCGGCGAGTCACTGGCCGGCCTGTTCGTCGTCGAAACCTTCGTGCTGGAACCGGCACTGTTCGACACCTACATCGCGTTCGATCCCAGCCTGTGGTGGAACCACGCCGCCTTGCTGCCGCAGGCCGAGCACGCGCTCGCCCGCCGCCGCGACCTGCACGCCACGCTCTACCTGGCAAACAGCCGGGACGACGTCGACGGCCTGACCGCGCAGCTCTCGCGGCAACTGGCGGCGGCGGCACTGCCTGGACTGGTGCTGCACTACGCGCCGATGCCCGAAGAGACACACGCGACGATCTACCACCCGGCGGCGCTTCGCGCGTTTCGCACGGTGTTCGCACCGGTGGGAAAGTAGCCCGGAACTCGACCGTTCAAGACGACAGAAAGTGCACTCTGACCCCTGTTTTCGTGACCAGCCGCGCTCGGCGCGTAAGCGGCGTACGACATCAGAGCTGACCTTCATCTCCGTGATCCATGTGTAACTCCAAGTGGGAAAGCCCTTGGAGAGTTGCCGAAATACCGAGGGGTGACCCCGTCAGAGGCCCGCCACCACCCGCCTATAGGCCGCCACTGTCGCCAAATGGTGCCTGACAACACGTGGTCAGGTTCACTTCTGCATGGTCACGCCACCACGTCAGCGCGTCGGATCCTGGATGAAACACCCCGCCGCGCTGTACCAGGTCATGACCGAATCCTGCGGTGGCAACTCCCGGGCGGCGTGACTCACGCGGCACGTCACTTCCGTCTGTTCGCCGGCCATGCCGGGGATGGTCGTGGTCGCCGGCGCGCTGGCACCGACCCGGCAACCCCATTCCTGGCCGTGGGTGCTGGCCTTTCCGGCACTGTCGATGTTCTCGAACGTGGCGCTGAGGCTGAATTCACTGCCCGGCACCAGCGGGAACGGCTGGCCGACCAGCTTGTCGATGGCCACCAGCCTGAAGACGGTGTCGAAGGTGGCGTATTGGCTGGTCACGTTCGAGCGCAGGCTCAGCGGCAGGAAGCCCGCCCACGTCTGGCCGGCCGTCGTGGTCTTGAACGTGCTGCCCTGGCCGGCCAGCGTGGTCTGATCGATCCTGCACCGGTCGCTGCCCGCCTCCCTCTGCATCGTGGTGTCCATCGTCACCGGCACGGTGGTCTTGGCGACGCGGACGTTGCGGGTGCCCGAGCGTGCCACGGTGGCACCCAGGCCGGCGGGCACGTCGCGGAAGAACCAGCTGCCGGCGATCAGCTTGCCGACGTCCTCGTTGATCGGATACGCCGGTGCAGCCGGTGCGGACGCGGCTGTGACAACGCTGCCGGGATGGTCCGGGGCGATGCCTGCCGGCGCGGCCCCTGCCGGCGCGCGCGAACCACCCAGGCGCCTGATCTCCAGTCGCGCCACCGGCGCATGGCGACCCTGCGGATACGCCGCCAGGTAGTCCTCGAAATCCCTTGCATTCCTGCTCGCGGACACGCGTCCCCAGAAGTCCTCCTCGACATCGTCCGTCGGACCGGACGAACGCGACGCAACCGGTTGCGTCGCGGCACGTGAGGCGATTGTCCGAGCGGCGGCTGGCGCAGCAGCCTTCGATGCCGGCGCCGGGCCCGGCGCGAACGGCAGGTCGACCTTCTTGATGCCCGAGAACGGAAATGCCTTCCTGTAGTCGTTGCGACTCTTGTCCGCCTCGGCCCGGGTGTCGCTGGCGATACACAGCGCGCCTTGCGGGTCGACGCCTTCGGCGGCGGCCGCGCGCGCGCCGAATTCAGCGCCGTAGCGGCTCAATTCCTGGTAATAAGCCCCGTCGTTCCTCGGCGGCATGGTCTGCACGAAGATGTCGGAAGCGACCAGGACCCGTTTGTCCGTGTCGACGAACCGGCAGTAGACGAAATTCGGCGCCGCTACCGGTGGCGGCGTGTTGGCATAGGCAGCTGCGCCCGGTGTCCAGTTCACGTCGTGCCAGTTGTAGACGCGGATGCCGAAACTGCGTCTGCCCATGATCGCAGCGATCCTGGCGCGGGCTTGCTCCGAGACCGCCCGCGACACGGCGGTCACGCAGAGCTTGTTGCCGGCGCCGCCGAGCGTGCCCACATGCCGATGGAATTCGGTGGCGAGCGCGGTGGCCAGCAAATCCGTGCCCG
>JBBRWW010000153.1:0-6430 GCA_038248955.1 Lysobacterales bacterium
GCGCCGATGTTCACCGGCCTGTTCATGGACAAGATGGTCGGGTTCCTGAAGCTGTATTTCCCGGTATTCCTGCTCGGGGCGATCTTCGGCAAGTTGATCGAGACGTCGGGCTTCTCCAAGTCGATCGTGGCGGCGACCATCCGCCTGTTCGGCGCCGGCCGCGCGATGCTGTCGATCGTCGTGGTCTGCGCGCTGCTGACGTATGGCGGCGTGTCGCTGTTCGTGGTGGTGTTCGCGGTCTACCCGTTCGCAGCCGAGCTGTTCCGCCAGAGCGACATCCCCAAGCGACTGATCCCGGGCACCATCGCGCTGGGCGCGTTCACCTTCACCATGGACGCTTTGCCCGGCACGCCACAGATCCAGAACATCATCCCGGCGTCCTTTTTCGGCACCACCGCCTGGGCCGCGCCGGTGCTCGGTACGCTCGGCGGCGTGTTCATCCTGATCGTGGGGCTCACCTACCTGAACTGGCGACGGCGCGCGGCGCTGAACGCCGGCGAAGGCTACGGCGACCCGGCAACCCTGCTCAACGAGCCCGTCGCGTTCGCCGGCGGCGCGCTTGCCAACCCGCTGGTCGCGGTGCTGCCGCTGGTGCTGGTGGGCGTGTCCAACAAGCTGTTCACCGCGTGGATCCCGCAGGCGTATGGCGCCAGCCATGCATTCTCGCCGGCGGTGGTCGGCACTGCCGCGCCGGTGGTGCAGGAGGTCTCGAAGATCGCGGCGATCTGGGCGGTCGAGGGCGCGCTGCTGGTCGGCATCCTCACCGTGCTGGCGTTCGCGTGGAAGCCCGTGACCGCCAGTTTTGCCGACGGCACCAAATCGGCGATCGGCGGCGCGCTATTGGCCTCGATGAACACCGCATCGGAGTACGGTTTCGGCGCCGTGATCGCCGCGCTGCCGGGATTCCTGGTGGTCGCCAACGCGCTCGGCGCAATCCCCAACCCGCTGGTCAACGAGGCGGTGACGGTGACGGCGCTGGCCGGCATCACCGGCTCGGCGTCCGGCGGCATGAGCATCGCGCTGGCGGCAATGGCGGACACCTTCATCGCCAATGCCAACGCCGCCGGCATCCCGATGGAAGTCCTGCACCGCGTCGCCGCGATGGCCTCCGGCGGCATGGACACCCTGCCCCATAATGGCGCGGTGATCACCCTGTTGGCGGTGACCGGCCTGACGCACCGGCAGGCCTACAAGGACGTCTTCGCGATCACGATCGTCAAGACACTCGCGGTGTTCGTGGTGATCGGGCTGTACTACGCCACCGGCCTGGTGTGATCGGGCGACGCGCCGCATTGCCGTCCCATCGCCTGAACCGCGGCGGCACCCGGCCGACCCGACGGCCCCCGCGGCTGGACCACGGGCTCCGCGTGGGGTCGAACGTGGCTACGGCTTCGCGTCCCAGCCCAGTCCCACGGTGAAACTGCGCCCAGCGCCGGGTTCGAAGTAGCGGCCATTGCCGTCATTGACGATCACCGAGCCCACGTACGTGCGGTCCAACAGGTTGTCGACGCGGACGAACCCATGCCACCCGCCCTCGCGGTGCGGGCGCCACTCCAGGCGCGCGGATGCCACCGCGCGGCCGGGCGCGGCATCGCTGTTGCGGTCATCGGTGGCGATGCGGTCGCTGACGCGCGCCTCGATCGCGGCGCGGATGCGGTCGTCCCGCATGTGCCAGCCCAGCTCGATGAAGCCGTCCGCGCGCGGGATGCCCGGCACGCGATTGCCGGCGGCCACCGTGCGCACCGCCGTCGACGCGCCAGTGCTCACGCGGTAGCTGAAGTCGTCGACGAACCGCGCCTGCAGCCAGTTGGCGGCCACGGAATACGACCACTGCGCCCCCAGTTCGCCGCTTGCGCCGATCTCCACCCCGTCGCGGCGCGTGCGCCCGGCGTTGGCGAAACTCGAACGGCCACCGCGGCTGTCGGCCGGAACGATCTCGCCATCGCCGTTGATGCGGTAGGCCGCGACGCTGGCATTGCCCGCCTTGAAGCGCCATCGGGCACCCACTTCGGCCGCGTCGAAGTGCGAGGGTGAAAGCGCTCGATTGAACCCGGTTCCGCCGTCGGGGCGGTACGCCAGTTCGGTGATCGTCGGCGTCTCGAATCCACGACCGACGCTGGCGAACAACTCGCCGGAAGGAAATGCCCGTGCGAGACCCAGCGCCACCGACGACTCCCGGTAGTCGAGCACGCCGCTGTCGTCGCCATTGCCGGGTGCCAGGAAGTGGTCGCGGGACTGGAAGTGCAGGAGCGAGCGGCGCGCCGCCGCCAGTAGCGACCAATTCGTTGACCAATGGAAGTCGCCGACCACGTAGCCGTCGCGGCCGTCGACCCGGTTGTCCTCATCCCGGCGCAGGCGCCCGCGCACGCCGAGCCGGTCGCCGATGAAGTTCTCGTAGCCACGCCGGGCCTCGTCCAGGCGCGACAGCTCTATCCCGACCGCCACCGCGCCCGAGCTGCCACGCCAGCGGTGCCCCAGGTCCACGCCGGCCGAAGATCGCCCGAGGTCGATCACCCCACCCGCGCTGCTCGCCGCGCCCTGCGCCCGGGCGGGAATCGCCAGGAACTGCTGCACATCGCGCTGGATCGCATAACCGCCCAGCCACGCCTCGCGGCCTGGGGCGTAATCACGTTGCCAGTGCAGACCGAGCTGGTGGTTGTCGATGCGCTTGCGGGTGTTGAATGCCACGGCGGCAGGATCCGTACCGTGCGGATCGCGTTGCCAGGCTTCGCGCGTCAGCCCGAGCGGGTCCTGCGTTTCGGGTTGCGACAGGCTGTTGAGCACGATGCGCACCCGCTCGCCCTCGCGCGGCGACCACTGCGCGACCACCGCTGCCTGCCCGCGTTCCGCGGCACTGTGCGGCCGTGCGCCATCGGTGCGGAAATAGCTGCCCTGCACGCGCCAGCGCCACGATTCATCGAGGCTGGCGCCGTCGGTGCGGGCTGCCACGCGCTGGCTTCCGTCACTGCCCCACCAGCCGTCCAGCGCCCCGCCGGCCGGGCTGTCCAGGTCGGTGTAGCCGACGATCGCGCCGCCGGCGGCGTTGCCGTACTGCAAGGCGAGCGGACCACGCAGCACCTCGATGCGGTCCAACGAACCGAGCGGGAAGGTCGCCGCCTGCCCCTGCCCATCGGCCGCGGACGCGGGAATGCCGTCGACAACCAGCTTGATGCCGCGGATGCCGAACGTGGAGCGGGCGCCAAACCCGCGGCTCTGCACCTGCAGGTCCTGCGCGAAGTTCTGCCGGTCGAGCACGGTGATCCCCGGCACCCGCACCAGCGATTCGGCCAGGCTGACCTGGCGCTGGCCATCGCGCAGCACGTCCCCGCCCAGCACGGTCACCGAACCGGGAAAATCGGATAACGGGCGACGCTGGCCCAGCACTTCCACCGCGTCGAGTGTGGTCGCGGGGGTGGCTTTCGGCCGCGCCACCGGCGCTTGTTGCGCATGTAACGTCGATGCCGACAACAGGACGACCACGGCGGTGGGGCCGACGGCCCAGGCAGGTACAAGCGCGCGCGCGCGTGGCGGGTGATCGATCATGCCGCGGGGGACTGGGTGGAGTGCATGGTCACCATGGTGCCGCAGCCGTGCATGCAGTGCACGTCGACGCGCGAATCCGCGCGCGCCGGCCGCGCACGATTGGATGCACAAACGATGGTCGCGCAAAGAAAAAGCGGGCCGAAGCCCGCTTTTCCAGATCCCGCGATATTGCGTGCGCGGCTTACTCGGCCGTCACGCCCTCGCCTTCTTCCACGGCCTTGATCGACAGGCGGATGCGGCCCTGCTTGTCGACTTCCAGCACCTTGACCTTGACCAGATCACCTTCCTTGAGCACGTCGCTGACCTTCTCGACGCGCTCGTTGGAGATCTGCGACACGTGCACGAGGCCGTCCTTGCCCGGCAGGATCGTCACGAACGCACCGAAGTCCATGATCTTGGCGACCTTGCCCTCGTAGATGCGGCCCGGCTCGACGTCGGAGGTGATCTGCTCGATCCGCTCCTTGGCGGCCTGCGCCGCGGCGGCGTTGACCGATGCGATCACGATCGTGCCGTCGTCCTGGATGTCGATCTGGGTGCCGGTTTCCTTGGTGATGGCCTGGATGGTCGAGCCGCCCTTGCCGATCACTTCGCGGATCTTGTCCGGGTGCACCTTCATCGTCAGCAGGCGCGGCGCGTAGTCCGACAGCTCGGTACGCGGCGCGGTGAGGGCGTTCGCCATCTCGCCGAGGATGTGCAGGCGGCCGGCCTTGGCCTGCGCCAGAGCGGCCTTCATGATTTCTTCGGTGATGCCCTGGATCTTGATGTCCATCTGCAGCGCGGAAATGCCTTCCGACGTGCCGGCGACCTTGAAGTCCATGTCGCCGAGGTGGTCTTCGTCACCCAGGATGTCGGACAGCACCACGAAATCGTCGCCTTCCTTGACCAGGCCCATCGCGATGCCCGCGACCGGTGCCTTGATCGGCACGCCGGCGTCCATCAGCGCCAGCGAGCTGCCGCAGACCGAGGCCATCGACGACGAGCCATTGGACTCGGTGATCTCCGACACCACGCGGATGGTGTACGGGAATGCTTCCATCGTCGGCATCACGGCGAGCACGCCGCGCTTGGCGAGGCGGCCGTGGCCGATTTCGCGACGCTTCGGGCCCATCATGCGGCCGGCTTCGCCGACCGAGAACGGGGGGAAGTTGTAATGGAACAGGAAGTGGTCCTTGTACTCGCCCGAGACGGCATCGATGATCTGGCCATCGCGCGCGGTACCGAGGGTGACGGCGACGATCGCCTGGGTCTCGCCGCGGGTGAACAACGCCGAGCCGTGGACGCGCGGCAGGATGCTGACCTGCGAGGCGATCGGGCGCACGGTGTCGAGCGCGCGGCCGTCGATGCGGATCTTGCTGCTCAGCACGGCGCCACGCATGGTGTCGTACTCGAGCTCGCCGAACTGCTTCGACAGCTCGGCCGGCTTCCAGCCATTGGCTTCGGTCTGCGCCGCCAGCGACGCCATCACGTCCTTCTTCAGCGCCGAGATCGCGTCCTTGCGCTCCAGCTTGTCGCGCACCGAGAACGCCTGGGTCAGGCGGTCACCGATGGCGGTCTTGATCGCGGCGACCATGGCTTCGTCGGCGGCCGGGGCGGACCAGGTCCACTTGGCCTTGCCGGCTTCGGCGACCAGCTCGTTGATCGCGTTGATGGCGACCTGCATCTGCTGGTGGCCAAACATGACCGCGCCGAGCATCACGTCTTCGGACAGTTCCTGCGCTTCGGACTCGACCATCAGCACCGCGGCCGTGGTGCCGGCGACGACCAGCTCGAGCTTGGAATCCAGCAGCTCGGTCTTGGTCGGATTGAGCAGGTACTGGCCGTCCTTGTAACCGACCTTGGCGGCGCCGATCGGGCCGTCAAACGGCGCGCCCGACAGCGCCAGCGCGGCGGACGCGCCCAGCAGCGCGGGGATGTCGCCGTCGATTTCCGGGTTCATCGACATCACGGTCGCGATGATCTGGACTTCGTTGCGGAAACCGTCCGGGAACAGCGGGCGGATCGGGCGGTCGATCAGGCGCGAGATCAGCGTTTCCTTCTCGGTCTGGCGGCCCTCGCGCTTGAAGAAGCCACCCGGGATGCGGCCGCCGGCGTAGAACTTCTCCTGGTAGTCGACGGTCAAGGGGAAGAAATCCTGGCCTTCGCGCGCGGTCCGGTTGGCGACGGCGCTGACCAGCAGCACGGTGTCGTCGAAGCGGACGATGACGGCGCCGCCGGCCTGGCGGGCGATCTCACCGGTTTCCAGCGTGACCTGCTGGTTGCCGTACTGGAAGGTCTTGGTAATTTTTGCCACGGTGGTTTCCTTCGGATTTCGATGCGTCCCGCCCGGGGCCCCTGCCCCGATCGGTCGGCCGCAGGTGGGCGACCTTGGTGTCACGTCAGGCCACCGATGCCCGGGCAGCCCCTAAAAAAAACCGCGGCGCATCTCTGCGCCGCGGTGGTATGGGTTTAGCGACGCAGGCCGAGCTTCTCGATCAGGGCCTTGTAGCGCGCGTTGTCCTTGCGCTTGAGGTAGTCGAGCAGGCTGCGGCGGGCGTTGACCATCATCAGCAGGCCGCGGCGGCTGTGGTGATCCTGCTTGTGGATCTTGAAGTGGCCGGTCAGGTGTTCGATGCGCGCGGTGAGCAGGGCGACCTGGACTTCCGGGGAGCCGGTGTCGTTTTCGGCGCGCTTGTGGGCTTCGATGACGGTGCTGGTGTCGATGGACATGGGTAAACCTTCTTTTGATGCGTAACCTGCAGAACGCGAATCGGCCGCGGATGAACCGTGCCGACGCACCGCCTGGCTCGCCGTGTACTTGGGGAAGTGGCTGTGTGTTGGCTTGCTGTGCTTGAAAAAGCCGGCGAATTATAGCCCGTCGATGCAGGCCGGAACAAGGCGCCGGCACCGC
>JBBRWW010000154.1:0-6357 GCA_038248955.1 Lysobacterales bacterium
CACCTCTTCAACGAGGCCTACCTGATGCACACCAGCACCAGCCCGCAGTACGCCATCATCGCCAGTTGCGACGTGGCCGCAGCGATGATGGAGCCGCCCGGCGGCACCGCGCTGGTGGAAGAGAGCATCAAGGAGGCGATGGAATTCCGCCGCGCGATGCGCAAGGTCGACAAGGAGTTCGGCCGCGACTGGTGGTTCAAGGTCTGGGGCCCGGACAAGCTGGTCGAAGAAGGCATCGGCCGCGCCGAGGGCTGGACGCTCAAGGCCAAGGACAAGTGGCATGGCTTCGGCGACCTGGCCGCCGGCTTCAACCTGCTCGACCCGATCAAGTGCACCATCATCACGCCGGGCATGGACATGTCGGGCAAGTTCGCCAAGACGGGTATTCCGGCCGGCATCGTCACCAAGTTCCTGGCCGAGCATGGCGTGGTGGTCGAGAAGACCGGCCTCTATTCGTTCTTCATCCTGTTCACCATCGGCATCACCAAGGGCCGCTGGAACACGCTGCTGACCGCGCTGCAGCAGTTCAAGGACGACTACGACCGCAATGCACCGATGTGGCGCATCCTGCCGGAGTTCTGCCAGGCCCACCCGCAGTACGAGAAGATGGGCCTGAAAGACCTGTGCCAGGCCATGCACGATGAATACGCCAAGGGCGACATCGCGCGGCTGACCACCGATGTCTACCAATCCGACCTGCAGCCGGCGATGAAACCCAGTGACGCCTTCGCCTACATCGCGCGCCGCGAGACCGAGCGGGTCGACATCGACGAATTGGAGGGCCGCATCACCACCGCGCTGCTGACGCCGTACCCGCCGGGCATCCCGCTGCTGATTCCGGGCGAGCGCTTCAACCGCAAGATCGTGCAGTACCTGAAGTTCACGCGCCAGTTCAACGCCCGCTTTCCGGGTTTCGCCACCGACGTGCACGGCCTGGTGGAGGACGAGGGCGGCGTCGAAGGGCGCTACTACGTGGATTGCGTTCGCCAGGCGACTTGATCGCGTACTGCAGCCGCAAAAAAGCCGCCCTCGGGCGGCTTTTCCATGCTCCGGTCCAGCGTAAACATCAGGCCTCGGGGCTGCCGATCGCGACGTGGCTGAATCCGCCGTCAACGTAGACGATCTCGGCGCTGATGCCCGCGGCCAGGTCGCTCAGCAGGAAGGCGGCGGTGTTGCCGACGTCGTCGATCGTGATCGCCCGGCGGATCGGCGTGGTGGCGGCGAACTCGCTCAGCAGCTTGCTGAAGTCCTTGATGCCGCTGGCCGCCAGCGTCTTGATCGGTCCGGCCGAAATGCCATTGACGCGGATGCCCTTGGCGCCCAGGCTCTGCGCCAGGAAGCGCACGCCGGCTTCGAGCGACGCCTTGGCCAGGCCCATGGTGTTGTAGTTGGGCACGTAGCGCATGGCGCCCAGGTAGGTCAGCGTCAGCAGCGCCGCGCCGGGGCGCAGGCGGGGCAGGGCGGCCTTGGCCAGCGCCGGGAAGCTGTAGCTGGAGATGTCGTGGGCGATGCGGAAGTTCTCCCGCGTCATGCCGTCGAGGAAGTCACCGGCAATGGCCTCGCGCGGGGCAAAGGCGATGGCATGCACGAAGCCGTCGAACTGGTCCCAGTGCGCACCCAGGTCGGTGAACAGGCGTTCGATCTGCGCGTCGTCGGACACGTCGCAATCGAACACCAGTTCGGAGCCGAACTCGGCTGCGAACGCGGTGATCCGGTCCCGGAAGCGGTCTCCTTGGTAGCTGAAGGCCAGCTCGGCGCCTTCACGGTGGCAGGCCCGCGCGATGCCGTAGGCGATGGAGCGGTTGTTCAGCACGCCCGTGATCAACAAGCGCTTGCCGGCGAGAAAACCCATGGCTGGTCAGTCCTGTGGTTGGCGGTCTGCGCGGCAGGCATTGGCGCTGGCGCAGCCCTTGAAACGAAGCCTTGGATTCTCTCACGCAGGGGCAAGCCGCGGCCCCGGGGTGTTGCCGGCCTTGCGCTTGCAGGCTATAATTCGCCTTTCGCTGTAGAGCAAAGTGGGCGGATTTTCCAGCCCATTTTTTTTGCTCGATCCGGAATCACCTATTTTTTCGCACTTCAAGAATTGAACTGGGCACGATGAGTTGGCAGCAAGCGCTGGAGCGCACCGTCACCGGGTTGGGATATGACCTCGTGGACGTCGAGCGATCGGCGGGTGGACTGCTGCGCATCACGATTGATCGGCTGCCGGGGCAGGGGTACGGCACCGGGCCGGGCGAGTTTGTCCTGGTTGAAGACTGCGAAATGGTCACCCGGCAGTTGCAGTATGTATTTGAAGTCGAGGCGGTGGAGTACGACCGGCTCGAAGTGTCATCGCCGGGCTTGGATCGGCCGCTCAAGAAGCCGGCCGACTGGCGGCGGTTTGTGGGTGCGGAGGTGGAAGTGACGTTGCGGGAGGCGTTCCAGGGCCGCAAGAAGTGGCGTGGCACTTTGCTCGCACCGACCGCGGCGGTTGTTGTTGATGCGCCGACGTTGCCAGCGGCGGTTGCCGATGACGCGGTTTGGCGGTTGCTGTTGCCTAGCGACCGCCCGACATCGCGCACCGCACTGAAGCGGGCCGCCAAGGCGGTTGCGGCGGGCTTGGTAGATGCGGCGGCGGCGTCGGCGCAGGAAACGCTGGATTTTTTGTTGGACGAAGTGCGTGAGGCCCGCCTCGTGCCGAATGTCGACTTCAACGGTCGGCGTGGCGCGTTGTCAGAGGATGGGTTGCAGGACACCGTTTCCGAACGAGTGGCCGAGAAGATAGACGGAGGTCAGGACTGATGAACCGCGAAATGTTGATGTTGGTCGAAGCCATTTCTCGAGAGAAGAGTGTGGACGGCGAGATCGTGTTCGGTGCGGTCGAGGCGGCGTTGGCGCAGGCCACCAAGAAATTGCACGGCGGCGAGGTCGAAATCCGCGTGGCGGTGGACCGCGATACCGGCGATTACGAGACTTTCCGGCGTTGGCTGGTGGTGCCCGACGAGGCCGGCTTGCAAAACCCCGATGCCGAGGAGATGTTGTCCGACGCACTCGACCGCATCGCCGACATCGAGGTCGGTGACTACATCGAGGAATCGGCTGACTCGGTGCCGATCGGCCGGATCGGCGCCATGGCCGCCAAGCAGGTGATCCTGCAGAAGATCCGTGATGCCGAGCGCGAGACCTTGCTCAACGACTTTCTGTCGCGCGGCGACAAGGTTTTCGTCGGTACCGTCAAGCGGCTGGACAAGGGCGACATCATCGTCGAGAGCGGCCGCGTCGAAGGGCGCCTGAAGCGCACCGAGATGATTCCCAAAGAAAACCTGCGCACGGGCGATCGGGTGCGGGCCTACATCGCCGGCATCGACACCGTGGCCCGTGGTCCGCAGATCATGCTGTCGCGTTCGGCGCCGGGTTTCATGATGGAACTCTTCGCCCAGGAAGTGCCCGAGATGGAGCAGGGGCTGCTCGAGATCAAGAGCTGCGCCCGCGACAGCGGCAGCCGCGCGAAGATCGCCGTGGTTTCGCACGACAAGCGGGTCGACCCGATCGGCACTTGCGTCGGCGTGCGCGGTTCGCGCGTCAATGCGGTGACCAACGAGTTGGCCGGTGAGCGGGTCGACATCGTGCTGTGGTCCGATGACCCGGCGCAGTTCGTCATCGGTGCGCTGGCCCCGGCCAACGTGCAGTCGATCGTGGTCGACGAAGAAAAGCATGCGATGGATGTGGTGGTCGACGAGGAAAATCTCGCGATCGCCATCGGCCGTGGTGGCCAGAACGTGAGGCTCGCCAGCGAGCTGACCGGCTGGCGCATCAACATCATGTCGGCCGAGGAGTCGCAGGCCAAGCAGGCCGTCGAGAGTGATTCGATCCGCAAGCTGTTCGTCGACAAGCTCGACGTCGATCAGGAAGTCGCCGACATGTTGATCGCCGAAGGCTTCTCCAGCCTGGAAGAAGTGGCCTATGTGCCGCTGCAGGAAATGCTGGAGATGGACGCCTTCGACGAGGACACCGTGCACGAGCTTCGCACCCGTGCCAAGGACGCGCTGCTGACGATGGAAATCGCCCGCGAAGAGAGCGTCGAGGCCGTGTCCCAGGATCTGCGCGACCTCGAATTCGAGGGTCAGGGTCTGACGCCCGAGCTGATCGGCAAGCTGGCCGACGGCGGCGTGCACAGCCGCGACGACCTGGCCGACCTGGCCGTGGACGAGTTGATCGAGATGACCTCGATCGACGAGGCCGCTGCCAAGACATTGATCATGAAGGCGCGGGAGCATTGGTTCACCGCTTGACGCGGCGCAAGCCCAACGCTCGCCTGACACCATCGCCCCGCACCGCACCGAAGATTTGCAAGGAAATTCACCCATGGCCGTGACGACCGTCGCCCAGTTCGCAGCCGAGCTCAACCGTCCTGTCGGGACGCTGCTCGAGCAGCTGCAGTCTGCCGGTGTCGCGAAGAAGTCGCCCGACGACGCGCTGACCGAGTTCGACAAGGAACGCCTGTTGGAGCACCTGCGCAAGTCGCATGGCACCGACAGCGCTGACCGCAAGAAGATCACGCTGACCAAGCGCACGACCAGCGAGATTCGCCAGGCCGACGCTTCCGGCAAGGCGCGCACGATTCCGGTGCAGACCAAGAAGACGCGCACGTTCATCAAGCGCGACGACGCACCGGCTGGCAGCAGTTTCGAGGCGCCGGCAGCGGTCGACGACGCTGAACTTCAGCGTCGCGAAGACGAGGCCAACGCGCAGGCCGAGCAGTTGCGCCACGAAGAAGCCCAGATGGCCGCGCAGGCCCGCGAACGTGCCGAACGCGAGCAGGCTGACCGTGCTGTGGCCGAGGCCGCGGCGCAGGCCGCTGCCGCAGCGGCTGAATTGAAGGCGGCAGCCGAAGCCACTGCCGCGCGCGATGCGGTGGAAGCCGCTGCGAAGGCCGCCGCCGCCGTCGCGATCGAAAAAGCTTCCGGGCCCGCCAAGGGCGTGGCGGCCGCGCCCAGCGTGACGGCCGTGCCAGCTGCAGCTGCAGCACCTGTGGCCGCGGCCGCCGTCGAGGCAGCCAAGCCAGGGATCCGCATCGTCAAGGCCGGTGACGCCGACGCTGCCGAAAAGGCCGCGTTGGCCGCGGTGGCCAAGCGTCGCCAGGCGGCCGAGAACGAAGCCGCCGCGATCCGCGCGATGATGAACGCGCCGAAAAAGGTGATGCTGGCCAAGAAGCCGGAAGAAGCCAAGCCCGTGGCCGGTAAGGAAGCCATCTCGGGCACCATCCACAAGCCCAAGGTCGTGCCGGGTGCGCCGGGCGCTGCCACGGCCGGCGCGGCCGCGAAACCGGGCGACAAGAAGTCGGTCAAGAGCGAGAAGCTGTCCTCGAGCTGGGCTGACGACGCGGCCAAGAAACGTGCAGCTGCCAGCAAGGGCCGCACCGACGGCGGTGGCGCCAACCGGCCCGGCTGGCGTGCCCCGCGCGGCGGCCGCCGTGGCGAACGCGACCAGGGCAACAGCAACTTCCAGGCACCCACCGAGATGGTGATCCAGGACGTGCACATTCCCGAGACCATCAGCGTGGCCGATCTGGCCCACAAGATGTCGGTCAAGGCGGCCGAGGTGATCAAGCAGCTGATGAAGCTGGGCCAGATGGTCACGATCAACCAGCAGCTCGACCAGGAGACCGCGATGATCGTGGTCGAGGAGATGGGCCACAAGGCCTTCACCGCCAAGCTCGACGACCCCGACGCGTTTCTCGAAGAAGAGCACATCGCGACGCAGGGCGAGCAGATGCCGCGGGCACCGGTGGTCACCATCATGGGCCACGTCGACCACGGCAAGACCTCATTGCTCGACTACATCCGCACCACCCGCGTGGCCGCGGGCGAGGCCGGCGGCATCACCCAGCATATCGGTGCGTACCACGTGGAAACACCGCGCGGCATGATCACCTTCCTGGACACCCCGGGCCACGCCGCGTTCACTGCGATGCGGGCGCGCGGCGCCACCGCCACCGACCTGGTGATCCTGGTCGTGGCGGCCGACGACGGCGTGATGCCGCAGACCAAGGAGGCCATCGCCCACGCCAAGGCGGCCAACGTGCCGCTGATCGTGGCGATGAACAAGATCGACAAGCCGGGTGCCAACCTCGAACGCCTGAAGGGCGAACTGGTGGCCGAATCGGTGGTGCCTGAGGACTTCGGCGGTGACGTGCCGTTCGTGCCCGTGTCGGCCAAGACCGGTGAAGGCATCGACAGCCTGCTGGAACAAGTGCTGCTGCAGGCCGAGGTGCTCGAACTGAAGGCGCCGACGCAGGCGCTGGCCAAGGGCCTGGTGATCGAAGCCAAGCTCGACAAGGGCCGCGGCCCGGTGGCCACGGTGCTGGTGCAGAGCGGC
>JBBRWW010000155.1:0-6322 GCA_038248955.1 Lysobacterales bacterium
AACCCGGCCACGAACGCGCAGTCTCCCCAGGCCACCACTTTCGCCCTGGACCACCATCATGTGGTCGCCCTCACCGGGCGCGACGCCGCGGCCTTTGCGCAGGCGCAATTCATGAATGACGTCAACGCCATCACGCCGGGACACTGGCAGTGGAACGGCTGGCTGACACCAAAAGGGCGTGTGGTGGCACTGTTCGCGCTGCTGCGGATCGACGCTGAAACCGTCTGGCTGCTGCTGCCCGACGCGGAGCCCGGCGCCATTGTCGCGGCGCTGCAGCGCTTCGTGTTCCGCAGCAAGGTGACGATCAGCGCGCCCGCGGATCTGCATGTAACTGCGACCTTCTCCGCACCCGATGCAGCCCGTGACGCACGATTGGGTACATCCACGGCCGGCGAGGCGGAGCTGGACATGGGTGGCGAGGGCGGCCCGCGAAGCCTGCGCATTGGAGTCGACCCCGCAGTCGAGGACACCGCACTTCGCGCCAGGTGGGCCGCTGCGGACCTGGAGCACGGCCTGCCGCGGCTGCCTGCGTCGCAGGCGGAACAGTGGACGCCGCAACAGCTGTCGCTGGAACGGCTGGGGGGGTTCAGTGTCCGGAAAGGCTGCTACCCGGGCCAGGAAATCGTCGCCCGCACGCATTTCCTGGGCAAGGCCAAGCGCGGCCTCGTGTTGCTCGAAGCCGATGCGCCCCTGCTTGCGGGCGCTGAAGTCGGCGACGGCGAGGCCGTGCTGGGCACGGTGATCTCCGCCGCCAGCGTGGAGCAGCGCCATCTCGCGCTGGCGGTGTTGCCCAACGAGCGAACCGCGGCGCTGACTGCGGGAGGCGTCCCGGTGCGCGAAATTCCGGTCATCGGCGGCCTCGCACGCTGAGCGGACGCGATGGGCGCAACCATGGACGCCTGCCACCGGCATGCCCGAGGCACGCGGGTGGCAGTCCGCTCTGAACGCCCCCCAGACGGGCGTTCCAGCCACCCCTGAGTCAGTGCCCGGAAAGCCGCTCCGCCGCGGCGACAATGTCATCCTCGCCCGGGATCACCAGGAACGCGGCGCCCGCCAGTGGCGTGTAGGTATCGACGCCAACCACCCGCTGCAGCGGTGTCGCGCCAAAGCCGCCTTCGCTGATCGCGGTGATCACGCCCTCCCCGACCCCGGCGCTGCGGCGGCCTTCGTCAACCACGAGGATGCGTTTGGCATCGCGCGCCTGCTCGACGATATACGCGTCATTGAGCGGCACCAGCCAGCGCAGGTCGACAACGCGCACTTTCCAGCCGTGTCGCTGTTCGATGGTGCGGGCCGCGCGCAGGCTCATCGGTACCCCATTGCCATAAGTGAAGATGACCATGTCGCTACCCTCGCCGCCATCGGGTGCGTACACGCGTCCCTCGCCCAGCGTCATCGCCTCGTCCAGCCCGGGGTAGGACGTCAACCAGCCACCGTCGCCGGCGTCGTGCAGGTCCTTGGTCATGTACAGCGCGATCGGTTCCAGCAGCACGCACACCCGGCCGTCGACCTTGGCCAGGGCCATCAGCGTGCGCAGCATGGTGACGGCGTCATCGCCGCGCGAGGGGCAACCGACGATGAGCCCCGGGATATCTCTCAGCGCCGTGATCGAATTGTCGTTGTGGAAGTGGCCGCCGAAGCCGCGCTGGTAGCCCAGACCGGCGATGCGCACCACCATCGGGTTGCGGAATTGGTCGTTGCTGAAGAATTGCAACGACGCCGCTTCGCCGCGCAACTGGTCGCAGGCATTGTGGAAATACGCCAGGTACTGGATTTCCGGCATCGGCAAAAGGCCGACGTTGGCGAAACCCTGTGCCATGCCCAGGATCATGGTCTCGTCGAGCAGCGTATTGAACACGCGGCGCGCTCCGAACGCCTTTTGCAGCCCCTTGGTCACGGTGTACACGCCGCCCTTCTGGGCGACGTCCTCGCCGAACAGCATCGTCTCCGGGTACTTCGCGAACAGGTCGTGCAGCGCATGGTTGATCTGGATTGCAAGATGACGCGGCGGTTGGTTTTCCGGCAGTTTCGCTTCGCTGCCGAAGACCTGCAGGCGGCGGTCGCCAAAGTCGCCGCGCCTTGCCTCGGCGTCGACCGCCGCCGGCGTGTACGGCGCCAGCGGCGCAATCACGTCGGCCAAGTCGGTCAGCTTCGGTCGCCGGTCGGCCTCGTCGGCGGCGGCAAAGCAGCGTTTACGGAGGGCCTCGTACAGTGCCAGCACCTCGTCCTTCGTCATCAATCCCGATTCGAGCGCGATCGCGGCCGAGCGCAGCAGCGGGTCGCCGGCCTCGACCGCGCACAGCTCGTCGATCGAGCGCCATTCGATTTCGAAGTCGGTGCCGGCGTGACCCATGATCCGCGTGGTCTTCAGGTGCAGGAAGGTCGGGCGACGCGTACGTCGGCAGTGCTCGACCGCGCGTTGTACGTCGGCATAGCCGTTGGCGAGGTCCAGGCCGTCGGCAAAGAAATAGTCGAGGTCGGGACGCTGCGCGAAGTTGCGCGCCACCCAGCCGCTGGGCGTTTTCACCGAGATGCCGATGCCGTTGTCCTCGCACACGAACAACACCGGCGCCGGCAGCTTCTGGTAGGCGGTCCACGCCGCGGCGTTGAACGCGGTCTGCGCGGTGGCGTGGTTGCTCGACGCGTCGCCGAACGAGCAGATCGCGATGCTGTCGGCGGGAATCGGCAGTGCGTGGTCGATGCGCCGGCCCGCCTCGATCGCGATCGCCGTGCCCAGGGCCTTGGGCAGGTGCGATGCGATGGTCGAGGTCTGCGGCAACACCCACAACGGCTTGCTGCCCCAGACCTTGTGGCGGCCACCGGAGATCGGGTCGTCCTTGCTCGCGGCGAAGCTCAGCGCCGAATCCATCACCGGATCCATCGCCTTCCCGTCGCTGCCGGGCAGCTTGCGGAACCGCTCGGCCATGAAGCCGCCACTACGGTAGTGCAGGAACGCCGGATCGGTGTGGCGGGTCAGCCGCGCGACCATCGCGTTGCCTTCGTGGCCGCTGGAACCGATCGTGTAGAAGACCTTGTTCTGCACCCGCAGCACGCGCGCCATCAGGTCGAGGTGGCGGCTGATCAGCTGCGACTCGAACAATTCGCGAAAGCCGCGCGCATCCAGCGCGCTGCCGTCGAGGATCGCCTCGTCAGGAGCGGGCTTCGCGTCGACGTGGCCATCCCAGTGCTGCACGAATTCGCTGAAATTGACGTCGCAGATCTCGGCCCGGTTGAGGCCCCTCATGCGCGCGGGAATCGGATTCGGTGTTGCGGCCATGGCGTGCTTGTCTCGGGATGAAGTCATCGGGTGTGGATTGAACAATCGCTGCAACGAATCGCCCCCCGAGGCAATCCGAGGGCGGCCGAAGCAACTGAACCACAAGATTTGCCGTGCTCGCGTGTGCGACTTCGCGACCGCCGTGCAGCGCCGTCGCTATGCGTCCTTGATTGCCCGGCCACGGGTTTCCATCCAGTGCGCGCGGGTCTGCCCCCACACGTCGATCGGTGACTCCTCGAACGGCGCAGGCAGCCTGCCTGGCCCGCGATTCACCGAACCCAGACGCTCCGCGAGACGCTGCGATGCAGCGTTGTCGGGATGGATGGAATGAATCACCTGGTGCCAGTCGAGGTTCGCGAATGTCCAGTCGATCGCCGCGACCGCCGCCTCCAGGGCATAGCCGTTCCCCCAGGATGATCGCTTGAATGCCCAGCCGATCTCGGTACCGGGCCAACCCTCGGGATGCCAAGGACCCATCTGCCCGACCCAGTGACCGCTGGATTTCTCCACGACCGAGAACATCGCGAAGCCCTGGACCGCCCAGGCACCCGGCATCTGCAGGAACCTGCGCCAGGCCGCCGCCCGCGGCAGTTGTCCGCCAATGTAGTGGGCGGCCTGCGGATCGCCGAGCAGTTCGGCGTAGTCGTCGAAATCACCCAACTGCGGCAAACGCAGGATCAATCGTTCGGTTTCGACAGTTGGAGCCGGTGGGTGGACGACGGCCATGAGGATTCCAGTTTCGCTCCCCCGATCGGCGGGAGAGGGCTGCGGGTGGCCGCGGGACATGTTGGTTGGGCGCGAGCCTTGCGTCGCGATCGACGCTGCCGCGCGGTTTGTCGATCCGATACGCGCTCCCGGCATGGCCCCCCCGGCGGCGGGACAAGCCTAGATCAGAACGCGTTGATTCCAGTCAGTTCGCGACCCACCACCAGCTGGTGGATGGTTTCGGTGCCCTCGTAGGTGATGACCGATTCAAGGTTGAGCGCATGGCGGATCGCGCCGTGCTCGGTGGTGATGCCGGCGCCACCGAGCAGGTCGCGGCAATCACGTGCGATGTCGATCGCCATGCGGCAATTGTTCCACTTGGCCAGCGACACCTGGGTCGGCTGCATCTTGCCGGCGTCCTTGAGGCGACCCAACTGCAACGCCAGCAATTGCGCCATGGTGATGCGGCGCGCCATGTCGGCCAGGCGCAGTTGCGCCGCCTGGTTGGCGGCGACCGGACGATCGAACAGGATGCGCTGTTTCGAATAATCCAGCGCCTCGACCAGGCAGGCGATCGCCGCACCGATCGGACCCCAGGTAATGCCGAAGCGCGCCTGCGTCAGGCAGCCCAGCGGACCCTTGAGGCCCTTGACGTTGGGCAGGCGGCTGGAATCGGGCACGCGCACGTTGTCGAAGAACAGCGACGAGGTCACCGATGCGCGCAGGCTCATCTTGTGCTTGATCTCCTGGGCGGCGAAACCGCTCATGCCTTTCTCGACGATGAAACCCTGGATGCCGTCGTCCGTCTGCGCCCAGACGATCGCGATGTCGGCCAGGTTGCCGTTGGTGATCCACATCTTCGCGCCGTTGATGACCCAGTCGCCGCCGTCCTTCCTGGCATGGGTCTTCATGTTGGCCGGATCGGAGCCGCCGTGCGGTTCGGTCAGCCCGAAGCAGCCGATCACCTTGCCTGCGGCCATGTCCGGCAGCCAGCGGCGTTTCTGCTCCTCGGAACCGTAGGCAAAGATCGGGTACATGCACAGCGAGCTCTGCACGCTGACGAAGCTGCGGATGCCGCTGTCGCCGCGCTCGAGTTCCTGGCAGATCAAGCCGTAGCTGACCGAATTGAGCCCGCCGCCGCCGTATTCCTCCGGCAGCGTGCAACCGAGCAGGCCGAGCTCGGCGATCTCGCCAACCAGTTCCCTGGGGAAACGGCCCTGGTCGAAGGCGTCGCCGATGATCGGCAGCACGCGCTCGTCGGTGAACCGCGCCACGGTGTCCTGCACGGCGCGCTCCTCGTCACTGAGCAGGGAGCGGACGTCATACAGGTCGTAGGGAAGCAATGCCATCGTGGCGGACTCGGGCGCTGGGGAGACAGGCATTGTAATGGGCGCATCGCGGTCGAGACACCCCGCGTGAACGGCGACACGGCCACGTGGCCTCGGATCAAAAAAACGGGGCCGGAAGTTCCGGCCCCGTCGAGGTCTTGCTGAAGGGCGAAGATCAACCCTTGGTGGTGCCCGCGGTGGCCGCGGCGGTCTGCGTCACGACCTGACCGTCGATGACCGGCAGGCGCTGGCCAGGACGCTCCTCGAGGCGGACAGTCTGTTCCTGGCCCTGGTAGCGATAGGTCACGTCATAGCCGACGACGTGGTTTTCGCTGCCCAGCGAGATCCGGTTGCCCGGCTTGCTGCCGGTGCGCATCGTGCCGGTGGTGCCGTCCGGATTACGGTAGGTCACGTTGTAGCCGACGACGCGCGAGGACTGCGAACTGGACTGCACGGTGCGGCACTGGCGATCCGTGCGGCTGACGACCTGTCCACCGACATGGTTGCGGTCGACGCGATTGCCGACGAATCCACCGGCGACCGCGCCTGCGGCAGTCGCGGCCTTCCTGCCGTTGCCTCCGCCGACCTGGTTGCCGAGCAGCCCACCGACGACGGCGCCGACCACGGTGCCGCCGACGTTGCCGTCACGCTCGGGCAGACGATCCTGCACGACCACGTCGTTGCAGACCTCATGCGGCGAGGACGTGGTGCTGGTCTCGCGCACCGGATCGGTCCCGATCACCTGCGCGTAAAGCGCCTGCTTCTCGTTGATCGGCTTGACGTTGGTCACGTCGGCATATTCGACGCGGCCCGCCGGCTGGCCGTCGATGGCGCCATTGGCCGCCAGGTCGCCGGTCAGGCTGGTGGGCATCGCGCCGCCGGGCGCGGTGGTGAATGGGGTCGGCTGCGAGTCACCGCTGCGGAAGCTGTTGTACGCGGCAACGGCTACGCCGCCGACGAGCAGCGAAGCCAAGGCTACGGCGAGAATATTTTTGTTCATTGGGGCCTCCTG
>JBBRWW010000156.1:0-6249 GCA_038248955.1 Lysobacterales bacterium
GGCATCTTCGGCTTCGAATCGATGCTCGAATACCTGCAAGGGCCGGACATCAGCGTGGTCGTGTTGCAGAACAACGACAGCAACGCCGGCGACCAGGGCCCGGACATGATCGCCCGCAAGCTGGCCGCCGCGGCACTGGGCCAGCCCTACCCCGAAGCGACCGCCATCGCGATGGACGTGGCGGCCTTGAACCAGTTCGAGGGCATCTACCGCATCGACGAAAAGAGCGCGCGCGTGCTGCGCGTGGTCGATGGCAAACTCACCGCCCAGCGCACGGGCGGCGAGCGCAGCGATCTGATCCCGATCGCACCGGACGAGTTCCTCTACGACGACGGCCTCACCCGCTTCACGGTGCAGCGCGACGCGGCCGGCGCGGTCACCGGCATGCGCTTTTTCAGCGACGGCGAGCCACCGGGCACGGTCGTCGCGCGCAGCCGCGAACCGTTGCCGGCGGGGCGGCAGGAAGTCCCGCTGCGGCGCGAGGAACTCGACAGGGTGCTCGGCACCTATGCCGCCGGCGCGATGAACCTCAAGGTGTTCATGGACGGCAAGCTGCTGAAGGCGCAGATGGGCGGGCAGCCGGCGGTCGAGATCTTCGCCGAGTCGGCGGACCGCTTCTTCCTGAGCGTGGTGGATGCCACGCTCGCGTTCGTGGCTGGCAAGGGCAGCGCGCCTGCGGTCACGCTGAGCCAGGGTGGCAACACGATCGAGTTCCGGCGCACGCCGTAGCCGCGTATGTCCACACGCCGGCTTCAATGCCGGACAAGGGCGAAACCCTCGCCCGGCCGCGGCCAGGCCGACGCGGGGCGCTTCGCTTTCCAGGCCGCGTCAAAGCAAAGCCTAGCGCTGCCTTGCGTCCGGTTCCAGCTCAAGCTGGCGTGTGCGCGGCCGCCAGCGCATCGAGCAACTGGCGGATGTCGGCCAACGTGACCGGCTTGACCAGGTGATGGTCAAAGCCGGCCTGCAGCGCTCGCTCCCGGTCGCCTGGCTGTCCGTAGCCGGTCACCGCCACGAACACGGCATCGGCCGTTTCGGGCAGCGCCCTGAGTCGACGCGCCAGCTCGTACCCATCCATGTCGGGCAGTCCGATGTCCAGAAACAGCACCTGCGGCGCCTCGGCGCGCGCGCGTTCGATTGCCCTCCTCGCGTCGTGCTCGACGGTCGTGGCGTGTCCCAACGCCTTGAGCAGCAGGCACAGGACGTGGGCGGCGTCGACGTTGTCATCGACCACCATGAGCCGCAGCGGGGTGCGCGCGACCTCGAACGTCGCGCTCGCGTCCGGCCGCTCGGCGGCGGGCTCGGCGTCGGCAACGCGCGGCAGCTTGACCACGAACGTGCTGCCACGGTTGGGTCCGTCGCTGTGCGCCGCCACGCTGCCGCCATGCAATTCCACCAGGCTGTTCACCAGCGCAAGGCCGAGCCCCAGTCCACCCTGGGAGCGATCCGGCGATCGCTCAGCCTGCGCGAACAGATCGAAGACATGCGGCAGCAATTCGGGCGTCATGCCCACGCCGTCGTCGCGCACGCGAAATTCCACACCGTCGGCATGCACCTCCAGCCGCACGTCGATGTGGCCATCGACCGGCGTGTACTTGGCGGCGTTGTTGAGCAGGTTGGCAAACACCTGGACGATGCGGGTGCGGTCGGCATCGAGCAGTGCCGGCGGCGCCGGGAGCGCTACCTCGAGATGCTGGCGCTTGGACTCGACCAGGGTCATGACCTGCTCGACCGCGTCGGCGACCGCGCCATTGAGATCCACCACCTGCTTATGCAGGGCCACGAGTCCGCCCGTCACACGGGAAACGTCGAGCAGGTCGTCGACCAGCCCGGTCATGTGCTTGACCTGGCGGCTGATGATTTCGCTGGCCTGGCGCACCAGCGCCGATTCCGGACCCGCCAGTCGCAGCACGTCCGCGGCCGAGCTGATCGGTGCCAGCGGATTGCGCAATTCGTGCGCCAGCATCGCCAGGAATTCGTCCTTGCGCCGGTTGGCGACGCGGAGCTCGTTGTTCGCCAGCACCGCCGAGGTGACGTCGAAGCCCTCCACGAAGATGCCGGTGACCACGCCCGCGGCATTCTTCAGGGGCTGGTAGACGAAATCGAGGAAGCGTTCCTGCAATTCCCCCTGGCCACGTTGCAGCTTGACCGGTACCGCGTGGCCGCTGAAGGCCTCGCCGCTGGCATAGACCTGGTCCAGGAGTTCGAACAGACCCTGCCCGTGCACCTCCGGCAGCGCTTCGCGGACCGGCTTGCCAAGCAGCTCCCGATCGCCCACCAGTTCGCGGTAGGCCGCATTCGCCAGTTCGAAGACGTGGTCCGGATCGCGTAGCACCGCCATCAGCCCGGGCGCCTGGGCGAACATGCGCTGGAGGCGCGCGTTGTCTTCCAACCGGCCCTGCTGGTTGACGACATCGGCCGTCGTCTCGGTGCATGCGCAATACATGCCCGCGATCGCGCCACTCTCATCGCGCACGGGAGAGTAGGAAAACGTGAACCAGGTCTGCTCGTCGAATCCCCGACGATTGATCGTCAGCGGCAGGTTGGCGTAGAAGGTCGATTGCCCATCCAGTGCCTGCAAGATGATGGGATGGATATCGCTCCAGATTTCGCGCCAGATTTCCTCGAACCGACCACCCAATGCCAAGGGATGTTTGCTCCCCAGGATGCCGATGTAGGAATCGTTGTACAAGAACGCGAGTTCGGGACCCCAGGCAACGAACATCGGAAATTTCGAACTCAGGATCAGGCCAACCACCGAGCGCAGCGACTGCGGCCATGCGGAGGGAGCACCCAGCGGTGATGCCGACCAGTCGTGCGCGCGCATGAGCGCCCCGACTTCGCCCCCGTCCGACAGGAATACCGGCAAGCCTGGCTCATTCACTCATCGCACTCCAATGGCTTCAATGGGGATGCGCTCCGCAACAGTCGCGGACGTCGACATCGCCCAATGGGGCGCCATTGTGGTGGGAGCGGGTGTGATGGGGCCATGTGCGGGTAGCTGAACAACCAACATGCAGCGGGCCATGCCCGCGCGCCCGTGAACGCCGGGGCGGGGGCGTTGGTCCCGAGTCGTCCGTGCTCGCCACGTACGTTGTCGACGAATTGCCCTGACGGTCGCTCCGATCCAAGCCAGTCGTCCTTGATGCCGACGACCTGCGTTGCGCGTCGTTGCACAATGGCAGCCCGCCATTCGCCATGGACTCCCGCATGTTCCGATCGCTTTTCCCGGTCTGCCTGTTGCTGACCGCGGCCGCCGCCGCCCACGCCGCCGAACCGCTGCTGGCGCAGGGGAAAGCCTATGAATCCCGGGCTGCGTGGCGACAACCCGTGGCGCCGGTGCGCATCGCCGACCACACCTGGCAGATCGGCACGGCAGGGATCACGGCGATCCTGGTCAAGACCGATGACGGCGCCGTGCTGATCGACGGCGGCCTGCCGCAGGCGGCGGACATGCTGCTGGCGCACATGCAGGCCCTGGGCATTGCGCCGGGCGACCTGAAACTGATCGTGACCAGCCACGCCCACGCCGACCATGCCGGGCCGATCGCCGCGATCAAGCGCGCCACCGGCGCCCTGGTGCTGAACAACGCCGAGTCCGCCCTGCTGATGGCGCGCGGCGGCAGCGACGACATCCATTTCGGCGACGACATCCTCTATCCACCCGTGGACACCGACCGCCTCCTGCACGACGGCGAGGTCGTGGCGCTGGGCAGCCAGCGCCTCACTGCACACTTCATCCCCGGGCACACCCCCGGCAGCATCGCCTGGACCTGGGACGACACCCGCGACCGCGCCCCGACCCACATCGCCTACGTCGACAGCCTCACCGCGCCCGGCTACCAGTTGATCGGCAATCCACGCTACCCACGCATCGTCGACGACTTCCGCCGCAGTTTCGCCGCCGTCCGCGTCCTGCCGTGCGACCTGCTGATCACCCCGCACGCCGATGCCAGCGGCTGGGACTTCGCCAATCCGACCAACGCGCATCCGGAACCGATCGGTTGCCCGGCGTATGCCGATCGCGCCGAGCAGGATCTGCAGGCGCAGATCAAGACGCAGGCGGCCGGAAAGTAGCTCGCTGGCTTGAGCCAGCAGCACGCATCTGACGTGCCCGCGCCGCGTCCCGGGCCGTGACGTCAACACAACATCGGCTGGTGCAACTTGCGGCTTTCTTTCCCAAGCGAAGCGCGCCATGTCCTCGACGACCCGATCCTTCCTGCTGGGCGCCATCGTCACGCTGCTGGTGCTGGCCATCGCTGCGGCCGCGTTCGTGTGGTCGGGCCGCTATGCCATCGGCGCCGACCGCCCGCACCTGCCGCTGACGTTGGCGGTGATCGATACTCTCCGCGACCACGCCACCGAGACCGCTGCCCAAAACGTCGTGGTGCCTGAACTGGATGGGCCGGCGATGATCGCCGAAGGTGCCGCGCGTTACGCGGCCAAGTGCGCGGGTTGCCACATGGCCCCCGGCAAACCCGGGTCGCAGATGCGTGAGGGCCTGTACCCGCAGCCGCCGGACCTGTCCGCCGACGGCATCGACAATCCCGGCGAGGCATTCTGGATCATCAAGCACGGCATCAAGATGAGCGCGATGCCGGCATGGGGAAAGACCCATACAGACGCACAGATATGGTCGATGGTCGCCTTTCTCCAGCGCTTGCCGAAGATGACACCCGCGCAGTACGCCGAGGCGGTGATCGCCGGCAACCCATCGGCCCAACAGCCTGAGGGACAGGCGCAGCCCGAGCACCGTTGAGCATCGGATGAACCGGCCAGGCACCCGGGCCAGCCGGCGCGCACCCGGGGCGCGCGGATCCGCAGCAAGGCCTGAAACCATGCCGTGTCACTGAAACGCCGCATCACGAACGCTTCCCTCCCCCACCCAAGGAAAGCCCCCATGCCCCACACCGTCGGTCTTCACCGCGTGCTGCGAGCGCCGCCAGAACGCGTCTATCGCGCCTTCCTAAACGCCGATGCCAAGGCCAAGTGGCTGCCACCCCACGGCTTCACCGGCAAGGTCCACGCACTCGATGCGACCGTCGGCGGCAGCTACCGGATGTCATTCACCAACTTCTCGACCGGGCACACCCACCAATTCGGCGGCACCTACCTGGAGCTGGTGCCGAACGAGCGCATCCGCTACAACGACCGCTTCGAGGACCCGAATCTGCCGGGCGACCTCATGGTCACCATCACCCTCAAGCCGGTGTCCTGCGGCACCGGACTGCACGTCGTGCAGGAAGGCCTGCCGGACGTCATCCCGCTCCAGCTGTGCTACCTGGGATGGCAGCAATCGCTGCAACTGCTCGGGCAGCGCCTGGAAGCCGAAGTGCAGGGTTGAGGCAGGGTCCGCGATAGTGAGTGGTGGGTTTGGCCCACCCTACCCGCCGTATCAACGAACCTGACCCCTTTTCTGCCCGCATACATCGCCTTCTCGTTCCACGCCGCACGATGCCCGCATGGCACTCACCCCGCCGGCAATTTTCACGATTGGCCACTCGACGCGACCGATCGCGCAGTTCCTCGACCTGCTGGGAGAATCCGGCATCGAATGCGTGATCGACGTGCGCCGTTTGCCCGGGTCGCGCGCTTATCCGCAGTACGACGCCGATGCCCTGCGCGAAGCGCTCCGGCATGTCGGCATCGACTACTGGCATCTCGTTGCGCTCGGTGGTCTGCGGCGCGCGGCCGACGCGCCGGTGCAGGCCGACGATACTTTCTGGACCAACCCCAGCTTCCGCCGCTATGCCGCCTACGCACGCACGCACGCCTTCGCCGCGGGACTGGCAGCGCTCGAGACACGCGCCATGGAACAGCGCTGCACGCTGATGTGTGCGGAGGCGGTGTGGTGGCGCTGCCATCGCCGCATCATCGCCGACTACCTGCTGGCGCGCGGCCATACCGTGCTGCACATCATGGGCCTGGGCAAGGTCGTGCCCGCCATGTTGACGACGGGCGCCACCGTGCTCGCCGGCGAGCCGGTCTATCCGGAAACGGTATCCCATCCAACGGGGAGTGCAGCGCAATGAGCACGAAGTTCAAGGTCGGCGACCATGTCGGCTGGAATTCCGAGGCGGGCCACGTCAGCGGCTGCATCACCAAGGTGCACACCCGTGATACCCGATACAAGGGTCACCCCCGCCACTGCACGCCCGACGAACCGCAATATGAGATCAAGAGCGACAAGACCGACCACGTCGCCATGCACAAGGACTCGGCGCTGACGCTCATCGGCTCATGATCCGACGA
>JBBRWW010000157.1:0-6240 GCA_038248955.1 Lysobacterales bacterium
CCCGGTTCTTGGACCGTCAAACCGCTGGCCGACCCGGTACGAAGCGGCTTCCGACAATCAGCTCACCAGGGACTTCACGGCACCCTTGAAGCTGGCCTTGGCTTTCTCGGCCGCGACCAGACTGCTTGCCTCGTCAGACTGCTTCCACGCCTCGTATTGCTCATCGAACTGCGAGCGCTCTTCCACGGAAAACAGCTCGCGGGCCATCTTGAACATGGTCTTTTCCTCTTCTTTCGCGTGGTGGTCGATGAACTCACCGAAGACCTTGGTACGACCGGCAAACTCCGGCGTGCCGGGATCCGCGGCATGCACTTCAGGGATCACACTGTTCTCGACGGCGTGGTGTTCAGCCAGTGCTTCGGCGTGCGTCTTCAACCCATCGCGGTCTGCGCGCTGCTTGAACGCCGGGTAGAACACCTTCTCTTCCCATTTCGCATGGGGAATAAGCGAGGCCTCGATCCGGCCCAGCAGATCGGCCCGCGTCTTGACGCCGCGATCGGTGGTCTCCTCCAGGTCGGCAAACAACGCGTGCAAGGCATCGTGTTCCGCTTTCAGGGTCTTCAGAATGTCCCGCGCCATGGTCTACTCCTCGCTGATTGGTGGACCGAAAGCCTCGCTCGACGTGGGTATAGGCCATGTATACGGGGCCGGAAACGCCATTGGACTGTTCAGCCCGGCGCGATTCGACGACGCCGGGAGATCGCCATCGCCCCAGGCGCAGCGGCGCAAGCTCAGTCGCATGGGCGACAAGTCCGAAGCGTTTTGCCGGCAGGCGCTCAGCGCACTGGCGCACAACCCGCAGGTGGTGCCGCCGAGCCTGAAGCTGGGCGAATCGCTGGCCGACCTGGCGGCGCTGGATGCGTTGCGTCCGCGCCTGCAGCGATTGCAGCGCCTGGCCGAGCGCGCCAGCGACACCGAGGCGGTGCTGGGCAGCGATGTGATGCAGTGTGCGCTGGACGGCTATGCGCTGCTCAAGCGCGCCGGCCGCAACCAGGGCCTGGAAGGACTGGTGAAGGAACTGGGCGCGCGCTTCGTCAAGACCACGCGCGCGGTGGAGACCACCGGGGCCTGACCGGATCCTGATCGAGCCCTGGTAGGAACCCGGCGCGAGGTGGGTTGCGCCGCTGCACCGCTGTCACTTGCCCTCCCCGCTGCCCCGCTCGCGCCCAAGGGAGCGGGGTTGCGAAGCCGCTTGCAGGACTCACGCAAAAAGCCGCAGCGATGCGGCTTTTTGCCTGGACGTTGCAGCGTGCGTTCGGCGCGCGTGAACCGTTGCGACGACGAGTCTCGGTGCGCCGTCCCTACCCGGGTCCATCTTCGATAGAGGCGTGCGCCCGATCCGGGCATCCGTGGTGGAACCATGTCGCGGCGGTCCCGAGCCATGGCGTGATCGCGTGTCTCCCCAATAGCCGCGAGGGCGTCGACAGCCGGTGTAGCAGCCCTTCGACCATCCCGCGGTCTGCGCAGCCCATACCCGGGGTCGCGGGGCCGGCCGTGGCTGCAGGGGATCCGCGCTACGGGTTTCACCGCACCCAAAACGATGACGGCACCGGGGTCACCGATGCCGTCACCGCATTCGTTACGACCAGCGGGTCACTGGCTGGTCAACAGCGGCTCAGTCGCGATCGTCGTCGCGGTCGTCATCGCGGTCACGCCGATCATCGCGGTCGTAGCTGTAATAGCGATTGTCGTGGTGATCTTCGCGGCGGTCGTAGCGTGCGTCGTAATAGTGCTGGCCCTTGGCCTTGCACTTGCCATGCTTGTTGCACTTGACGTCGGTGTAACGCGACCGCGGATCGAACTGCGACTGTCGCGCCACCTGACGGTAGTACACCGGGCGGCCGTAGCGGTCGGGGACGACGATCAGGCGGTCATCCTGGCCGTACTGACCGTACTGGTCGCGCTGTCCATACTGGCCGTCCTGGCCGTAGTACGGCGTGCCATTGCGAAACACCACATCGGCGACATCGACGAGCACGCGAGCCAGGTCGTTGCCGGACTGGGCTTGCGCCGGGACCGGCGCCAAGGCCGCCGCGCCGAAACCGACAACCAGCACGACCGGGGCGAGCCAACGGGAAAGGGTGGACATGAGGGTTCTCCTTGGATTGCCTGCACACGGCAGGCACGGTCCGACCTTGTGACTCCGAGGGTGAACCGGCTTTTAACCAAACGTTTACGGTAAGTCATCCGTTCATGTCCGCGAGGCGCGCCGCCGGCTTGACCGCGGCGTCACCATGGCCATCCACCGGGTCGAAGCTCGCCGCCGCCGCAAGCCCCAGCTCCCGGCCCATCCGATTGCTCGGGCGTTGCACCACGAGGGGGCGACGGCGATGCGCGGCGCGACTGGCCTGCGGTTGCCAGCGCCAGCGATGCCCCTTTACGGGGCAACGTCACGGTCGCGATCGGCATCAACGGGGAAAAAAGCGGCGACGATGCCGGTCCGGGCGGCATGCGTGGCGGTGTTAACGGCACCGATGCGGTTCGCAGTGGCATCGATGGCGAAAAAAGCGGCATGGATGGCGCGCGCCGCGGCGCGTGTGGCGGTCGTAGCGGCGTGGATGCGCCTGGTTGGTGCGGCCGCGAGGTTTCTGGCTTGGCGAGCGCCCTCACCCCCACCCTCTCCCCCAAGGGGGAGAGGGTGCTTAGGCTTACCCGTTTGCCAGTGCCGACTGATGCACGCCCGTGATGGCCCATCCCGACGGGTCGGCGGCGTTGGCGAACGACGCGTCCCAGGCGATCGCGGCCGGCGACAAACACGCGATCGACTTGCCGCCGGGCACGGTCGCCGCGCAGGCCGCGCCGGGGAAGCTGGCCTCGAAAATGCGGCGGTACAGGCACGCCTCCTTGGTCTGCGGCGGGTTGAGCGGGAAGCGACTGGCGGCGGCTAACTCGCGGTCGCTGACCTGCGCCTCTGCGTGGGCCTTGAGGCCGTCGATCCAGCCTTAGCCGACGCCATCGCTGAACCGCTCTTTCTGCCGCCACAGGATCTCGTCGGGCAGGTAGCCCTCGAACGCTTCGCGCAGCACCGCTTTCTCGATCGCGCGGCGGCCGTCGGGCGCAGTCCCGTAGGCTGACCCGGCCTCGGTCCCGGCTCCGGCTGCGAGACCGACGCCAGCGCCGGCGCCGCGTGTTTCCCCCGCCCCGCCCTTGACGATCATCCTGGCCTGCGCATCCATGCGCATCGCCACGTCGAGGAACTCGACGCCCAGGAATGGCACGCGCGGCTCGACGCCCCAGGCCATCATCGACTTGTTGGCGCGCAGGCAGTCGAAGTTGTACAGCGCGTCGAGACGGTGCCACCAAAA
Organism: Lysobacterales bacterium; assembly: GCA_038248955.1. GTDB lineage: Bacteria > Pseudomonadota > Gammaproteobacteria > Xanthomonadales > Xanthomonadaceae > Lysobacter_K. The sequence continues at coordinate 3,306 of JBBRWW010000157.1, forward strand.
AAAGAAAGCCAGCCCTTTGCAGTGCAGGCCGGAGAGAACGATCAGCGCTGGAATTGCGCGCTAGTCGCCGGCCTGCGGACGGCTGGCGTCATGGTTGCGATTGCGATTGACCGTGAACGCGTGCAGCCCGGCGCCACCCAACGCGGGGTTGGCGGCGAAGCAGGCGCGGGTCGGCCGGAAGCTCATGAACCGATCGTGGTGGCTAAAAGGGCCGCCCGCAAGCCATGCTGCGCGCAGGGATGAAACGTTGGCGCGGCCGGCCCGGTTCGCTGCTTGGCGCGACACTTACCACGGAGACGATGCATGGCCCGATGGATCAAACGCGGCGCGATCGCGCTGGTGCTGCTGCTGTCGATCGCGGTCCTGGCCGCCTGGTGGATGATGCGCGGCAGCGTGCCGCGGATCGATGGCGAGCTGGGCCTGGCGGGGCTGTCCGCGCCGGCGACCGTGCAACGCGATGCCTTGGGCGTGGTCACCATCGACGCGGCCAACGAGCGCGACGCCATGCGCGCGCTGGGCTATGTGCACGCGCAGGAGCGTTTCTTCGAGATGGACCTGATGCGGCGCAGCGCCGCCGGCGAACTGGCGGCGCTGTTCGGCCCGCGCGCGCTGGAACTCGACAAGCAGCATCGCCTGCACCGGATGCGCGCACGCGCGACGCGCGACCTGGCCATGATCGCCGGCGACAAGCTGCCGCTGCTGCAGGCCTATACCGAGGGCGTCAACGCCGGACTGGCCGGCCTCAAGGTGCGGCCGTGGCCCTACCTGCTGCTGCGGACGCGGCCGCAGCCGTGGCAGGCGGCGGACACGCCGCTGGTGGCCTATGCGATGTACTTCGACCTGCAGGATTCGACCAACGCACGCGAATTGGCGCTGTGGCGGATCAAGCCGCACCTGCCGCCGGCACTGTTCGCGCTGCTCGGCCACGACGGCAGCCGCTGGGACGCGCCGATGGCAGGCACGTCGCGCGGCGACGCGGTGTTGCCCGATGCCACCCAGGTGGACCTGCGCCGGCTGCCGGCCGCACCCTCGCCCGTCGCATTGCGCCTGCCCGAGCCGCGCGAGGTGGGCAGCAACAACTTCGCCGTCGCCGGCCGACTGACCCGCGATGGCCGCGCGATCGTCGCCAATGACATGCATCTGGGCCTGCGCGCACCCAACATCTGGTTCCGCGCCCAACTGCGCTACCCCGACCCGCGCGCGCCCGGCGGCCGGGTCGATGTCGGTGGCTTCACCCTGCCCGGCCTGCCGGCCGTGGTGGTCGGCAGCAATGGCCACGTCGCGTGGGCCTTTACCAACAGCTATGGTGACTGGCTGGACTGGCAGCGGCAACCCGGCTGCGGCGCGCCGGCCGCGCCGGCAACACGGCCCCCCACCTGCGGCGAGATCACTACCGCTGTCGAGCGGATCGAGGTCGCCGGCGCCGCGCCGACGCTGTTCGAGGTCGCGTCGACGCCGTGGGGGCCGATCATCCATCGCGACCCTGATGGCAGCACGTTCGCGCTGCGCTGGGCCGCGCACCTGCCGCGCTCGGTGTCGCTGGACCTGGTCGACTTCGCCTGGGCGCCCTCTTTGAATGCGGCGATCGCGGTCGCCGACCACGTCGCGATCCCGGCCCAGAACCTGCTCATCGCCGACGAACACGGTCGCATCGCCTGGCGGCTGCTGGGCCCGCTGCCCGATCGCGCGCCCGGCTGTCCCGGCGACGAACCGGTCGGCGTCGCAGGCGACACCGCCGCCGCCCCTGCGACCTGCCGCCCCTGGATGCTGCTGACCCGCGGCGCGCCGCGGCTGGTCGATCCCCCATCAGGCCGCGCCTGGACCGCCAACAGCCGCGTCGTCGATGGCGCGGCGCTGCAACGCATCGGCGATGGCGGCTACGTGCTCGGCGCGCGCGCGCAGCAGATCCGCAACGACCTGTTCGCCCGCGAACGGTTCGACGAACGCGACCTGCTGGCGATCCAGCTCGACGACCGCACGGTGTTCCTGCGCCGCTGGTGGCAGCTGCTGCGCGACAGCGCCGCGCGCACGCATTCGCCGGCGCTGGGCGAACTTGCCGCCGCCAGCACGCAGTGGCCGGCGCGCGCCACCACTTCATCGGCAAGCTACCGGCTGGTGCGCGCCTGGCGGTTGAAGGTGCACGACCGCATTGCCGAAGGACTGACCGCGCCGGCGCGCGCGGCGCTGGGCGCCGACTTCGTGATGCCGGCACTGCCGCAACTTGAGGGCGTGGTCTGGCCGCTGCTCGCGCAACGCCCACCGCACCTGCTGCCCGCCGGTTACGCCAGCTGGGACGCGCTGCTGGAAGCCGCCGCCGGCGACGTGCGCGACGAGCTCAAACCCCAGGGCGCGCTGTCCGAACGCAGCTGGGGCGAGCGCAACACCGCAAACATCTGCCACCCGCTCGCCGGCGCGCTGCCGGCATTCGCCAAGGGCGCGCTGTGCATGCCGTTTGAACCCCTGCCGGGCGACACCGCGATGCCACGGGTGCAGGGACCCGACTTCGGTGCGTCCGAGCGCATGGTGGTGTCACCGGGGCACGAGGCCGACGGCAGCATCCACATGCCCGGCGGCCAGAGCGGCCATCCGCTGTCGCCGTACTGGGGCGCCGGCCACGACGACTGGGTGCATGGGCGACCGACCCCGTTCCTGCCGGGCGCGACGCAGCACACGTTGCGGCTGTCGCCGAGCGCAGGAGCACCATCGAGGTAGCGGCGGCCAGGTGTCGGCCGACATGTAGTGCAGACCACGGCTACGCGCCGTGGCTTGCGACCGCCGGCGCGCGCGCTCGTGGCCACAAGCCACCGCTAGGCGAGCAGGCGCTCGATCAGGGCGAGATACAGATCCGGCAGGGCCTGCAGGTCGGCGACCAGCACGTGCTCGTCGACCTGGTGGATGCTGGCGTTGACCGGGCCGACCTCGATGCACTGCGCGC
>JBBRWW010000158.1:0-6105 GCA_038248955.1 Lysobacterales bacterium
CGCGGCCGCATCGTGCCGGTGCTCGACCTCGGCCAGTGGCTGCAGGCCGGCTGCGTGCACGGCGACGACCGCAGCCGGATCGTGGTCGTGGAGCGCGACGACGAGATGATCGGCGTGCTGGTCAGCGCGGTCGAGGACGTCGTCACCCTGGGCCGCGAGCGCATCGAGCCGCCACTGGCCAGCAGGGATCCGGGCGCGATCGTCGGCATCGCCCGCGTCGGCGTGGCGCCGACGGTGCTGCTCGATGCGAACGCGCTGTTCGGCTGAGCAGCCCAGGCGGCAACCGCCGCACCAAAGCCACCCTGGCCCGGCTACCGGCGACGCGCCTGCCAGCAACCGCCCAGCGCGCCGCCCCCGACCGCCCGAACGCCTGGTACGAGAGCCCCCGTCGCCGCGCCCATCGCAGCGCCCTGCGGGCAGCGCGCAACGACCCGCTCAAGTCGCGCCGCGCGGCGCCGTTAATTCAAACGAAACCCCTCGCCTGCGGCCCACCGCCATGAACCAGATCTCCCTGCAACCCGACCTTGGCATTGAATCCGTCGCCGACCTGCAGGCGGCGTTGCAGCCGCACTTGGACGACGACGCGCCGCTGGCGCTGGCCGGCGACCGCGTCGAGCGCGTACACGCCGCCGGCCTGCAACTGCTGCACGCGTTCGTCCGCGACCGCGCCGCCAGCGGCCGCCAGACCACCGTCACCCTCGCCTCGCCGACCCTCGCCGCCGCCGCGCGCCTGGCCGCGCTGGCGATCAGCCTCGGCGTCGACGCGTCGCCGGCGCCGGAGCCGGCGTGACATGAAAGCCACCCGCACCACCGCTTCCACCCTCATCCCGACCCGCGCCGCGGCTGCGGGACAACCGAGCGCACGCGACCGCGTCGAGTGCCGCGACCCCAACGGAGAACCCGCGTGAGCGCGCAACTGCTGATCGTCGACGATTCCACCTCCATGCGGCAGATGGTCGCGTTCGCGCTGACCTCCGGCGGCTACACCGTGCGCGAGGCCGAGGACGGCCAGGCCGCGCTCGACATCGCCCGCACCCAGCGCTTCGACGCGGTGGTCACCGACGTCAACATGCCGCGCATGGACGGCATCACCCTGATCCGCGAGCTGCGCCAGCTGCCGGCCTACAAGTTCACCCCGCTGCTGATGCTGACCACCGAGTCGGCCGGCGACAAGAAGATGGAAGGCAAGGCCGCCGGCGCGACCGGCTGGCTGGTCAAGCCGTTCGATCCCGAACAATTGCTGGCCACCGTACGCAAGGTGCTCGGTTAATCCATGGACATGTCCCGCTTCCACGCCGCGTTCTTCGAGGAGAGCCGCGAGGGCCTGGACGCGATGGAGAGCGGCCTGCTCGCGCTGGAGGCGCTTGGTGACAGCGGCGCCAGCGGCGCCAGCGGCGACGGTGAGACCATCCACGTGATCTTCCGCGCCGCGCACTCGATCAAGGGCGGCGCGGCGACGTTCGGCTTCACCGCCGTCACCGACCTCACCCACCTGCTGGAAACCCTGCTCGAGGAGGCCCGCAGCGGCCGCCGCGTGCTCGATTCGGGCGCGATCGGCGCGCTGCTCGCGTCGGTCGACGTGCTGCACGCCTTGCTGGGCGCCTGCGAACACGGCAGCCCCGTCGATCACGCAGCGCTGGCGCAGGCGCGCGCCGGCCTGGACCGGTTGCTGGCAGGAGCCGCAGGCGCTGCGCCCAGTTCCCTGCCGGCCGAAGCCGCGGTTGCCGCCGCGCCCGCCGGCGACTGGCGCATCGGCTTCGCGCCGGCGGCGTCGATGTTCATGACCGGCAACGATCCGCTGCGGATCCTGCGCGAGCTGGCCAGCCATGGCGAACTCGCCGCGACCTGCCTCGATGCGGGCCTGCCGCCATTCGCGCAGATGGACCCGCTGCAGGCCTACCTGGCCTGGGACCTGACCCTGCCGGCCGCCGTATCGCGCGCGGCGATCGACGAGGCGTTCGCCTGGGTCGATGGCGAGTGCGAACTGACGATCGAATCCGCCGGCGCCACTCCCGCCGCGATCTCCGCGCCGGGCGAGGATTCGATGGTCGACGGTGCGCCCAGCGACGGTGGCCCGCCGGCCGGCCGCCGCACCAGCGACGCCGACAACTCCATCCGCGTCGCCGTGGCCAAGGTCGACGCGCTGATCAACCTGATGGGCGAACTGGTCATCACCCAGTCGATGCTGCGCCAGCATTCCGAATCGCTCGACCCGGTCGCCAACGAGGCGCTGCTCGCCGGCCTGCAGCAGCTCGCGCGCAACACCCGCGACCTGCAGGAATCGGTGATGGGCGTGCGCATGCTGCCGGTGGAATTCGCGTTCAGCCGATTCCCGCGCATGGTCCGCGACCTCGCCACCCGGCTCGAGAAGAAGGTCCACCTGCGCACCAGCGGCGAGCAGTCCGAACTGGACAAGGGCGTGATCGAGAAGATCGTCGACCCGCTCGTGCACCTGGTGCGCAACGCGATCGACCACGGCCTGGAAACCCCGGCCGACCGCCGCGCCGCGGGCAAGGACGAGACCGGCACGCTGACGCTGTCGGCCGCGCACCAGGGCGGCCATATCGTGATCGAGATCGGCGACGACGGCCGCGGCCTCGACCGCGAGCGGATCCTGCGCAAGGCCAAAGAACGCAACCTGGCGGTGCCGGAAAACCCCAGCGACGCACAGGTCTGGGACCTGGTGTTCGCGCCGGGATTCTCCACCGTCGATACCCTCACCGACCTGTCCGGCCGCGGCGTCGGCATGGACGTGGTCAAGAAGAACATCGCCGCGCTCGGCGGCCAGGTCGAGATCCGCAGCCAGTCCGGCCGCGGCACCACCGTCTCGATCCGCCTGCCGCTGACGCTGGCGATTGTCGACGGCATGTCGGTCGCGGTCGGCGACGAGGTGTTCATCGTGCCGCTGAGCATGGTGATCGAGTCGCTGCAGCTCACCGACGCCGACGTCCACATGATCGCCGGCGACACCCGCGTGCTGCACGTGCGCGGCGACTACGTGCCGCTGCTGAACCTGGCCAGCCAGTACGGCCTGCCCGCCGCGACCCGCGCCGCCGGCACGCCGCCACCGACGCCGATCGCGGTGCTGGTGGAAAGCGACGGCCGGCGCCTGGCGCTGGAGGTCGACGAACTGCTCGGCCAACAACAGGTCGTGGTCAAGAACCTGGAAAGCAACTACCGCCGCGTGACCGGCGTGTCCGGCGCGACGATCCTCGGCGACGGCCGCGTCGCGCTGATCATCGATCCCGCCGGCCTGTCCCAGGCCACCGGCCGGCAGGCGGCGTGACGGCCGCCGCCTGAGCGCGCCGCACCGGACGCCATCGCAACGCCCGACCCCATCCAACGCATCCGAAGGCACCGTCCCATGTCTGCCAACCAGTCCGCCAACCCGTCCGCCGCCCTCGCCACCGGCCATGCCGGCATGCCGCACGCCGACGACGCCAGCGAGGAATACCTGACGTTTGCCCTGGGCGAGGAGGAGTACGGCGTGGAGATCCTCAAGGTGCAGGAGATCCGCGGCTACGACTCCGTCACCCGGCTGCCCGAGGCGGCCGACTACATCAAGGGCGTGATCAACCTGCGCGGCATCATCGTGCCGGTGATCGACATGCGCCTGAAGTTCAACCTGGCCGCCGACTACACCGCGCTGACGGTGATGATCGTGCTCAACGTCGGCGAACGCGTGGTTGGCATGGTCGTCGACAGCGTCTCCGACGTCGCGCGCCTGGGCCCCGGGCAGATCCGCGAGGTGCCCGAGATGGGCGCCACCATCGACCGCAAGTTCCTCACCGGCCTGGGCACGCTCGACGAGCGCATGCTGATCCTGCTCGACATCGAGCGGCTGATGACCAGCGCCGAGATGGGGCTGGTCGCGGAAGCCCCGGCGGTCGCGGAGTAACGCGGGCCGATTCGGTCGCCTGCGGTCGACGCGCGATCCGGTCCCGCATCCACAAGCCGGCAAACGTGCGGTGAACGCCAACACCGCAGCACGTGACCCGGCGGCCGATGGCGTGTGCCAACGTCGCCACTGGCTGCGAATGGCGCCCGCGCATGCCGTGGCAGGTGCCTTCGGCGCCGTGCAAACCGCCGCCGAGGGCCTGCGCCGGCGCCGCGCACGGCTGCGGATACCGCAAGCGAATGCCGCCCGCGCCCCAGCACCACGCCAGAAACCATCGCGCCCAATCGCCGAGGCGATGCGCGCCCATCACAGGTCCAGCGGACTCAACACCCCGCCCGCCCCGCGTCCCAGCACGTGGGTGTAGATCTGCGTGGTCGCCACGTCCTTGTGGCCCAGCAGCTCCTGCACCGTGCGGATGTCGTGCCCGGACTCCAGCAGGTGGGTCGCGAACGAATGCCGCAGCGTGTGGCAGCTGGCCGGCTTGTCGATCCCGGCGGCCACGCGGGCGGACTTGACCGCCCGCTGCAGCGTGCCCTCGTCGACGTGGTGGCGCCGGACTTCGCCGCTGCGCGGATCGATCGAACGGCGGGGCGCGGGGAACAGGTATTGCCAGCCAAACTCCGCAGCCGCATTGGGATATTTGCGCGCCAAGGCGTGCGGCAGCCACACCCGGCCATGGCCGTCGGCCACGTCCTGGCCATGCACGATCCGCACCCGCTGCAGGCGGTCGGAAAGCGACTCGCGCAACCGTTTCGGTAGCGGCACCCGGCGATCCTTGCCACCCTTGCCGTTGCGCACGCAGATCTCGGTGCGCTCGAAGTCGACGTCCTTGACCCGCAACCGCAGGCATTCCATCAGCCGCATCCCGGTGCCGTACAGCAGCGCGGCCATCAGCCACGGCCCGCCCTCCAGCATCGTCAGCAGACGCGCCACCTCGTCGCGCGACAACACCACCGGGATGCGCTGCGGCCGCTTCGCCCGCACCACCGATTCCATCCACGGCAACTCGATCCCCAGCACCTTCCGGTACATGAACAGCAGTGCCGACAGCGCCTGGTTCTGGGTGCTGGCGGCGACCTTGTCATGCGTAGCCAGGTGCGACAGGAACGCCTCCACCTCGGACACCCCCATCGCGCGCGGATGGCGCTTGTCGTTGGCGAGGATGAAGCGGCGGTTCCAGTACAGGTACGCCCGCTCGGTCCGGACGCTGTAATGCCGAAGACGGCACTGCGCACGCAGCTGGTCGAGCAACCGGACGGGCGCCGAATTGACAGCTTTCGCCGCACCAGAGCGCGAAGATACCGCCCCACTTTCAGAGTCATAACGCATACCACCCCACCCGAGCCGTATAACGCCACAGCATCGGCTTCCCCAATCACCCCTCCTATCGGCCAAACCGTTGATTCAACGTAGGCTTTTTCCTATTGACCGCACCACCCCGACTCCCGACCATGCAGATACCGTCCCAAATCAGGGGCCGACTAAGCGTTAGGGCCCGCACCATAATTCAAGGAGATTCATCCATGGCAAGTGCGCAAATCCGCTTTGCCCTAGCGTTGGTGTTACTCATGGGCCTTTCAGGTCCCGCCACTGCATGCGGCATTGTTTACGGCTCGGATTGGGCATTTCTGTCAGACGCTCCTGCAGAATGGAACAGCGCCTGCGGCGACCAAAGCTTGAATGGAACAGCAACTACGCTTTGGCCGGCTAAGCAAGGCTTCGCCAAAGCCAACGCCATCATCTACGTGACCGTCAGTGACAAAGTTCCGGCTGGGCTCAAAGCTTTCGCGAATGACGAGCAAGCACGATTCAAAAAGTCATCGCCAAAATCACTGGTGTCAGCGGTTCACACTCCAAGAAATGCGGGCAAATACCGTTATATTTTAGTCCGCTTTAGCAATGCCCCAGGCAGACGCGAAGAATTGGTCGCCTACCTTGAGGGTCCTACTACAAATTTTGTCATTGTTTTGAGCGCTGATTCGGTTGCCGCTTTCAATACCTATCAACCTGCCTTTCTAAAATATGTCGCTCGTTTCGTACCAATGACCCGCAAGTAATGTCGGCGGGCCCTAACAATTCATTCAAGCCGAAACCGCTTCGCGGTTCGGCTTAATTCAGGCGTTAGGCCGCTATGAATCTTTCCGCGCCCCTGTTGTCCCTTTGCCTCACTGCATGCGCAGTGACTGGCTCTGGCCCCCGGATGCAAG
>JBBRWW010000159.1:0-6104 GCA_038248955.1 Lysobacterales bacterium
ACGCGGGCCTCGATCAGCACCTGGTCGACCGGGCGGTCGATCACGCGGATCAGTTCCTTCATCTGTACCAGCTTCTTCGGGATGTCGCTGATCATGAGCGTGTTGGTGCGCTCGTCGGCGACCAGGCGCCCTCGCGAGGACAGGAACCCGGTGTCATTGGACGCACCGCCAGCGCCACCGCTCTGGCCGCCACCACCACCACCGATGCCCTTGGCCTCGGTCAGTTGCTTGGCGATCTGAACCGCGTTGTGATAGTTGATCTGCACGTACTCGGTCACCAGCTCGCCGCGGTTGTCGATCGCGATGCGGGCGTCTTCCTTGTCCTGCTCGTACTTGGCGATCTCGGCCTGCGGCGCGATCCACACAACGTTGCCACTGCGGCGCTTGTCCAGGCCCTTGGCCTGCAGGACGACATCCAGTGCCTGGTCCCACGGCACGTTGACCAGGCGCAGGGTCACGTTGCCCTGGACGGTGTCGGAGGCGACGATGTTGAGGCTGGATTCCTCGGCGATCAGCTGCAGCACGGTGCGCACCGGCACGTCCTGGAAGTTGAACGTGACCGGGCGGCCGCCGTAGGCGCGGGCCGTGGTGCTGGTCGTGGCGCTGGACTGACCCATCGCGGAGGCGCTGCCGCCCGCACGCTTGGCACTGGCACGCGGCACGATCTCGACGACGTAGTCGCGGCCGGACTGGTAGGCCATCGACTCGAACGCGCCGCTGGTGTTCAGCACCAACTGGGTGCCGTTGCCGGTGGCGCGCGCATCGATGCTTTGCACCGGGGTGGCGAAGTCGGTGACATTCAGCGGCTTCTGCAGGTTCCCCGGCAACTGCGCGTTGCCGACGTCGATGAAGACGGTCGAGCCCTGGGTCCGCAGGTCCGGCATTGCGCCTTCACCGCTGAAACGCAGCGTCAACCGGCCTGCGCCACCGTCGCCGCGCTTGAAATCGATGTTGGACACCGAGATTGCCCCGGGCAACTGCTTGGCCGGATCGGTGCTGATTGCCGGTGCCGCCTGGGCGACGAAACCCGGTGCCAGGGCGCCAGTGGATGCCGGCGCACCTGCATGCACCGCGCTCATCGCGGCAACCAGCCCGATCGCCAGTCCGGCACCGGTGTGCAAGGTCAGGGGGCGCCGGGCAGGCCGCGAGCGTTTGGCGTTGAAGTCGGTCATCGTGCTATCCCCTTAATCATTGATCTTCCAACGCGAGTGTTGCCGGACGCTCCAGCCACCCACCCGCGCCGTCCGGCACCAGTTCCACCAATTCGATGCGATCTTCATATACCGCGGTCACGCGACCGTCGGACTGACCCATGTAGGCGCCCGGCCGTATGCGATACGTCACCTTGTCAGGTGCCATCACCAGCCCGACCAGGTTGCCGCCGGTACCCAGCGTGCCGACCATGTCGAGGCTGTCGAGTGGAAACTGCTCGAGAGTCTGCTTGCGACGCGCCGAATCCGGACGCGGGCCACTGCTGTTGCCCTGATCGGCGAACGCTGCACTGAACGGATCGCGCAGCGACTGCGCGTTGTATTCGAAGGTCTCGAACTGCTGCATCACCGGCAGCAGGTCCAGCGGTGGCGCAGGCCGGGCCTTCACTTCGGCCACGAACGTTTCCAGATTGGGGGCATTGCCAGGCGTGCTGGTGATACTCCGACTGCACCCGGTGAGTCCCAGCGTCAGGGTCATCACCAGCAGCAGGACGGTACGAGGCGCGCTCAAAAGGCGTGGACCGTGCATGTCAGGTTCCCCCCTTCTTGGCGGCCGCATCGCTCGCTGCCTGCTGTTCCGACATTTCCTCTTCATCCAGGTAGCGGTAGGTCTTGACCGTGCCGGCAAGCTCCAGCGCGCTGTTGGCGGTGATCTTGCCGTCCTTGCCGGTGTCGCGTGGCTTCAGGGATATGTCGTGCATGGTCATGATCACCACGCGTGGCAGGGATGCCACCCCGCTGACGAAGGCACCGAACTGGTGATAGGTGCCCACCATCCGCAGCGCAATCGGCTTCTCGGCGTAGAACTCCTTCGGCTGTTCTGGTCCCGGCTGGAACAACTCGTTGGAGATGCCGGTCGCGAGCGCGGTCTGCGAGATGTCCACGATCAGGTCGGGCATCTCGGTCTTGCTCGGCAGCTGGCGCAGCATCTGCTGCAGCTGCTGCTCCATCTGGGCGAGCTGTTGCTTGAGCGGCTCGAGGTTCGCGGCGCGGCCCTGCTTGGTCTCGAACTCACCGCGCAGTTCCGCTTCCTTCTGTTCCAGCCCTTCGAGTTCGCTCCGCTGGTCGCTGACGAACAGGTACCACGCCAGGCCGACGATGACGAGGGCGATGATCGCGGCGAATACGAGCTTGGCCTTCTGTGGCCACGAGCCGATGTTGTTGAAATCGAGGTCCTTGACCGAGAACTTTTTCGTACTCACGACTCGGATCCTCCGGTGGCGGGCGCGGCAGCGGGGGCTGCGGGCGGTGCAGCATCCACGGGTGCGGCTGCCGGACTGGCTGGTTCGATGGCGGGCGCCGCGGCGTCAGGCGTGGTGGCAGGGGCGGCGGGCGCATCTGGAACGCCATCGCCATCCTCGTCCTTGGCGGCGTTCGGATTGGCTAGCTTGACCTGCAGCCTGAATTCATAAGGCAGCCCCTTGTCGGTTCCCTTCGCCTCGATGATCGCCAGTTCGGGGTTGGTCATCCAGCCCGAACCTTCCAGGCTGCGCATGTAGGTACTGACCCGGGCGTTGGACTGCGCGCGCCCTTCCAGCGTCAATATCACATCGTCCTGCTTGATCGAGGTCAGCGCGACGCCGTCGGGGATCGTGCGCACCAGCGAGTCGAACAGATGCACCATCTGCGAGCGGTTGGCCTGCAGTTGCTCGATGACTTCCTTGCGGGCGAGCAGCTTGGCCTTCTTCTTGTCGAGCTCTTCGATCTCGGTGATCTGCTGGTCGAGCTGGGTGATCTGCCCGGTCAGGAAGGCGTTGCGCTCGTTCTGACCGCTGATCTGGCCGTTGTAGAAGGTGATGATCAGGAACGACAGCGCCACCGCGGCGATCGCGGCCACGCCGAGCATCACCCCGAACTCCTTCTGACGCTGCTTGCGCCGTTCGGCGCGCCACGGAAGCAGGTTGATGCGTGCCATCAGTCGAAGCTCCTCAGGGCAAGGCCGCAGGCAATCATCAGCGCCGGGGCGTCCTGCGCAAGCGCATGCGCCTGTACCCGCGGGCCGAGGGTCATGTGCGCGAGCGGGTTGGCGATCAGGGTAGGCACGCCCAACTGCTCCTCGACCATCGGACCGATGCCCGTAATGGACGCGCAGCCCCCGGCGATGACGATCTGGTCGACGCGATTGAATTCGCTGCCGGCATAGAAGAACTGGAGCAAGCGGCTGACCTGTTGGACCATCGCTTCCTTGAACGGCTCGAGCACTTCGGCCTGGTAGCTTTCCGGAAGCCCGCCCTGGCGCTTGGCCAGGCCGGCCTCCTCGTAGCTCAGGCCGTAACGGCGCATCACTTCGTCGGTGAGCTGCTTGCCGCCGAATACCTGCTCGCGGCTGTAGATGGTGCGGCCATTGCGCAGCACGTTGAGCGTGGTCATGGTGGCGCCGGAGTCGATCAACGCAACAAGCCCGTCGCGAGGCGCACTGAGCTGCTCGGCCAGCAGGGCGAACGCGTTCTCGATCGCGAAAGCCTCCACGTCCATGACCTTCGGAATCAGGCCGCCGAGTTCGATCGCCGAGGCTCGCACCTCGACGTTCTCCGACCGCGACGCCGCCAGCAGCACCTGCAGCGTGTCGGGGCTGTTCGGCATCGGGCCGACCACCTCGAAGTCGAGGTTCACTTCCTCGATCGGGTACGGCACGTAGTTGACCGCCTCGAGTTCGACCTGCGCCTCGAGCTCATCGTCGTCGAGGTCGGCTGGCATCGGGATCAGCTTGGTGATCACCGACGACCCCGCCACTGCGGCGACCGCGTACTTTGCCCGCGTGCCCGAACGCGCCACCGCGCGCTTGATCGCCTCGCCCACCGCCTCGACCTCGACGATGTTCTTTTCGACCACGGCATTGGGCGGCAGCGGCTCGACCGCATAGTGCTCGACGCGGTAGCGGTTGCCCGAACGCGAGAGCTGCAACAGCTTCACGGCCGTCGAGCTGATATCCACGCCGACGAGGGCCGGCTGGCTTTTCGTAATGACACCCACAGTTTTCTCCCCTTGCCACAGGCGCTTACACGCACTTTGTGTGACCACGCTTAAATAACGGACTTTTCACGGGCTGGCAACCACTTGTTTCGGAATCGTGATGGCCTAGCCAAAAAAAAAGCCGCTCCCCGGTCGACCAAAAGCACCTTATCCAGGAGTGACCGGCGCGGCTGCCAGGCCCCCCGTGTAGTCGAGCGCGGCCATTCCCATGGGTCATCTATACTCCACGCCCACTACAACCCGCAATCGGAATTCGCGTCAATGCCCCGACTTCGCCGCCTCTTGCGCTGGGCGCTCATAGCGTCCGCCGCTCTGGTCCTGCTGGGCGCAATCGCGCTGGGCACGCTGTACTTCCTCATCGCCCCCAAGCTCCCGGACGTGGAGACGCTGCGCAACGTCGAGATGCAGGAGCCGATGTACGTGTATGCGCGCGATGGGCGGCTGATGGCCTTGTTTGGCGAGACCCGCCGCTACCCGGTCGACATCGAGGACGTGCCGCCACGGCTGAAACAGGCGTTCATCGCGATCGAGGACTCGCGCTTCTACCAGCACCACGGCATCGACCCCAAGGGCATCGGTCGCGCGGTATGGCTGCTCGCCACCACCGATGCCAAGCGCGTGCCCGGCGGTTCGACGATCACCCAGCAGGTCGCGCGGCAGTTCTTCCTGAGCTCGGAGTACAGCTACACCCGCAAGCTGGCCGAGATGCTGCTGGCGATGCGCATGGAGCGCGAACTGAGCAAGGACGAGATCTTCGAGCTGTACCTCAACAAGAGCTTCTTCGGCAACCGGGCCTACGGTGTCGGCGCCGCCGCCGAGTTCTACTACGGACGAAAGCCCGCCGACCTCACGCTGGACGAGATGGCCTCGCTCGCGTCCATCCCCAAGTTTCCGTCCAGCGGCAACCCGCTGAGCAACCCCGAACGCGCCAAGGAACGCCGCGACTACACCCTGCAACGGATGGCGGAGCTTCATTTCATCAGCGCGGCCGAGGCCGCCCAGGCGCAGGCTGCGCCGATGCACGCCAGTCCGCACGAACGGCCGGTCGAGGTCTACGCGCCCTATGTGGCCGAAATGGTCCGCCAGGAAATGATCGCGCGCTACGGTCCGGAGGCGCTGACCAAGGGTTATCACGTCACGACCACCATCGACCCGGAGCTGCAGATCGCGGCCGACAAGGCGATCCGCGACGGACTGGCGACCTATGACCGGCGCCATGGCTGGCATGGCGTCGAGCAGCGTTTCGAGCTCGCCGCCGACGAACCTGCCGCCACCGCGCGCCTGCGCCTGCGCGGGATCCCTGCACAGGCCGGCCTGCAACCGGCGATCGTGCTTTCCACGGCCAGTGGCACGGCCCGGCTGGTGTTGGGAGACGGCAGCGAGGTCGGTCTCGGACCGACACAGGGCTGGGCCGGGGTGAGTCCGGGCAGCCTCAAGCGCGGCGAACTGGTGCGCGTGAGCCGCGCCGAGGCGCCCGCGAAGGTCGGCACCAGCCCGGTCGCCACTACCGCAGCTGCGCCGCCCACGGCGATTGCGGCCCGCTACCAGCTGGATCAATTACCGCTGGGACAGGCAGCGCTGGTGTCGCTGGAACCGATGACGGGTGCGCTTCGCGCGCTCTCCGGCGGCTACAGCTTCGCCGGCAACAAATTCAATCGCGCCACCCAGGCCCGTCGCCAGCCGGGCTCCAGCTTCAAGCCGTTTCTGTATGCGGCGGCGTTCGAGCGCGGCTTCAACCCCGCCTCGATCGTGCTTGACGCACCCGTGGTGTTCCAGGACCGCCGTGGCCACGTGTGGCGGCCGCAGAACGACGACGGCAAGTTCGCCGGCCCGATGCGCGTGCGCGAAGCGCTGGTGCGGTCGCGCAACCTGGTGTCGGTCCGCCTGCTCGACGCGATCGGGGTCGACTATGCGCGCAAG
>JBBRWW010000160.1:0-6084 GCA_038248955.1 Lysobacterales bacterium
CGACGTCGGCAGCGGCAAGACCGTGGTCGCTGCGCTCGCGGCGCTGCTCGCGATCGAGTCCGGCAAGCAGGCGGCCTTGATGGCGCCGACCGAACTGCTCGCCGAGCAGCACCTGGGCAACCTGCGCGCTTGGCTGGAGCCACTCGGCGTGCGCGTGGCGTGGCTCGCCGGCAAGGTCACCGGACGCGCCCGCAAGCAGGTGCTTGCCGAGGTCGCGTCGGGCGAGGCACGGATGGTGGTCGGTACCCATGCGCTGATGCAGGCAGGCGTCGCGTTCCACGACCTCGCCCTGGCGATCGTCGACGAGCAGCACCGCTTTGGCGTGCACCAGCGCCTCGCGCTGCGCGACAAGGGCGCGGGCGGCGGCGTGGACGAAAACGGCGAGGCGAACTCGCGGATCGTGCCCCACCAGCTGGTGATGACGGCCACGCCGATCCCGCGCACGCTGGCGATGGCGGCGTACGCCGACCTCGACGTGTCCTCGATCGACGAACTGCCGCCAGGACGCACCCCGGTGCAGACCGTCGCCCTCAGCGGCGAGCGCCGGCCGGAACTGGTTGAACGCATCCGTGCCGCCTGCGCCCAGGGTCGCCAGGCGTACTGGGTCTGCACCCTGATCGACGACAGCGATGAGGTCGTCGCCCAAGCCGCGCAATCGACGTTCGAGGAGCTCACCGCGCAGCTGCCAAGGCTGCGCATCGGGCTGGTGCACGGTCGCATGAAAGCGGCGGACAAGCAGGCGACGATGGCCGCGTTCAAGGGTGGCGGGATCGACCTGCTGGTCGCAACCACGGTGATCGAGGTGGGCGTCGACGTTCCCAACGCGTCGCTCATGATCATCGAGAACGCCGAGCGCCTTGGCCTCGCGCAGCTGCACCAGCTGCGCGGGCGGGTGGGTCGCGGCAGCGCGGCGTCGAGCTGCGTGCTGCTGTACCGCTCGCCGCTGTCGGGCCTCGCCCGGCAACGGCTGGAGACGATGCGCGAGACCAGCGATGGCTTCGTAATCGCCGAACGGGACCTGCAGCTGCGCGGGCCGGGCGAACTGCTGGGCACGCGGCAGACGGGGCTCGCCGCGTTCCGTGTCGCCGACCTGGCGCGCGATGCCGACCTGCTGCCGCTCGTGCACGAAGTGGGCGAACGGCTGCTGGTCGAATCGCCTGCGATTGCCGAGCGTATCGTCCTGCGCTGGATCGGCGGCGCGGCGCGGTACGCTGGCGCATGACGGCCGCGGCATGGCGGCCCGCTTTGCGAAAACGACCTTCAATTCCCAGGAAGCAAAGCCGATGGCTGACAAGATCCCCCTGTTGATCGATACCGATCCGGGCGTTGACGACGCGCTGGCGCTGCTGATGGCGTTCAACGATCCGCGCCACCAGGTGGTCGGGTTGACGATCGCCGCCGGCAACGTCGGCCTCGAGTACACCGTCGCCAATGCGCTCAAGTTGTGCGAGGTCGCCGAGGTCGACGTTCCGGTGTTCGCCGGTTGCGCCGCGCCGTTGCTGCACCCGGCGCGTGACGCTGCCTACGTGCACGGCCGCGACGGCTTCGGAGACATCAACTATCCGGCCGCGCGACGCCAGGCGCAGGCCGAACACGCCGCGCTGGCGATCCTGCGCCTGTCGCACGAACACGCCGGCAAGTTGCTGCTGGTCGCGTTGGGGCCGCTGACCAACGTCGCGCTGGCGTTGAAGCTGGATCCGACACTGCCGCAACGCGTGGCGCGCTGCGTGGTCATGGGTGGCGCGGTCACCGCGCACGGCAATATCAGTCCGGCCGCGGAGTTCAACATCGCCTTCGATCCGGAGGCGGCGCACATTGTGTTCGAGGCGTTCGGCTCGCTCGGGCGCGGGCGTATCGACCTGGCCGATTGGGAGGCGGTGATCGGCCACGGCCTGCTGCACGACGCGGTGCTGGAGTGGCTGCAGGCGGCGTCGCCGCGCGCCGCCTTCTACGAGGCGATTTCGCGCAGGACCCGCGAGTGGTCCGCAGACCGCCGCGGCGACCACTGGCATTGCGCCGACGGCCTCGCGATGGCGTACGCGTTGCAGCCCGACGGCGCGCTGGAGGTCCTCGAACGGCCGGTGGCCGTGGAACTGGCTGGCCGCCACACGCGAGGCGCCACCGTGGTCGACTGGCAGCGGCAGGAGGGCAGGGCGGACAATGCCAGCATCCTGATGCGCTATGACCAGCACCGCTTCGAGGGCATGATCCGCGCGGCGCTGGCGGCGGGCTGAAAACAACCAGCCTGCCGGGCTTGCCCATCACCGATTCGGCCGCTATACTGCCGCTCTTTCCCGCATCAATATGTGAGTGCCATGAAAGCCGGCATCCATCCCGAATACCGCGAAGTGGTATTCCAAGACGTCACCACGAAGTTCCAGATCCTGACCCGCTCGACCCTTGGCAGCAAGGAGACGGTGAAGTTGGAGGATGGCAACGAATATCCGCTGATCAAGGTCGATATCTCGTCATCGACGCACCCGTTCTACACGGGCCAGCACAAGCTGATGGATACGAGCGGTCGCGTGGACAAGTTCCGCAAGCGCTACGCCAAGTAATTGGTCTGGCGAGCATTGTGACCACGGCTGCCGAAAGGCGGCCGTTGTCGTTTCTGGACGCCCCCGGTGGGTGATCCCGTCCGATGCGCCGGAGTCCGGGCACCTGTCCACAAGTCCGAGTCTGCACTCAAAGTCCCTGTGAGATAATCCGGGGTCGCGGCCAAGCCGCGTTCCCTGTCCCCCTTCCTGTCGCGGACACCGATGCGCCATGAAGACAAGAGGAGTGCTGCGTGTCAGTTACCGAAAAATCCGCCCCGATCACGTCGGCCGTCGACCAGGCCACCGTTTCCGTCGGTGACAAGAGCGTCAACCTGCCCGTGCAGCATCCGGTGCTGGGCGCGCCGTGCATCGACATCGCCAAGCTGCCCAAGGAGACCGGCTGCTTCACCTACGATCCCGGATTCACCGCGACGGCGAGTTGCAAGTCGGCGATCACCTACATCGATGGCGACGAGGGCGTGCTGCTGTACCGCGGTTATCCGATCGAGCAACTGGCGGAGAAATCCAGCTTCCTGGAAGTCGCCTACCTGCTGATGAACGGTGAACTGCCGACCGCAGGCGAATTCGACGGCTTCGAGCACGAGGTCACGCATCACACGATGATGCACGAGGCGTACAAGAGCTTCCTCGGTGGCTTCCGCCATGACGCGCATCCGATGGCGATGCTGGTCGGCATGCTCGGCTCGATGGCGAGCTTCTACCACAACGACCTTGACCTCGAGGATCCCGAGCAGCGCCGTCTTGCCGCGATCCGACTGATCGCCAAGGTGCCGACGATCGCCGCTGCCTGCTACCGCCATTCAGTCGGCTGGCCGCTGCGCTACCCGCGCAACAACCTCGACTACACCACGCGCTTCCTGCACATGATGTACGAAGTGCCGAGCGAGCCTCTGGAGCTGAACCCGGTCGCCGCCAAGGCGATGGACCTGTTGTTCATCCTGCACGCCGACCACGAGCAGAACGCGTCGACCTCGACCGTGCGCCTGGTGGGTTCGACCGGCGCCAATCCCTACGTCTGCGTCGCCTCGGGCGTCGCCGCGCTGTGGGGTCCCGCGCATGGCGGCGCCAACGAAGCCGTGCTGAAGATGCTCGAGGAGATCGGCCGTCCGGAGAACGTCAAGTCCGCGGTCGACAAGGCCAAGGACAAGGAGTCGGGTTTCCGCCTGATGGGCTTCGGCCACCGCGTCTACAAGAACTACGACCCGCGCGCCGCACTGGTGCGCAAGATGACCCACGAAGTGCTGGGCCAGTTGGGCGTCAATGACCCGTTGCTCGAGGTCGCATTGAAGCTCGAGGACGCCGCGCTCAAGGACGACTATTTCGTGCAGCGCAAGCTGTATCCCAACGTCGACTTCTACTCCGGCCTGATCTACAAGGCGCTCGGTATCCCGGCCGAAATGTTCACGGTGATGTTCGCGATCGCGCGCACCTCCGGCTGGGTGGCGCACTGGCTGGAGCAGCAGAACGACCCGGAAAACAAGATCGGCCGTCCGCGGCAGATCTACACCGGCGCCGCGAGCCGCGACTATGTCGGGGTCGACAAGCGCTGATCCGCGTCAACACGCTGCCATGCAACAACGCCCCGGATCCGGGGCGTTGTTCATTGCGCGTCGGCGGGGTCGCGCCGGCAACCGGGCAACCGCTTTGAGGGTGGTGTTTCCCCGGTGCGTCGCTCAGCGCGGCGCCAGCAGGTTCGGTTCATGGCCGGCGATTTCATCGGCGGCCAGCAGTCGGCGCAACTGCGACAGGGACGCCCGCTGCATCGGCTTGTCGTCGATGCCGGACAACGGCGCCTGGCGCAGGACGTCGCGCGGCAGCACGGTGATGTCGAACGCGAGTTCTTCGGCACTGAACAGCCACACCGGGAACTCGCCGTCGCGCTCGCGGTCCAGCCGCAGTCGACGGCTGCGTAGCTCCGCCGGGATCCCCTGCTGTTCGAGGCAACGCTGCACCGCGTCGGTGTCGTCGCTGTACAGGTGCAGGCAGACCGCGCTGTGCGTATCGGCGGTGCCGTCCAGCACCGGCCCGACCAGGCGCGGATCGAACGGCTGGAAGAACTCCAGGGCACGCAACGCGGCCTCGCGGCGATGGCGTAGCCCGGCCGCGTGGCCATGCTGGAACAGGCGCTGGTACTCGCGCAACGCGTCCTCGATTTCGCTGTTGCGTGGCAGCGAGGCATCGTCAAGAATCCCCAGCCGCTGCGCGGCCTTGAGCTTGGCCTGGTGGAAATCGCGCATGCCGCCTTCGGCCATCAGTCGCGCGGCCTCGATGGCCAGGCGGCGGCGACGTTCGCGGGTGATGGTCTCGGCATGGGAGTGGGCGTGCTGTCGGGCGTGGCGGTGCATGGCGACCTCCGCGGCGGGCTTGAAGCAGGCAGCCAGAACCTAACACGATCGAGTCGACGCGCCGGCCAACGCCGCAAACGGCGATGCGTCGGTGCGGTCTACCCGTGAGCGGTTCAGCGCCCACCGCGGGGAGCCCGCCCCAGACGGGCCTGGATCGCGACGCGCGGCGAGCGACGCCTCAGAAGATATCGAAAGACTCCTCGGCCGGCGCCGCGTTCTCGTCCGGTCCGTAATCGATGTCGCTGGCCATGCGCTCCAGATCCTCGGCCTTGACCCATTCGACGATGCCGCCGTTTCCGTCCGGCATCAGCCGGCCGCCGGCGCCGACGGAAACCTTGACCATGCCGTCGGGCGGGTCATTGGCCGCGATCGGCTGGTCCTTGAGCGCCACGCGCATGTAGTCGATCCAGATCGGCAGCGCGGCCTTGCCGCCGTATTCGCGGTAGCCCAGCGACTTGTAGTCGTCGCGTCCCACCCAGACCGTGGTCACCAGCGGGCCGCCGAACCCGGAAAACCAGGCATCGCGATGGTCATTGGTGGAACCGGTCTTGCCGCCAATGTCCTCGCGGCCCAATACCTTCGCCGCGGTGCCGGTGCCGCGCTGCACGACGTCGCGCATCATGGACACCAGCTGGTAGGCAATGCGTTCGTCGATCGCGCGCGGTGCCAGGAGCAGGTTGGCAACCTCGGACGGTGCCTTCTTGTCGGCGGCCTTGGCCCCCGCTTTGGCGTCGGGCTTCGCGGAAGTCGAGACGGCGGATGCGGCCGGACCCAGGTCGAAGCCGTCGACCACGGCCGTCGGCGCATGGATCGCACCGCCGGCGGCGGTCGCCGAACCACCACAGCCGTGGCAGCCGGTCGCGGGGTTTTCCTTGAATATCCGCGCGCCGTCGCGGTCCTTGACCTCGTCGATGAACCACGGCGTGATGCGGAACCCGCCGTTGGCGAATACGGAGTACCCGCGCGCGATCGACAGGGGCGTCAGCGAGGCGCTGCCCAGCGACATCGACAGGTTCGGCGGCAGGGTGTTTTCCTCGAACCCGAAGTGGCTGATGTACTTGCGCGCATAGTCGACCCCGATCGCGTCGAGCAGGCGGACCGACACCAGGTTGCGCGACCGCACCAGCGCTTCGCGCACGCGCATCGGGCCGGCGAACTTGCCGTCGTCGTTCTGCGGCCGC
>JBBRWW010000161.1:0-6050 GCA_038248955.1 Lysobacterales bacterium
CGCTCCAAGATCCGCCTGCAGCAGCTGGGCTACTTCGAGACCGTCGACGTCGAATCGCAGCCCGTGGCCGGCAGCAACGACCAGGTCGACGTGATCTACACGGTCAAGGAAACCACCTCGGGCAGCTTCGTGTTCGGCCTGGGCTTTTCGCAGTTGACCGGCCTGACCACGCAGGTGCAGCTTTCACAGAACAACTTCCTCGGTAGCGGCAACCGCATCTCGGTGCAGGCCAACCGCAACGACTACCTGCAGCGCTACGACTTCTCGTTCGTCAATCCGTACTTCACCGACAGCGGCGTTTCGCTGGGCTACAACCTGTGGTGGAAGGAATTCAACAACTCCAACTTCAACACCGCGTCGTATTCCAGCACGAGCGGCGCGGCGCAGATGGTGCTCGGCGTGCCGATCACCGAGACCGACACCGTGACGGCGCTGCTGGGCATCGACAGCAACGAGATCTTCGCGTTCCCGGGCTCGACCCCGCAGGTCATCACCGACTACATCGACGCCCTCGGCCAACGCACGTTCCACACCTGGCGCACGCAGATCGGCTGGGCGCGCAATTCGGTCGACAACACGTTCACGCCCAGCCGCGGCATGTACCAGCGCGTCGCCGCGGAAGTGGCGTTGCCCGGTTCGACCGTCGAGTACTACAAGCTGACGTATGACATCTCCAAGTACTGGCCCCTGTCGCGCCACTTGATCCTCAACACGCGCGCTGAGCTGGGTTACGGCAACAGCTATGGCAGCGCGGCGGTGCGCGACATCTGCTTCATAGCCCCGACCGAGGCGGTGCCCGATCCCATGCCGACGCCGCAGGCCAGCTGCGGACCGACGTCGCCCGATTACGTGCGCACGGTGACCGCCGAAGGCCTGCCCTTCTTCGAGAACTTCTACGCCGGCGGCGTGCGTTCGGTGCGCGGCTTCACCGACAACACGCTGGGTCCGCGCGCCGCGCCGTTCACCGGCAGCAGCTTCACCCAGCCAATCGGTGGCGCGCTGAAGACGGTGGGTTCGTTGGAGATGTTCTTCCCGACGCTGCTCAATACGCCGGCTGCGCGCGTGTCGGCGTTCGTCGACGTCGGCAACGTCTACAAGGACTTCAACGCCTTCGACGCCGGCGAACTGCGCGGATCGACCGGCGTGTCGTTGATGTGGCGCTCGCCGATGGGCCCCATTTCGATCAGCTACGCCTTGCCGCTGCGCAAGCAGGACGCGGACCGGATCGAGCGCCTGCAGTTCACGTTCGGCGGATCTTTCTGACATCGTCGTGACCTGATCGGCACCGCAAGGCGAGCCCGTGGACAGCCCCATCTTCAATGCCACCGAACTCGCCGAACGGTTCGGCCTCGTCCTGCGGGGCGACGGCGCCGCGCAAGTGCGCGGCGTCGGCACGCTGGCCCGGGCCGCACCGGATCAACTCGCGTTCCTGGCCAACCCGAAGTACCGCAACCAGCTCGCGTCCAGTCGCGCCGGCATCGTGGTCATGCGCGCCGCGGACGCCGAAGGCTTCGGCGGCACCGCGCTGATCGCGGCCGATCCGTACGTGGCGTTCGCGCGCTTGTCGGCGTTGTTCGAGCCGCGCCGGCAACGCTCTCCCGGCATCCACTCCAGCGCCGATATCGACGCGACCGCGGAGGTCGCCGCCGACGCCCACGTCGCCGCGTTCGTCAGCATCGGCGCGCGCAGCCGGATCGAAGCCGGTGCGATCGTCGGCCCGGGTTGCGTGATCGGCGACGACTGCGTGGTCGGCGCCGGGTGCGAACTGGTCGCACGGGTGACCCTGGTGACGCGTGTACGCCTGGGCCGGCGCGTGCTCGTTCACCCCGGGGCAGTCCTTGGCGCCGACGGCTTTGGCCTGGCCATGAGCCAGTCCGGCCACGGCGCAGGCCAGTGGCTGAAGGTGCCGCAGCTGGGGGGCGTCGTGATCGGCGACGATTGCGAGATCGGCGCCAATACCACCATCGACCGCGGCGCGATCGATGACACCGTGCTGGAGGACGACGTGCGCCTCGACAACCAGATCCAGATCGGCCACAACGTCCATGTCGGCGCGCACACGGCGATGGCCGGTTGCTCCGCGGTCGCCGGCAGCGCGCGTATCGGCCGCTATTGCCAGATTGGCGGCGGTGCCGGGGTGCTCGGCCACCTGGAGATCTGCGACCGGGTCGTGGTGACCGCGATGAGCCTGGTCTCGCGCTCGATCCGCGAGCCCGGCGAGTATTCATCGGGCACCCCGCTCATGGACAATCACAGCTGGCGCAAGAACGCCGCCCGGTTCAAGCAACTCGATGCCTTCGTGCGGCGCCTTGGCGCCTCGGGCAAGCAAGATTCAGCGCGGCCGACGCCGGCCGCCGACAAGGAATGACGATGAGCAACACCGTGAAGCTGCCCCTCGATGTCACCGCGATCCAGGCGCTGCTGCCGCACCGTTACCCGTTCCTGCTGGTGGATCGGGTGGTCGAGTTCGAAGCCAACAAGCGCGTGCTGGCCTACAAGAACGTGAGCAACAACGAGCCATTCTTCAACGGGCACTTCCCGGGCTATCCGGTGATGCCGGGGGTGCTGGTGATCGAGGCGCTGGCCCAGGCCGGCGGCCTGCTGACGCAGTTGTCCAATCACACCGGCACGGAAGGCAAGCTGTTCTACCTGGTCAAGGTCGACAACGCCCGGTTCTCGAAGATGGTCGTCCCCGGCGACCGCCTCGAACTCGATGTCACGCTCAAGCGCGTGATCCGCAACATGGCGATGTACGTGGGCATCGCCCGCGTCGACGGCGAACAGGTCGCGTGCGCCGAGATCCTGTGCGCCGAGGTCAAGGCCTGAGCATGGGCCAGGCCAGCGTCCACCCCAGCGCGGTGGTGGAGCCCGGCGCGCGGCTCGGCGCGGGGGTGCGGGTGGCAGCGTTCTGCTACATCGGCAACGACGTCGAAGTTGGCGACGGCAGCGTGTTCGGGCCGCATTGCAGCGTGCACGGCCCGACCCGCATCGGCCGCGACAACCGTTTCATCGGCCATTGCGCCATCGGCGGCGAGCCGCAGGACCGCAAATACGCCGGTGAGCGCGTCGAACTCGCGATCGGCGACCGCAATGTCTTCCGCGAGTTCGTGACCGTCAACCGCGGCACCGGCGGCGGCGGCGGAACCACACGCATCGGCGACGACAACTGGCTGCTCGCCTACACCCATGTCGCCCACGACTGCATTGTCGGCAGCCATTGTGTGTTCTCCAACAATGCCACTCTGGCCGGGCACGTCGAGGTGGGCGACCACGTCATTCTCAGCGGCTTTGTTGGCGTCCACCAATTCTGCCGGATCGGCGCGCATGCCTTCGTCGGCATGGGCGCGTTCGTCAACGGCGACGTGCCGCCGTTCGTGATGGTCGCCCAGGAAGGCTACGGTCGGCCACGCGGCATCAACAGCGAGGGGCTCAAGCGCCGGGGCTTCGATGCCGATCGCATCGCGGCGATCAAGCGCGCCTACCGTGCCCTGTACATGGCCGGCACGTCGCTGGACGAAGCCCGCGCCAAACTGGCCACGCTCGCCGACGTTAGCGCCGACGTGCGCGCGCTGCTGGATTTCATCGACCGCGGCGAACGGCCGCTGCTGCGGTGAAAGGGTTCGCCAAGGGCCGGGAAGGGCGCATGACCGCAAGCCGTCCGGCAGCCGGCGCACGCCGTCCGGCATCGCAGGCGGCGCGGCCATGAGCGCCGAGGACTCCGCCACTCCCCCATCGCCCATCCGCCATTCACGCCCCCCGCGCATTGCCCTGGTCGCCGGCGAAGCCTCCGGCGACCTGCTCGGCGCCGGCCTGATCGACGCACTGCGCAAACGCTATCCCGACGCCCAATTCGCCGGCATTGGCGGCGAGGCCATGCGTTCGGCGGGCATGGACGCGTGGTTCGATGCCGGCGAACTGGCGGTGATGGGCCTGGCCGAGGTGCTGCGCCACCTGCCCCGCCTGCTGCGATTGCGGCGCGCATTGCGTGCCCGCCTGGTGTCATGGCAGCCCGACGTGTTCGTCGGCATCGACGCACCCGACTTCAACCTGGGCGTCGAACGCTGGCTGAAACAGCGTGGCATCCGCACGGTGCACTACGTCAGTCCGTCGATCTGGGCGTGGCGCGAGCGGCGTGCCGCGACGATCGGCGCCAGCGCCGACCGCGTGCTGTGCCTGTTCCCGATGGAGCCGCCGATCTACGCCCGCCACGGCGTGCAGGCCCGGTTCGTTGGCCATCCGCTGGCCGACGAAATGCCGCTGGATCCGGACCGCGCCGCCGCGCGCCACGCCCTCGCGCTGGACCCGCTGCGACCGCTGCTCGCCTTATTGCCGGGTTCGCGGGTGGGCGAGATCCAGCGCCTCGGCGCCGACTTCCTCGCCGCCGCGGCGCGCGTTCTGGCGGCCGAGCCGCGCCTGCAGGTCGTGGCACCGATGGCGAATGCGCGCGCGCGCGCCGTGTTCGAAACGCTGCTGGCATCGCATCCCGACGCCGCAATTCTCGCGCCGGCGTTGCAGGTCATCGATGGCGGGGCCCGCACGCTGATGATTGCCAGCGACGTGATCCTGCTCGCCTCGGGCACGGCGACGCTGGAGGCGATGCTCGCCAAGCGGCCGATGGTCGTCGCCTACAAGGTCGCGCCGCTCACGTACTGGCTGGTGAAAACCCTGGGCCTGCTCAAGATCGAAAGCTACGCCCTGCCCAATGTGTTGGCCCGCGAGCGCGTGGTGCCGGAACTGATGCAGCACGAATGCACCCCGCCCGCCCTCGCCGATGCCGTCCTGCAATGGCTTGACGCGCCAGGCGCCGCAGCGGCCCTGCTGCCGCGCTTTCGCGAACTGCACCTGCAATTGCGTCGCGACGCGTCGGCGCAGGCGGCCGCGGCGGTGGCCGATGTGCTGGCATTGCCGCATGGCTGACGCTGCCGCCCTCCAGTTTTCCCTGGACCTGGACATCGCGCCCGGCGCGCGGTACATCGCTGGCGTCGATGAGGCCGGCCGTGGCCCGCTCGCCGGGCCGGTGGTGGTCGCCGCGGTGGTGTTCGCCTCAAGACGCACGCCGATCAACGGGCTGGGCGACTCCAAGCAACTGAGCGCATCGCGCCGCGAATCGCTTTATGCGCGCATCGTCGAACGGGCACTGGCCTGGCACGTGGTGTCGGTGGAGGTCGAGGAGATCGACCGCATCAACATCCTCCAGGCCACGCTGGCCGGCATGCGGCGCGCCCTGGAAGGCGTGATGCACGCCACCGGTGGCGCGCAGTCGTGCCTCGCGCGCATCGATGGCAACCACCTGCCGCGCGGCCTGCCTTGCCCGGGCGAGGCCTGGATCGGCGGGGACGGCCGCGACCGCACGATCATGGCCGCGTCGATCATTGCGAAGGTCACCCGCGACCGCGCGATGCGCACGCTGCACCAGCAGTGGCCACAGTACGGATTCGACGAGCACAAGGGCTATGGAACACCCGCGCACCTGGCCGCGCTGCGCGCGCACGGCCCCTGCCCGCAACACCGCCGCAGTTTCGCGCCGGTTCGGGCAGCGGAGCGCGATCACCGCTGAACGCTGGACCCGTTCGACACCTCGCCCATGGGCCGCCCGGGCCGCAGCCCACCGCGCGGTCCCCGAGCACGATTGTTGTCGGAAAGCACCCGGCGTCGCGCGTCGGTGCTGGCACAACACGCATCGCATCGACCCGCGATCCGGCCGTTCATTGGCGCGCCGCGCGCCGGCACCTGTTCATGCGTGCACCGCGCGACTCCATCAGTCCGAAATCCGTCAGGAGCCGGCAGTGCAGCGGGGAACGGCCAGCGTGGAACATGCATCGACGCCATCGTGATGACCGTCCATCGGCCATTGCCGAAACTTGACTTCTGACCTGCGACATTCGCGAGGTGGAGGCGCACTATCCTCACGCAAGAAAAAGGCACTGGGTCGCGCATTACCGGCCGCCGCGCGAGACCCGTCCAACAGGCCGGACGCGAGGTGCGCCATGCGCCGACCAGTTCCCACGCCGACTGCCGAGCCGCTTCCATTTCGTACCGGCCAGGCACCG
>JBBRWW010000162.1:0-5960 GCA_038248955.1 Lysobacterales bacterium
AACGTGCCCCTGCCGGCCATCGCCGCGATCTTCCCGGGCGTGGCCGCGTCCCATCCGGACAGCGCCGCGCTGGACGTCATGACCGGCATCATGTCCAGCGGCGAGAGTTCGCGGCTGTATCAGTCGCTGGTCTATGACAAGCAGCTGGCGGCGTCCGCCGGACTAGGCGCGGGCGGCGACGAGGAAGCCGGAACCATCACGGCCAGCGTCATCGTGGCCGCCGGCAAGGACATCGGCCAGACCGAGGCCGCGCTGAACGCCGAACTGGCCCGGATGCGCGACGCGCCGGTCACGGCCGCCGAACTGGCCGAGGCGAAGACGGAGATCCTGGCTTCCGACCTGCGCCAGCGGGAAACCGCCAACGGCCGCGCCTTCATGCTGGGCAAGGCCATCGTGTCGGAGAACGATCCCACCGCGCCCGACGCCCGCGTCGCCGCCATCCGCGCCGTCACCGTGGCCGACGTCCAGCGCGTAGCCCGGCGCTATCTCGACGAAAAAGCCCGGGTCTCCATCCGCTACCTGGATGAGAGCCAGAGGCCCAAGGGCGTGCCGGCGGACAGCTATCGCAATCCGGTGCCGGTCCCGACGTTCCTGACCGTTCTCCCGGCAATCCGCACCGCCAACGCGCTGCTGCCCGAGGGCGAGCGGCAGGCGCCGCCACCGCCGGGCGCCGCGCGCGCGCAGGTCGTGCCCGCCATCGCCGAGCGCACCTTGAAGAACGGCCTGAGGGTCATCGTCGCCCAGTCGACCGCCCTGCCGATCATGAATGCCCAGCTCGTCATCAACGGCGGCTCGGCCTCCGATCCCGCCAACCGTCCGGGCCTGGCCACCATGACCGCCAGCCTGGCGACCCAGGGCGCGGGCGGACGCGGCGCGCCCGAGATCGCACGCACGCTGGAAGCGCTGGGCGCCAACATCGGGGGCGGCGCGGGCGCGGACGCGACGACGCTGTTCGTATCGGCCCCGATCGCCTCGTCCAAGGCCGTGGGCGAAGTGCTGGCCGACGTGGTCATCGAACCGACCTTCGCCCCGGCGGAACTGGATCGCAGCCGGGTGCAGGCGATCAACGGCCTGCGGGTCAATCTGCGCCAGCCGGGGCCGCTGGCCTCGCAGGTGCTGAACCGCGTCGCCTTCGGCGCAGCCCCTTATGGCGCGCCCGGCACCGGCACGCCGGAATCCCTGACCGCCCTGACCCGCGACGAGATCGTCGCCTCCCACGATCGTTGGTGGCGGCCCGACAACGCGGCCCTGGTCATCACCGGCGGCATGACCGCCGAACAGGGCTTCGCCTTCGCCGAACAGACGCTGGGCGACTGGGCCATTCCCGCCAGCCGCAAGCCGGTGGTGGGCCCTCGCGCCGGGGCCGTTCCGGCGCCGCGCGTCGTGGTCGTCGATCTGCCCGGCTCGGGCCAGGCGGCGATCGCTGCGGCCGTGCGCGGTCCCCGCCGCGGCGACGGGGCCTGGTATCCGCTGGCGGTGGTCAACAGCATCATCGGCGGCGGCCAGGGCGGCCACCTGTTCCAGGAAGTCCGGGCCAAGCGCGGGCTGTCCTATGGCGCCGCGTCCTCACTGGTCGCGCGGGTGGACGGCGGCCTGCTGAGCGCCGCGACCCAGACCAAGAACGAAAGCGCCGCCGAGGTGGTCGGGCTGGTGCTGGCCGAGTTCGATCGCCTGCGGACCGGGTCCGTGCCCGACGCCGAGGTGAGCAACCGCGAGACCTTCGTCACCGGTGGCTTCGCGCGCGCGCTGGAGACCACCGGGGGCCTGGGCGGGGTGCTGGCCGACGCCGTGACTTACGGCCTGCCGCTGACCGAGGTCCAGACGTATGCCGGCAAGATTGCCGCGACTACGCCCGATACCCTGAGGGTTGCGGCGCAGGGGGTCGGCTCGGACCGGGCGTATGTGGTCGTGGTCGGCGAGTCGTCGATGTTCATCGACGCCCTGCGCGCCCAGCACCCCGATCTGGTGCTGATCCCCGCCGCCGATCTGGATCTGAACAGCGCGACGTTGGGGCTGTAGGACGCCGCCTCCCCGTTCGCGCCGCGAATGGGGAGGCGGCCGATCATCCCGCCCGGAAGGCCGCGATGGCGTCGACCGTCCTGCGCACATTCGTCCCCATGCGGCCCGGTCGCCGGCCCGTTCCGGACCCATGCCGGCCGCGCCTATGCCCGAGCCGAACCAATCGGCGATCGAGGCCTCGTCGGGATCGATCCCACCGGTCGGCATGATCCTGGTCCAGGGCATGGGGCCCATCTCAAACCCTGGCGCCACGAACGGTGGCATGTCGCCGATTTCTGCCGGGAATGTCCTTGCCGCTGCGGGGCAGATGCATTGGCGAGACCGGTCAGTTCGGCTGGCGAAGTTGGCCACCGCTATTGGCATGACTTAGTCAGTTTGGTGGCAATTGGCCTCCGACCATCGCCGAGCGGTCATTCGCCCGATGGCAGCACCTCAACGGTTGGCACCGCCGCGTCCCCCGCATCGACGCCCTCGCCGGCCACGGCCTCGGCCACTTCGATCTCATCGTCCAGCGAGGCATCCACCCGTTCGATCGCCTGCAGGGTTTCATCAGTCGCCAGGCGCATCAACGTCACGCCCTGGGTATTGCGGCTGACCTGCGAGATCTCCGAAGCGCGCGTGCGCACCAGCGTGCCGCCATCGGAAATCAGCAGCACTTCATGGTGGTCACTGAGCTGGATGGCGCCAACGAGCTTGCCGTTGCGCTCTGTGGTCTTCAGCGCGATCACGCCCTGCGTACCGCGACCCTTGCGCGGGTACTCCTCGACCGGGGTGCGCTTGCCAAAGCCTCGCTCGCTGGCGGTGAGGATGTCGCCGTCGCCCTCCACCACGATCAGGCTGCGGACCTCCTCGCCCTTGGCCAGGCGGATGCCGCGCACGCCGTGGGTGTTGCGCCCGGTGGTACGGATCGCATCCTCCAGGAATCGAACGCCCTTGCCATTGCTGGCGAACAGCATCACGTCGCGCTCGCCGTTGGTCAGCGCAACGCCGATGAGGGCGTCGCCCTCGTCCAGGTTGATCGCGATCTTGCCGCGCGCCAGGCGATACGCGAACTCGGTCAACGCGGTTTTCTTGACGATACCGGCGCGGGTCGCGAACAGCACGTTGCGATCGTCGTAATCGCGTACGGGCAACACCGCCTGCACCTGCTCACCCTCCTCCAGCGGGATCCAGTTGATGATCGGGCGGCCGCGCGCGTTCGGGCCGGCATCGGGCAACTGGTACACCGGCAGCCAGAACACGCGGCCCGCGCTGGTAAAGGTCAGCAGGGTGTCATGGGTGTTGACCAGCCACAGCTGGTCGATGAAGTCCTCTTCCTTCATCGAGGCGGCGTTGCGACCCTTGCCGCCGCGCTTCTGCGCGCGGTAGCTGCTGGCCGGCTGGCGCTTGGCATAGCCGGAATGCGACAGCGTGACCACCACGTCTTCCGGGGCGATCAGGTCGAGGATGTCGAGGTCCTCCTCGCTGGCGCGGATCTCGCTGCGGCGCGCGTCGCCGAACTCTTCCTTGACATTGAGCAGCTCGGTGCGGATCACGTCGAGCAGCACGTCGGGGTGCTCGAGGATCTCGATCAGGCCGCGGATGGTCTCCAGCAGCAGCTTGTACTCGTCGGTCAACTTCTCCTGCTCCAGCCCGGTCAGGCGGTGCAGGCGCATCTCGAGGATCTGCTGGGCCTGGGTCTCGGTCAGCTGGTACATGCCGCCGACCAGGCCGACGCCGTCGGGCAGGTCGTCCGGGCGCGAGGCCTCGGCGCCCACCGCGCCCAGCAGCGCGCCCACGAGGCCCGGCTCCCAGGTGCGGGCTAGCATGCGCTCGCGCGCCTCGTTCGGGTTCGCCGAGGTCTTGATCAACTCGATCAACTCGTCGATGTTCGCGAGCGCGACCGTCAGGCCTTCGAGGATGTGTGCGCGGGCGCGCGCCTTGCGCAGGTCGAAGATCGTGCGGCGGGTCACCACCTCGCGACGGTGGCGGATGAACGCCTCGATGATCTGCTTGAGGTTGAGCAGCTGCGGGCGGCCGTCGACCAGCGCCACCATGTTGATGGCGAACACCGACTCCATCTGCGTCTGCTGATAGAGATTGTTGAGCAGCACGTCAGCCGAGAAGCCGCGCTTGACCTCGATGAAGATGCGCATGCCGTCCTTGTCGGACTCGTCGCGCAGCTCGCTGATGCCTTCGAGCTTCTTTTCCTTCACCAGCTCGGCGATCTTCTCGATCAGTCGCGCCTTGTTGACCTGGTACGGGATCTCGCTGACCGCGATCGCCTCGCGGCCGCTGGTTTCGTTGACCTCGATCTCGGCGCGGGCGCGCATGCGCACGCGGCCGCGGCCGGTGCGGTAGGCATTGATGATGCCGGCGGTGCCGTTGATGATGCCGGCGGTCGGGAAGTCCGGGCCCGGGATGTATTCCATCAGGCCATCGACGTCCAGGTCGGGCGCATCGATCAGCGCGATCGTCGCGTCCACGACTTCCGACAGGTTGTGCGGCGGGATGTTGGTCGCCATGCCGACGGCGATGCCGGCGGAGCCGTTGATGAGCAGGTTCGGCACCCGGGTCGGCATGACCTTGGGCTCGAACTCCTTCTCGTCGTAGTTGGGCTGGAAATCGACCGTGTCCTTGTCGATGTCGGCCATCAGCTCATGCGTGATCTTGGCCATGCGCGATTCGGTGTAGCGCATCGCGGCGGCGGAGTCGCCGTCGACCGAACCGAAGTTGCCCTGTCCGTCCACCAGCAGGTAGCGAAGCGAGAACGGCTGCGCCATGCGCACCAGCGTGTCGTAGACCGACTGGTCGCCGTGCGGGTGGTACTTGCCGATCACGTCGCCGACGATACGCGCCGACTTGAAGTGCGCCTTGTTGCTGTGCGCGCCCAACTCGCTCATCGCATACAGCACGCGGCGGTGTACCGGCTTCAGGCCGTCTCGCACGTCCGGAAGCGCGCGGCCGACGATCACGCTCATCGCGTAGTCGAGGTAACTGCGGCGCATCTCGTCTTCGAGATTGACCGGGATGATTTCCTTGGCGAGTTCGGCCATCAGGTTTCCGTTCGTGTGGATGATCCGTGCGGTGAGGCACGGGTTCCCGCCAGCGGGGCTCGCGGGAACTGTGAGGCCCGGCGGCGGCCACAAAAAAGCGCCCGAGGGCGCCTGTTTCGCAGCTCGCCCGGGGCGGCATCAAAAAGACACGGAATATTAGCACGAAACACCCTTCGACGCCCTCCCGATTCCCACGCAGAAACAATCACTTGCGTGCAATTTGAGTGGCTGTTTCGTGGTGCGTGGCTCGGTCGTCTTGCCGCCATCGACGCGAGCCTGCAGCCTGACCGAACCGGGTGCGACGGATCAGCGGCCGAAAGCCGCCTGCATCGCCGCCGTGTCAGGCCGCTCGATCACGCCGCGCTCGGTCACGATCGCGTCAATCAGCCCGTGCGGGGTGACGTCGAAGACCGGGTTCCAGGCACCGATGTCCTCGGCCGCGGTGCGCACGCCGCCGACGCCATACAGCTCATCGGGGCCGCGGTGCTCGATGTCGATCCCTTCGCCGGTGGGCATGTGCATGTCGACGGTGGAGGACGGCGCGACGACCATGAAGCCGAGGCCGTGGTGGCGGGCCGCGATCGCCAACTGGTAGGTGCCGATCTTGTTGGCGACGTCGCCATTGGCGCAGATGCGGTCGGCGCCCACGACCACCCATTGCACGGCGCCGGTCTTCATCAGGTGCGCGGCCGCCGAGTCGGCAATCAGCGTCGGCACGATTCCGTCCTGCTGCAATTCCCACGCAGTCAGGCGCGCGCCCTGCAGCCAGGGGCGGGTCTCGCCGGCGTAGACCTTGTCGATGCGCCCCTGCGCGACCCCTGCGCGGATCACACCGAGCGCCGTGCCGAAGCCGGCGGTCGCCAGCGAACCGGTATTGCAGTGGGTGAGGACGCTGCTGCCGGGCGC
>JBBRWW010000163.1:0-5933 GCA_038248955.1 Lysobacterales bacterium
AGCAGGAGCGGTTGGCGAACTGGATCAGCACCTGGTCACGGTCCCGCTGCTCCAGGTCGCCGTGCAGGGCCATTGCCACAAAGCCCTGACCCTGCAGCACCTCGACGAGGTCGCGGCATTGCTGCTTGGTGTTGCAAAAGGCAATCGTGCTGGCCGGGCGGAAGTGGTTCAGCAGCAGGGAGACCGCGTGCAGACGCTCGCTCTCCTTGATCTCGAACGCCAGTTGCCGAATCGTCGGCGGCGCTTGCTGGGCCACGCTGGCGCTCAGCTTGACCTCTTTCGGGTCGCGCATGAACTGGGCGCTGAGCTGGTTGATGCCCTCGGGGTAGGTGGCCGAGAACAGCAAGGTCTGGCGGTCCTTGGGCGCTTGCTTGACGACGGTCTTGATGTCGTCGAGAAAGCCCATGTCGAGCATGCGGTCCGCCTCGTCGAGCACCAGCGTGCGTACGCCCCGCAGGTGCAGCGCCTTCTTCTTCAGCAATTCCTGGATGCGGCCGGGCGTGCCCACCACGACGTGGGGATCGTGGCCCAGCGACGCCAGCTGCGGCCCCAGCGCCATGCCACCGCACAGCACCGACAGCTTGAGGTTGGGGATGCCCACGGCGAGCTTGCGCAGCTGCTTGCCGACCTGGTCGGCGAGTTCGCGGGTTGGGCACAACACCAGCGCCTGGGTCTGGATCTTGCCCGGATCGACCCGGTGCAGCACGCCCAGGCCGAACGCCGCGGTCTTGCCGCTGCCGGTCGGCGCCTGGCCAATCAGGTCACGGCCGTCGAGGATCGCCGGCAGCGCCTGCGACTGGATCGGCGTCATGCGCGCATAGCCGAGCGCATCGATGCCCTGCAGCAGGGCCGGTGACAGCGCGAGCGCGCTGAACGAGAGGGGGTCGGGCGAGGTGGCTGAAGTCATTCGCCATGATCGCAGCATTGTCACGGCGGCGCGCTGCCGACCCTGCCCCGCATCACCGTGGGCGCACATCCGCGGGCCTACGGTGGACGCATTAGCCACGTCTACGCACGCGAGTGACCGCAACCATGAGCCGAGCCTTCGTCAAGGAAAACGACCGCGACGACAGCGGCGATCTGCCTGAGCTGCCGATCAGCGAACACCCCAACTATGTCACCCCCCATGGACTGACGCAGTTGCGCGAACGGCTCGATGCCACCCGGCGGAGGCTGGCAGGGATCGATCCAGACGCCGAGGGAGCGCTGCTGGAGATCGGCCATGCCAAACGTGAACAGCGTTGGCTGCAGGCGCGGGTGAGGTCGGCGATCCCCGTGGTGGTGCCGTCCGCGGCCGACCGCGTCGGCTTCGGCGCCATCGTGCAGCTGGTGGACCAGCACGGCTCCGCCCACCGCTACCGCATCGTCGGTGAGGACGAGGCCGATCCCGAGGCAGGCCTGGTCAGCTGGGTTTCGCCGCTGGCCCGCGCGTTGGACGGTGCCCATGTTGGCGACAGCCGGGTGTGGGAACGGCCGGCGGGGAATGTCGAGGTCGAGGTGCTGGCCATCGATTACGGCAAGCTCAGCTAGCCGGAAATCGCCGTTGCTGCGCGACGTGGCCAGCGCCGGGCGGCGAATGCGTTGTCATCCCATGACTCGCGGCGCGGGTGCCGCCATGGTGCGCAAGTACCGATGTCGAATTGCGAGATCGCTGCCCCTGCGCCGTTGACCCGCCTGGTGATTGGCGTCACCGGCCATCGAAACCTCCGGGAAGGCGACGTTCCGGGCCTCCAGGCCCAGGTGCGGACGTTCCTGCTGGACCTGCAGTCGCGGTACTCGCCGCTGCCCCTGGTGCTGCTTTCGTCCCTGGCCGAGGGCAGCGACCAGCTTGCCACCCAGGTCGCACTCGACCTGGGTCTGCGCGTGATCGCCCCGCTGCCGATCCCGACGGAGCTCTACCGCGCGGATTTCATCCAGCCCGGCAGCCTTGCCCGATTCGAAAGACAACTGCGCCGCGCCCAGACCATCGCGCTGCCGCTGCGGCACGGCATCAGCCGCGATGCCATCGCCCAGCCCGGTCCCGCCCGCGACCAGCACTACGCCCAGGCCGGGATCTTCGTCTCCAACCATTGCCACATCCTGCTCGCCCTCTGGGACGGCCGGGAATCGCACCGGCTCGGCGGCACGGCGCAGGTGGTCCGCTTCCACCTGCAGGGCCAGATGCCGGGGCAGATCGAGCGACGACGTGCCGCCGCGGTGACGCTGCTCGATCTGGACGAGGAAACCCTGGTCCGTCACATCCCCGTCGCTCGCCAAGGCGACGACGGCCGCGACGTGGCCGAGGCAGCCCTGGCTGGTCGGTGGCTGATGGCCGGGCAGGAAATCCCGGCCGGTAGCGCAATGCCGATTGCGTTCGACCGCATGTTCCGCCGCCAGGCCCGATTCAACGCCGACTCCGTCACGTACGCCGCGGCGGTCGCTGCACAATTGCCGCCAGTGCCAGAGCCGGCTGC
Source organism: Lysobacterales bacterium (assembly GCA_038248955.1). Taxonomy (GTDB): domain Bacteria; phylum Pseudomonadota; class Gammaproteobacteria; order Xanthomonadales; family Xanthomonadaceae; genus Lysobacter_K. The sequence continues at coordinate 2,454 of JBBRWW010000163.1, forward strand.
CTGCCCGATCTGGCAACTGTTCGGCGTCGCCGACAGGCTGGCCCGTTTCTACCAGCGCCGTGTGAACCGGGTCCTGCGCGCCACGTATTCGCTGGCGGCGCTGATGGGCTTCGCGTTTTTCACCTACACCCATGTCCACGCCCAGAACGCCGCGATCTATGTCTTCCTGGCACTGTTCCTGATCGGCATGGGCGTGGTCCTGGCGGCGCGACGCGGTGACTGGCAGCGTAAGTACCTTGACTACCGCGCACTTGCCGAGGGGCTGCGGGTGCAGTCCTACTGGCGCCGCGCCGGGGTCTCCGACCTCGGCACGTCCAGCTTTGCCCATGACAACTTCCTGCAGAAGCAGGATGTCGAACTGGGCTGGATCCGCAACGCCATGCGCGCAGCCAGTCTCGAGGGCTTGCTGGTACCTGCAGCGAACACACCCGCGCAGGTCGATGCGGTAATCGCAGAGTGGATCGGCACCCCGCAAGGCGACGGTCAACTTCACTATTACTCGCTGTCCGCCGCACGGCGATCACGGATCCACCGGCGGGCGGAGAAACTGGGTCTGTCGTGCCTCGCACTGGGCGTCGGCATCAGTGCCTTGCTGGCGCTGGGCGCCTACTACTTCGATGCCCAACTCAAGGGCACGTTGGTGGCGGCGTTGGGGGTGGTGTCCGTGGCTGCCGCCGCGCACGAGGCCTACTCCTACAAGAAGGCCGACAAGGAACTGATCAGGCAATACCGGTTCATGCAGCGCATTTTCAGCGCTGCGCAGCGGCGCCTGGGGACCTGCACCAGCGTGTCGGAAAAACGCGAGATCCTGCGCGCGCTGGGCGAGGCTGCGCTCACCGAGCACGCTGAGTGGACGCTGATGCACCGCGAGCGGCCGTTGCAACATTCGCGAATTTGACCGACGGACAGCGCGGCAAACGCTACCGGGACCGGTGGGCGTCGCTGTGGGTGCAGGTGGCCGGCAACGGCTCCCTGGCCGGACGACGCGCATTCATGCGTTCCCTCAAGACCACGCCGTCACCCCGCCCCCGACGTCGCTGCCGACGTCTCCCCCGATGCGGCCCAATGCGATTCCGCGCCTTCCTCAGCTACAGCCATGCCGATGCCGCCTGGGCGCGATGGCTGCTGCGACGCCTGGAGACCTACCGGGTGCCTTCGCGGCTGGTCGGCACCCACGGCGCCCATGGCGAAATCGGTCGACGCCTGGGTACGGTCTTTCGCGACCGCGACGAATTACCCAGCGCGGTCGACCTCGGCGCGACGATCCGCAGCGCCCTGGCCGACGCCGAGACATTGATCGTGGTCTGCTCCCCCGCCGCGGCGCAGTCGCGGTGGGTCAACGCCGAGGTCGAGGCATTCCAGGCCAGCGGCCGCGGCGAGCGGGTGCTGTGCTTCGTTGTCGCCGGCGCGCCCGGCAGCGCGGATCCGTCCGAACGGTGCTTTCCGCCGGCACTGTTGCAACCGGACGCCGACGGCGCGTCGCGCGAACCGCTGGCCGCCGACGCCCGCCGCGAGGGCGACGGCCGCGAACGCGCGTTCCTCAAGCTGGTCGCCGGGATCCTTGGCATCGGCTACGACGCGCTGGCCCGGCGCGAGGCGCAGCGGCGACAGCGCAGGCTGGTGCTCGTCGCGGCCGCCTCGGTCGTCGGCATGGCGATCGCATTGGGCCTGGCTGCCAGTGCCTACGTTGCCCGCAATGATGCCCAGCGTCGCCAGGCGCAGGCCGAGGACATCCTCGGTTTCATGCTCGGCGACCTTCGCGGGAAGCTCACCACGGTGGGCCGACTGGACCTGATGGACGCGGTCGACGACAAGGCCACCGCCTATTTCGCCACGCTCGACCCCCGCGACCTCAGCGACCGTGCGCTGGAGGAACAGGCGCGCCTGCTGACCGGCGTCGGCCAGGTGCGGCTCGATGGCGGTCATCACGATGCCGCGATGGCAGCCTTCCGCGAGGCTCATGCGCGTAGCACGGCGCTGTACCAGCGCAAGCCTGGCAAAGGCCAGCGCCTGTTCGACCTGGCACAGGCCGAGTACTGGATCGGATTCGTGGGATTGCAGCAGGGCCGACTCGATGACGCCGGGACCTGGTTCGGGAAATACAGAGACAGCGCGCTGAAACTGGCGGCGATGGATCGCGGCAACTTCGCGTGGCAGCAGGAGGTGGCGTATGGCTACCTCAATCTTGCAGTGCTCGACGAAAGCCGTGGTCGCTACGTCGACGCCGAGCGCGCGATGCGAAAAGTACTCTCGCTGCGTCGTGGTTGGTCGCAACAGCGCCCCGCAGATACCGAGGTGCGTCGGTACGTCGCCAACACATTGTCGTGGTTGGGAAGCCTTGCGGCTCAGCAGGGCAGGCTGGCAGAGGCCGAAGCCTTTTTCACGCAACAGGTCAGCGACTTGTCGCGCAATGCCGCCGCCGAGCCAATGCATGCCCGATGGCAGGACGAGAAAGCCAGCGCACTGATCCTGCTTGCCGAAGTCCAGGTACAACGCGGCCGCCTGACCGATGCCGGAATCAGCATCAACGCGGCGCTGCCAGCGGCGGCGGCGCTCGTGCGGCAGGATGCGAGCAACAACGTCTGGCAGGTCACTCCCGGAATCTGTCGATGGTGGCAGGCGCAGTTGGCGGCGGCTGCAGGCCAACCCGAAGCCGAAGCGCTGGCCGCTGAAGCGGCCTGGATTTTCGCCAAGGCCCACAAGACCGAGCCCAGGAACGAGCGGATCCGCAGCTGGCTGACCAAAGCCCTGCACTTGCAAGCGCAACTCGCTTTGGCCCAGGGTGATCCTGCCAAAGCCCTCACCAGTCTTGCCGAATCCGCAAGACTGCTTGGACCTGCAGAAACGAATAGTCCGGACGCATCGCGACGCCTCTTGCAGGCCGAGCATCTGCTGATTGCCGGGGAGGTGGCGGAGTCGGTTGGCAACGACCATGGCGCGCAAGTCGCATGGCAGCAGGCCGAAAAGCGCCTGGTCGCCGATGCCGGGAGCGAATTGCCGTTCGAGCGGCTCGATCCACTGGTCCGCACTCTGCGCCACCTTGGCAGGCCCGCAGAGGCGCAGCCATACCAGCAGCGCCTCGCCGGCGCCGGCTACGTGCCACTGCGGCGGTGGCCGGAGCCGACCGCGGTCGCTGTGCGATGACCCGATCAAGCCAATGGACCCGCAGGCCTGCGCCTGCCCACCCGGCCCGGAGCGGCCATCACCAAGCAAGGAGTCACGGTCATGCCCAACACGAATGTCACCCTGGATGTGCGCAACTTTTCCAGCAACGGCTCGGACGGCTACACCAACACCACCGCCAGCAACGGCGCCGTGTACAGCTACAGCTATGGCGGGGGCAGCGACGGCCACGGCACCGTCGATGAAACCGCCGCCAGTGGTAGCGCCACGATCACCGTCGCGCTGCAAAGCGACCTGCGCTACCAGATCAGCGGCGTTGTCTTCAGCGGCGATATCGAGAACCAGCTGTCCTGGCCG
>JBBRWW010000164.1:0-5924 GCA_038248955.1 Lysobacterales bacterium
ACCAGCGCCCCGGCACCGACGAAGCCGTGCTTGCGCACCACGCAGCCGTCGAGCAGCACCGCGCCCATGCCGATCAGCGCCGCGTCCTCGATCCGGCAGGCGTGGATGATCGCCTTGTGGCCGATGGTGACGTCGTCGCCAATCACGGTCGCAAAGCCGCCCAGCTTGGCGTGCGGGCCGTCGTGGCTGACGTGGACGATGCTGCCGTCCTGGATGTTGGTGCGCGCGCCGATGCGGATGAAATTGACGTCGCCGCGGACCACGCAACCGGGCCAGATCGACACGTCGTCGCCGAGCGAGACCTGGCCGATCACGGTCGCGGCGGGGTCGACGTACACGCGCTCGCCGAGGATGGGGTACTGGTCCAGGTAGGGTCGGATGCTCATCGCGGGATTCTAAGCCGGCCGGCACTACACTGCGGCGCATGGACACTCCCGAATCGACATCCAGCGCGACCACGCCGGCCGAACTGGTCGCCACCCGTGATCGCCTGTTCGCCGCCTGGCAGGCGGACAAGCCCGGCTATGCGCAGCGGCGCGCCGACCTCGAGCGACTGCGTGACGCCCTGCGGGCCGGCATTCCGGCGATGGACGCGGCGATCCGCGCCGATTTCGGCCACCGCTCGACGCACGAGAACCTGATCTCCGAGGCGATGGTGACGCTGTCGGAGATCGACAATGCGCTCGCGCATCTGCGCGGCTGGATGAAGCCGCGCCGCGCCGCGGTCGGCTGGAAGTTCTGGCCGGCCAGCGCGCAGGTACGGCCCGAGCCGGTCGGCGTGGTCGGCATCGTGTCGCCTTGGAACTACCCGGTGAACCTGGCGCTGGTGCCGTTGGTGTCGGCCATCGCGGCCGGCAACCACGCGTACCTGAAGCCGTCCGAGCACACGCCACGCACCGCCGGATTCCTGCGCCAGCTTCTGGCCGAGGTGTTCCCGGCCGACCGGGTGGCGGTGGCGCTGGGCGGGCCCGAGATCGGCGCCGCGTTCACCGCGCTGCCCTTCGACCACCTGCTGTTCACCGGCTCGACCGCGGTCGGCCGCAAGGTGATGGCCGCGGCGGCGCCGAACCTGACCCCGGTGACGCTGGAGCTCGGCGGCAAGTCGCCGGCGGTGGTGTGCAGCGATTTTCCGATCGAACTGGCGGCATCGCGCATCGCCACCGGCAAGTGGTTCAACGCTGGCCAGACCTGCATCGGCGTCGACTACGTGCTGGTCGACGCGGCGCGCCGCGATGCGCTGGTCGCGGCGCTGGAGGTCGAACTGCGCGCGCGTTACGGCGACCTCGACGAGTCGCGCGACTACACCCGGATCATCAACGACGCGCAGTATTCGCGGCTGCAGGGCTACGTGGCCGATGCCCGCGCGCGCGGCGCGGCGGTAATCGAGCCGTTCGCCGCCGGCAGCGATGCCGCCGCGGCCGACCGCGCCGCGCAACGGCTGTTCGCACCGGTGCTGGTGGTCGAACCGCCGGCCGACGCCGAGGTCATGCGCCACGAGATCTTCGGCCCGATCCTGCCGGTGCTGGGCTACGCGACGCTCGACGAGGCGATCACCCGCATCAACGCGCTGGACCGGCCGCTGGCGCTGTATCCGTTCGGTTTCCGCGACGCCGACATCGAGCGCATCGTGTCAGGCACGCTCGCCGGCGGGATCACGGTCAATGACACCCTGGTGCACTTTGGCGTCGACGAGCTGCCGTTCGGCGGCATCGGCCCCAGCGGCATGGGCGCGATCCACGGCAAGACCGGCTTCGACGTCTTCAGCAAGGCGCTGCCGGTGTTCCGCCAGCGCCGCTTCGCCGCCAGCGACTGGCTCAAGCCACCGTACCGCGGCGGCATCGACCGGCTGGTGCGCTGGCTGGCGCGCTGAGCGTCGCGCTCAGCGCGCGCAGGCCGGCGCCGGCGCGATCCGCAACAGCAGATCGCTGATCCCGGCCCGCCCGTTGTCCCCCAGCCACGCGCGCGACTGCGGCGTGCGTGCCAGGGTGGCCGTCGCCGCGCCGGCCGCCAGCACCACGCGCTCCCGGCCCGTGGCCAGCGCCTGCGCCGCCTGGCGCAGCGCCCCATCATCCAGTGCGCTGTCCGGCACGCCCGGCGCCGCGCGGTCCAGGTGCGACGCGAACGCACCGTCGATGCGCACGCCGTCCGCCGCGACCGTCGCCACCGCGCCCGGCGCCAGGTAGTGCACGCGCGCCTGGATCGCATCACCCGCACACGCGTGCGCAGCATCGAACAGCCAGCCACCCGACGCGCCCAGCGCCTCGATCGCGACGGGGCCGGCGCCGGCGCCGTGCCAGCGCATCCGCAGCGCGCTGGTCTCGTCCACGCCGACGCCCCAGCGCTGGCCGCTGTCGGCGAGCAGCCGCAACAGGCGCGGCTCGCGCGCGCGCTCGGAGAAATGCGTGTCGACGGTCCAGCCCGGCGCGAGCCCGAGGCCGCCGAGCGCGGTGTAGGTGAACGCGTCCTCGTCGAGTCCGCCGACGCAATCGCCGGCGCGTGCAGCCTGGGCGTGGTGGCGGCGATGCGATCGCGCCGTGGCTCAAGGCCTGTCCGGTCGTGCCGTTGCTCAGCATCGGCCCGCCGGATTGCACCGCGCTGCCCGCACTCGTGCCGCCGATCACCAGCGTCCCGCTGGCTGCGGCCGCACGCAGCGACTGCAGCCACGCGTTCGGCCGTCCGCGCGCGTCGACGAACGCGGCGCGCAGCTTCCACTGGTCGCCGCCGGCGAAGAACATCCCCTGCACCTGCGCGGGCACCGCCGCCAGGGCCGCGGGCGCCGCGCACGCCGCGGCCTGTTGCGCGACCAGGTCCGGATACACGCGCTCGCGCCCGGGCAGGTGCAGGCGCGTGCGGCGTAGTGCCGGCAACGCGGCGCAGTCGCCGGACTCGAACAGCGCCGCGGCCAGGGCGCCGTCCACTGGCCACCATTGCACCTGGGCGCCGGCCTGGCGCAACGCGTCGAGGTAGACATCGACCGGATCGAACGGATCGTAGGCCGAGGCGGTCACCACCGCGATCCGCGGCACGCCGCCGCCCGCGCGCGCGCGCGCCGCCGCGACGAACGCGCGCAGGATGCGGGCGCCATGCGGATTGCGTGCCTGGTCGAGGGCGGCCACTTCGCGAAGGCGCTGGCCGTCGTCGGCGAATTGCCCGGGTTCCAGCGCCGCCTGCATGGCAGCGCGCTGGTCGTCATCGAGTTGCGACCACGGCACGCCGGCGTCGTCCGCAGTGCACGCGCGCGCACTGCCGGCCTGCACGCACGTGCGTGCAAGCAAATCGAGCAAGGTATCGGCCGGCTGCGGCGCGGCGCCGAGCGTGCTCTGCGCGTAAGCGAGTGCCTGCGCGAACGCCGCGCGACGCGGTTCGCCTGCACGCCACAGCAGCGGATCGAGCGCGGCGGCGATCCCGGCCGCATCGAGGCGCACCTGCGGCGAACCGCGGTGCGTGGCGGAGACGACCGCCGATGGATCGCGGCAATCGCGCGCGGCCAGGCTCGAGCAGGTATGCAGTGCGCCGCCGGCGAGGAACAGCTCGCGCGGAAACCTTTCCGTTGTCGGCAGCGCGGCGCGCGCGCGCGGCGCTGACGTGCACCCGGTCGTGACCGCACACGCGGCGGCACTGCAGAGCAGCGCCGCGAGGATCCGGCGACACAATGAGGTCCAGGTTCGCATGGGCGCCGATGCTGCGGCCGGCGCGGTGTTCGGCATGGGCGAGGAGACCATCGCGTTCCTCGCGCTGCTGCTGCCGCTGATCCGGCGGCTGGGCTATCCATCGGAAGTCGGGGTGATGGCGACCTACATGGCCAGCCAGATCGGCTTCGGCACGTCGTGGATGAATCCCTTCAGCGTGGCCGTCGCGCAGGGCGTGGCCGGCGTGCCGCTGCTGTCGGGCGCGCCGCTGCGGATCGCGATGTGGGCGACGTTCACCGCGGCCGGCATCGGCTTCATGCTCGTGTATGCGTGGCGGCGGCGCAGCGCGGTGCAACGCGACATCGTCGAAGCGTTCGCCGGCGAGCGGCTCGGCTGGCCGGACGGCCTGATCCTCGGCGCGGTGCTCGCCACGGTCGCGTGGATCGTGTGGGGGGTCAGCGTCGGCGGGTACTACATCGCCGAGATCGCCAGCCAGTTCTTCGCGATGGGCCTGTTCGCCGGTCTGGTTGCCGTGGCGGCGCGACGGATCACCGCCAATGCGGCGGCCGAGGCGTTCGTCGGCGGCGTGCGTCAACTGGTGCCGTGCGTGCTGGTGATCGCGCTCGCCAAGGGCATCCTCGGTTTGCTCGGCGGTTCTGATCCGCACCTGCCGTCGGTGCTCAACACCCTGCTGTTCACGCTCGGTAGCGCCTTGCAGGGCACTCCGGAGCTGTTCGCTGCGCAGGGCATGTTGCTGGTGCAGGCGGTGTTCAACCTGTTCGTGACCTCGGGCTCGGCGCAGGCAGCGATCACCATGCCGCTGATGGCCGGCCTCGGCGACCTGGTGGGGGTGACCCGGCAGACCAGCGTGCTCGCGTTCCAGCTTGGTGACGGCATGACCAACCTGATCATCCCGACCTCGGCGGCGATGATGGGCGCGATCGGCGTGGCCGGACTGTCGTGGACCCAGTGGCTGCGCATCATCTGGCGCTTCGAACTGCTGTTGATCGCGCTGGCCGCGGCGTTCGTCGCGCTGGCGGTATTCACCGGCTACCACTGAAGACGCAGCGTCCGCGCATCCGCGGCGCGCACTGCCCTGCGCCGTCCGCGTCGGGCAGCGTGCAGCCGACCCGCGCTAGCCGGACCCGCCGAAGCGCGCGAATGCCTGCTGCACGCACTGCACCGCCGCGTCGTCGACCTCGAGATGGGTGACCAGGCGGATCACCGGCGTAGTGCCGATCGACAAGCGCACTTGCGCGGCATCCATCTGCACGCGCAGCGCCTCCAGACGCGCGACGGGCACCTCGATGTACACCATGTTGGTGTGCTGGACGAGCACCGTGATGCCGGCCACGCCACGCAGGCCTTCGGCCAGTCGCGCCGCGCGGGCATGGTCATCGGCGAGCCGGACGACGTGGTGGTCGAGCGCATGCAGGCCCGCCGCGGCGAGGATGCCGGCCTGGCGCATGCCGCCGCCGGCGACCTTGCGCCAGCGCCGCGCGTCGTCGATCAATGCGTGCGTGCCGAGCAGCACCGAACCGACCGGCGCGCCGAGCCCCTTCGACAGGCAGACCGAGACGCTGTCGAAATGCTGCGCGATCACCCTGGCCGGCACGCCGCTGGCGACCGCGGCGTTGTACAGGCGTGCGCCGTCCAGGTGCAGCGCCAGGCCACGGCGGTCGCACAGCGCGCGCGCGTCGGTCAGATAGTCCAGCGGCAAGGCGCGGCCGTGCCAGGTGTTTTCCAGGCACAGCAACCGGGTGCGGGCGAAATGGGCGTCGAGCGGCTTGATCGCCCGCTCCACGGCGTCCAGCGGCAGCGAGCCATCGGCGGCCTGGACCAGCGGCTGCGGCTGGATCGAGCCGAGCACCGCGGCGCCGCCGCCTTCGTACTTGTAGGTGTGGGCCTCCATGCCGACCAGGTACTCGTCGCCGCGCTGGCAATGCGCCATCAACGCCAGCAGGTTGGACTGGGTGCCGCTGGGCACGAACAGGCCGGCGTCGAAGCCGAGATCGTCGGCGAGCCGTTGCTGCAGCGCGTTGACGGTCGGATCCTCGCCGTAGACGTCGTCGCCGACCTCGGCGATCGCCATTGCCTCGCGCATCGCCGGCGTCGGGCGGGTGACGGTGTCGCTGCGCAGGTCGATCCAGTTCATGCTGTCGCCATCGGTGGAGGTGGGAGGAATCATGCCATCGTCGCCGCGCAGCCAAGGCAACCGTCGTCCGGTGGCGCGCGCGGTGTCGCAGCGGCGATGCGCTCGCCTAGACTGCGCAACATGAAGATCGCCAGCTGGAA
>JBBRWW010000165.1:0-5909 GCA_038248955.1 Lysobacterales bacterium
GGCGCGATCGTGCTGTCGAGCACGCCAAGCAGCGTGTGGCGGTTGTCACCGTCGATGCGGCTGTCGAGTTCGAGGTGGCGGCGGGTGGCGGCGTTCATCGCGATCGCGCCATCGCCGGACTCGACGCTGATCGCGGTCAGGTGCGGCAGGCGCTGTTTCTGCGTTTCCTCGACGTAGCCCAGCAGCGCGGAAGCCGCCGCGATCGCGAGCGGCCGCCCGTCGAGGCCGAAGCCGGTCAGGTCGTGCAGGCCGAAGAACTTGAGCAGGTGGCGGCGGCCGCTGTCGGCATCGAACAGCCACGGCGCGCGCCGGCGCACACCGGTGCGGGCCAGCACGAAAACCGGCCAGCCGTCCTCGTCGGCGCACAGGGTCTCGGCCGGCTCCAGTCGCGCCAGTTCCGCCTCCAACGCGTCCTCGCTCGCCACCTCGTTGACCAGGAAGCGGCCGCCGGCCAGATCCGCCCAGGCGATGCCGTAGCCCTGCTTGCCGCGCGACACCGCCAGCAGCAGCGTGTCGCGACGCTCGCTCAGCAACGCCTCGTCGGTGACCGTGCCCGGGGTGACGATGCGCACGACCTTGCGCTCGACCAGTCCTTTCGCCAGCGCCGGGTCGCCGATCTGCTCGCAGATCGCCACCGACTCGCCCAGCGCGACCAGTCGCGCGAGATAGCCCTCGGCGGCGTGCTGCGGCACGCCCGCCATCGGGATCGGCTGGCCGGCGGAGTTGCCGCGCTGGGTCAGCGTGATGTCGAGCAGCCGCGCGGCCTTGCGGGCGTCGTCGAAGAACAGCTCGTAGAAATCGCCCATCCGGAAGAACAGCAGCACGTCAGGGTGCTCGGACTTTGCGGCGAAGAACTGGCGCATGAGTGGCGTGTGTTCGGGCGGCTTCTCGGCGGGATTGGACATCGGTTCGCTGGCAATGGGCGGTGGCCGCAACGGCAGCCACCCAGCCGGCGATTGTAGCGAGCGCCGCGCGTCGCCCGCTGCCGGTGCGGCGACTGCGAGGCGCCGGAGGCGGTCACGCGTGGCGGTACCGCCGCGCCAAGCCCTTGTCATGGTGTTGTAACGATATTTCCAATAATATCGAAACATGGACAACGACCAAGCTCTTGCCGCCCTTGCCGGGCTTGCACAGAAATCCCGACTCGCGGTCTTCCGCCACCTGGTCCAACTGGGCCCCGTTGGTGCGTGTCCCGGCGACATTGCCGAGGCCGTCGACGTGGCCGCGCCGACATTGTCGTTTCATCTCAGGACGCTGTCGCAGGCCGGCCTGATCGATGCCGAGCAACACGGTCGCAGCATCACCTACCGCGCCAACTTCGCCGCGATGCAGGCGTTGCTCACCTACCTCGGCGACAACTGCTGCGGCGGTGATCCAACCCAATGCGCACCCATCAGCGTGCCCGTCAGCAAGCGCGGCTGATGGCGCCGAACTATCGATGAACTCCTACGGAAGCCATGCAATGAGCATCAAACTGGGCATCAATGGATTCGGACGCATGGGCCGCTTGACCCTGCGCGCGGCGCTGGAGCGCGCGGACCTGGCCGATGCGTTCGCGTTCGTCCGCATCAACGACCCGGCCGCCGATGCCGCGACGCTCGCGCACCTGCTGAACTTCGACTCGGTGCACGGCCGCTGGTCGCACGAGGCGCGCCACGATGGCGAGGCGCTGCTGGTCGACGGACAGCGCATCGCGCTCAGCCGCGACCGCGAGATCGCCGACGGTGACTGGTCCGGCTGCGACGTGGTGATCGAGGCATCGGGCAGGTTCAAGACCTCGAAGGCACTGCAGCCGTACCTCGACCAGGGCGTCGGCCGCGTGGTGGTGACCGCGCCGGTCAAGGAGCCGGGCGTGCTCGACATCGTGGTCGGCGTCAACGACCACCTGTTCGATCCGGCCGCGCACCGCATCGTCACCGCCGCGTCGTGCACCACCAACTGCCTGGCGCCGGTGGTCAAGGTGATCCACGAAGGCCTCGGCATCCGCCACGGCAGCATCACCACGATCCACTCGCTGACCAATACCCAGACGATTGTCGATGCTGCGCACAAGGACCTGCGCCGCGCGCGGGCCTGCGGCAGCAGCCTGATCCCGACCTCGACCGGATCGGCGAGCGCGATCGCCGGGATCTTTCCCGAACTGCGCGGACGCCTGGATGGCCTCGCCGTGCGCGTACCGCTGACCAACGCCTCGCTGACCGACTGCGTGTTCGAGGTCGAGCGGGCGACGACCGTGCAGGAGGTCAATGCGCTGCTGCAGGCCGCTTCGGAGACCGGCTCGTTGCGCGGCATCCTCGGCTACGAGAGGCGACCGCTGGTATCGATCGACTACAGGACCGATCCGCGCTCGAGCATCGTCGATGCGCTGTCGACGCGCGTGATCAACGGTACCCAGGTGAAGATCTACGCCTGGTATGACAACGAGTGGGGCTACGTGAACCGCACCGCCGAGCTTGCGCTCAAGGTCGGCCGCGCCGGGCGCTGACCGGTGGCGTCAGCGAGCCCGGTGCAAGCTTGCCGCGATCGGCGCCAGTACGCGCTGGTCACCGGCAATTACTGGGCGTTCACCCTCACCGATGGCGCGTTGCGGATGCTGGTGGTGCTGCATTTCCACCAACTCGGTTACGGCCCGCTGCAGATCGCGCTGCTGTTCCTGTTCTACGAGATCTTCGGCGTGGTCACCAACCTCGTCGGCGGCTGGCTGGGCGCGCGGATCGGTCTCAACCGCACGATGAACATCGGCCTGGGCCTGCAGATCGCCGCGCTGGCGATGCTGGCCGTGCCGGCCGCGATGCTGTCGGTAGCGTGGGTGATGGCGGCGCAGGCACTGTCGGGCGTCGCCAAGGACCTCAACAAGATGAGCGCCAAGAGCAGCGTCAAACTGCTGGTGCCCGACAGCGAGGAGGGCACGCTGTACCGATGGGTCGCGGCACTGACCGGCTCCAAGAATGCGCTCAAGGGCGTGGGCTTCTTCGTTGGCGGCGTGCTGTTGACCCTGCTGGGATTCCGCGGCGCGGTGCTGGCGATGGCGGCCGCCTTGGCGCTCGTCTGGCTGGGAAGCCTCGCGTTCCTCAAGCACGACCTCGGCAAGGCGGGGATGAAGCCGAGGTTCCGCGACATCGTCTCCAAGAGCCGCGCGATCAACCTGCTGTCGGCCGCGCGGATGTGCCTGTTCGGCGCGCGAGACGTGTGGTTCGTTGTCGCGCTACCGGTGTTTCTTGCGACGTCGCTGGGATGGGGCTCCTGGCGGGTGGGCGCGTTCCTGGCCACGTGGGTCATCGGCTATGGCATCGTCCAGGCGCTGGCGCCGCGCGTCACCGGGCGGGGCATCGGCGCGCTGCCCGATGGGCGCAGCGCGTTCGCGTGGGCCCTGGTGCTGTCGGTGGTCCCGGCGGCGATGGCGCTATTGCTGGCCGGTGGGGTGTCGCCGCTGGCGGTGCTGACCGCGGGCCTGGCCGCGTTCGGCGTGCTGTTCGCGATCAATTCGTCGTTGCACAGCTACCTGATCGTCAGTTATGCCAGCGAGGACGGGGTCTCGCTGGACGTCGGCTTCTATTACATGGCCAACGCGCTGGGCCGGCTGCTGGGGACGGTGCTCTCGGGCTGGATCTACCAGGTGTCCGGATTGGCGGCATGCCTTGCAGTGTCCGCAGCCCTGATCGCGCTGGCCGCGCTCGTGTCCGCGTCACTGCCGCGCCACGGCGCATGACTGGGCGCATGGCGCCGCCGTCGACCAGGTAACCCGGGCGGCACGCGAGGAGGAGCGCATGGGTGTGCCCCGGGGAGGCGGGGCGAGTCGTTGGGTTCTGCGCTGCATTGCCACCGCCAAAAAAGGCGGCGTTGGCGTTTGCCGCGATGCAACATGACGGCATCGTCACGCATGTTAGCTTTGCGTTAGTTATCTGCCATACGCGTGCGTTTTGTCGAAGGCAGGGAAGGCTTCCGTAACGGAGGCGATTCGGCGATTCCACGTTTTCCCAGTGCCATGTCCCGACACCGGGATTTGCATGTCCAGTACGTCCATCAAGGGGAGGGGTCGCAATGGTGTCTCGTAGTCCGGATCGGAAATTGTTGGTGTGGGCAATCGTCGCGGCACTCGCCGCGAATGCGCTTCCGCTTTCTGCGCAGGAGGCTCCGGCCACCCCAGGCCAGGAACCAGAAGCCACAACGCTGGCGGGCATGACGGTCACCGCGCAAAAGCGCGAAGAAGCAATGCAGGACGTGCCGATCTCGATCACGGCGCTGCCCGAGCAACTGCTGCGCGACACGGGCGTGCGCGACGTCAAGGACCTCCAGGTACTGGTTCCCGGCCTGACCGTCACAAGCACGCAGAGCGACGCGCAGACCACCGCGCGCATCCGTGGCGTCGGCACCGTCGGCGACAACGCGGGGCTGGAGTCGTCGGTCGGTATCGTCATCGACGGCGTCTATCGTCCGCGCAATGGCGTCGGCTTCGGCGACCTGGGCGAGATCGAGCGCATCGAAGTGCTCAAGGGTCCGCAGGGCACCGTGTTCGGCAAAAACACCTCGGCCGGCGTGATCAATGTGATAACCCGGCGTCCCGATTTCAAAACCGAGGTCGAGGGCGAACTCACCATCGGCAACTACAACGCGCTGGGCATGGCGGGTGCGTTCAACACCGCGCTCGGTGAGAACGCGGCGTTCCGCGTCTATGCCGCCAAGCGCAAGCGCGACGGCTTTACCCAGGTCCGCACGGGCGCCGGACCGCGTACCGAGACCGAGGACGGCGACCAGAACTTCCATACCCTGCGCGGCCAGTTGTTCTGGCAGCCGACCGATACGCTGGACATCAATGTCATCGCCGACTACACCAGCCGCGAAGAGAATTGCTGCGTCGGTGTGACCACTGTGCGCGGCGCGACCGGCAACATCATCGACGCGCTGTCACCGGACTCCGGCGTCGCCAATCCGGCCGATCCCTTTGCGCGCGTTGCCTACAGCAACCGCAGCACCTCCCAGGACATCAAGGACAAGGGTATTTCGGCCGAGGTCAACTGGATCACGCCGTGGTTCGATGGCGCCACGCTGACGTCGATCACCGCGCGCCGCGATTGGCAGACGATCAACGGCCTGGACTTCGACTACTCCAGCGCCGACATCCTGTACCGCAACCCGCGTGAGGACGAGTCGTTCACCGGGTTCAAGACCTTCAGCCAGGAACTGCGCCTGACCGGCGCCACCGACAGCATCGACTGGATGGTCGGAATGTTCTATGCGGACGAGGACCTCAATCGCCGCGAGACCTACCGCATCGGCAATGCCTACGAGCCGTATCTCTCGATCGCGCTGCTGTCGCTCGTCAACCCGGCGTTCGGCGCCTCGCCGACCGCGGCGCGGTTCCTGTCGGAAGCCAGTGGCCGTCCGTTCGGCACGGTCTTCGCCGGCCTCGGGGCCGACGACAAGTACCAGCAGAATGCCAAGAGTGCCGCGATCTTCACCAACAACACCTGGCATGCCAGCGACGCGCTCGACCTGACCCTGGGCCTGCGCTACACGCGTGAGGACAAGCACCTCGATTCCGCTTACAGCAACCCCAACGGCAGCCCTGGCTGCTCGGCAATGCTGGCGCCGGGTGGATCCGCCCGCGTAGCGGGAGCCTTGCTGGCCCGCTTCGTACCGGCATCCGCGCTGGCGGCGGTGATCCCGCAGGTCATCGGATTCAGCTGCCTGCCATGGGGCAACCCGCTGCTCAACGGCCGCGCCACCAGTCAGGATCGCGAGGAGAAGGAGTGGTCCGGCACCGTGAAGGCCGCGTACCGCTGGAACGAACATGTGATGACCTATGGTTCGGCGGCGCGCGGCTACAAGGCGGGCGGCTTCAACCTCGATCGCGTGCAGTCGGCCAACGGGCTGTCCAGCGCGGGGCAGGGCATCCGGCCTGTCAACGA
>JBBRWW010000166.1:0-5827 GCA_038248955.1 Lysobacterales bacterium
GATCACCACGATCCTCGGCGGCACCCCCGCGGCGCGACTGATCCGCACCCGCAACGCGCACGGCATGCACGTGGCCGGCACCAGCGCCGGCGCCAGCGTGCTCAGCGAGCACATGATCGCGTTCGGCAAGGAAGGCTCGTCCCCGCGCGCCGGCAGCGTGCGCCTAGCGCCGGGGCTGGGGCTGACCAACCGCTTCATCATCGACCAGCATTTCCGCCAGCGCGACCGGCTGGGGCGGCTGGTGGCGGCACTGGCGTACAACCCGTTCGCGATTGGGATTGGTCTTGACGAGGACACCGCGGCATTCATCGGTCCGGACAACACCCTGGAAGTCGAGGGTAGCGGCGCGGTGACCGTGGTCGATGCCGGCGAACTGCAGTTCTCATCGATGGCGGATGTCACCCAGAGCGAGCCGGTCTGCCTGCTCGGCCTCACCGTGCACCTGCTGGTCAGCGGCGCGACCTACAACCTGCATACGCGAAAAGCGTCGCCGGGCTCCCTGCTGACCGACAAAACCTGACCCGAGGCCTTCATGCGCATCCTCCACCGTTCCGTATTCGTCGGCCCTTCGCAGCACGCGCATTTCCCGGTCATCCGGCTGGAGCTCGACCTCGGTGCGCTGGAGGCCTGGCCGACCGGCCGCCTCGGGCCGGCGTTCGTCGATGCGGTGGTGGCGGCGTTGCCGGGCCTGGCCGATCACGGCTGTTCGTACCGCGAGCCCGGCGGCTTCATCCGCCGCATGCGCGAGGATGACGGCACCTGGCTGGGCCACGTCCTGGAGCACGTCGCGATCGAGCTGCAGAACGTCGCCGGCGAGGACGTCACCTTTGGCCGCACCCGCAGCATCAGCGACGACCGTCCCGGCGTGTACTCGGTGGTCTACGAGTATGCGCAGAAGGAGGAGGGCATCGCCGCCGGCGAGCTCGCGCTGACGCTGCTCAATTCGTTGCTGCCCGCCGAGTTGCGCACCGGCGTGCGCGCCGAGGGCGCGGTGCCCGACGACTGGAGCTGGGATACCGCGCGCGACGACTTCATCCGCTACGCGCAGAAGCGCGCGCTGGGCCCCTCGACCACTTCACTGGTGCGCGCCGCCGAGGAGCGCGGCATCCCCTGGCTGCGCCTGAACCAGCAGTCGCTGATCCAGCTTGGCCATGGCAGGTACCAGCAGCGCATCCAGGCCACCGTGACCGGCAAGACCCCCTACATCGCCGTCGAGCTGGCCGGCGACAAGGACGAGACCAACCGGATCCTGCATTCGCTGGGTTTGCCGGTGCCGCGGCAGGTGCTGGTCGACCAGCAATCCGACGCGGTGCAGGCGGCGGTGAAACTCGGCGGGCCTGTGGTGCTCAAGCCGTACAACGGCAACCACGGCCGCGGCATCACCATCAACATCACCGCCGCCGACGAGGTGCGCGCCGCCTACCAGGCGGCGGCGGAACATTCCAAGTCGGTGATCGTGGAGACCTACATCGCCGGCGACGACCACCGCCTGCTGGTGGTCAACGGCGAGCTGATCGCCGCCACCCGTCGCACGCCCGGCCACGTGGTCGGCGACGGCCGCCACACGATCGCCGAGCTGGTCGAACAGGTGAATGCGGATCCGCGCCGCGGCATCGGCCACGAGAAGGTGCTCACGCGCCTGGAGCTCGACCCGCAGGCAGTGATGATGATGGATCGCGTCGGCCACGACGCCGGCTCGGTGCCGGCCGCCGACGAGGTCGTGTACCTGCGCTCCACCGCCAACCTGTCCACTGGCGGCACCGCCACCGATGTCACCGACATCATCCATCCCGACAACCGCGACATGGCGGTGCGCGCGGTGCGCGCGATCGGCCTGGACGTCGGCGGCGTCGACTTCATCTCGACCAACATCGCCGAGAGCTACAAGTCCATCGGCGGCGGCATCTGCGAGGTCAACGCCGCACCCGGCTTCCGCATGCACGTCGCGCCCAGCGAGGGCACGCCGCGCGATGCCGCCGGCCCGGTGATCGACATGCTGTTCCCGCCGGGCTCGCCGTCGCGGGTCCCGATCGCGGCGATCACCGGCACCAACGGCAAGACCACCACCGCGCGGATGCTCGCCCACATCGCCAAGATGGCTGGCTACACGCCCGGGCTGACGACCACCGATGGCGTCTACATCGACGGCCAGCGCACCGTCGAGGGCGACATGACCGGGCCGGTCTCGGCGCGCATGGTGCTGTCGGATCCGCAGATCGACATCGCCGTGCTCGAGACCGCGCGTGGCGGCCTGGTGCGCGCGGGCATGGGCGTGCCGCAGGTCGATGTCGGCGCGGTGATCAACGTGCAGTCCGACCACCTCGGCCTCAAGGGCATCGACACGCTGGAACAGCTCGCGGCGATCAAGCGCGTCGTGGTCGAGATCGCGACGGAATGCGCGGTGCTCAACGCCGACGATCCCAACGTGCTGAAGATGTCCGGCTACACCGACGCCAAGGTGATCTGCTACGTCACCATGAACCCGGCGCATCCGCTGGTGCGCGAGCATATCCGTGCCGGCGGCCGCGCCTGCGCGCTGGAGGCCGGCATCAACGGCCACATGATCACCCTGTACGACAAGGGCAGCCACATCCCGCTGATGTGGACGCACCTGATTCCGGCGACGCTCGAAGGCCGCGCGCTGCACAACGTCCAGAACGCGATGGTGGCCGCGGCGATGGCGTTCTCGCTGGGCATCAAGCTCGACCCGATCCGCAACGGCCTGCGCACGTTCGACAGCACCTTCTTCCAGGCGCCCGGACGCATGAACGTGTTCAGCGAGCATCCGTTCAAGGTATTGATGGACTACGGCCACAACGCCCATGCGGTCGGGATGATGGCCGACCTCGTGCAGCGCCTGGACGTCATCGGCCGCCGGATCGTGGTGCTGGCCGGGCCGGGCGATCGCCGCGACGAGGACCTGCGCGCGATCGCCGCGGCGGTCGCCGGAAAATTCGACCACTACGTCTGCCGGCGTGACGATGCGCTGCGCGGCCGCGACGGCGACGAGGTGCCGCGCATTATTGCCGAGGCGCTGCTCGCCCACGGCGTGGCCGAGACGGAGATCTCGCGGATTTCCGACGAGCAGCAGGCAATCGACGCCGCATTGCGCATGGGCGCGCCGGGCGACCTGCTCCTGGTGTTCGCCGACGCGCTGACGCGCTCGTGGAAACAGATCACCAAGTTCCAGCCCGAAGGCGACGCGCCGCGGCTGGTCGAGCGGGTCGAAACGCCGGTGCTGGAGCCGATGCTGGACGAGGCGCTGTACGCGGTGATGGAAGGCGTGGTGCGCGACGAACGCGGCCTGCGCTTCGAGCCCGAAGCGAGCGACTGATGCAAACCGTGGCGACACCGTGGTGAGCGGTGGACGATGGCAGGGCAGCGCTGACCTCGTGGACGAGGCAATGCAGTTGCCGGTCAGTGCTGCACCCGCAGCGTCCACCTTGCGTCGTAGCATCCCGATGTCCCGTGCCCACGTTGCTGCCCTGTCCGGCGCAGGTTCCCGTGTTCGCTGGCACGGCGCCGCGATCGTCCCGATTGATTGATTGAAGTCCATGGTGCCGAGCGAATGATCTCCAGCGGGCTTTCCTTTGACGAATCGCGCCGACTGACCGGCAGCAACGTCTACTTCGACGGCTGCGGCGCCGCGCTCGAAACGCTGGGCGCGGCCCGGCTCGACGAGGCGGCGCTGTCGGGGTGGCAAGACCGGGTTGCGGCGGCGCGCTCGGCGCTCGGCTGGCCCGCGGCGGCCGTGGTGGCGCGTCGCCACGCGAGCGGCGCGTCACTGGCCTTCGCCGCGCCACCCGACCAGCTTTACACCGCCGCCGAGACCAACGAATGGGCGTGGCTGGCCAGCCTGCACGCCCTGCAGCCTGCGGTGGAAGGCGACGGCCGCCACGCGCCCGGGCATCCGCCGCCATGGGACCAGGAGGCGGCGCTGCATACCCTGCGCGCGATGGCGGCCGAGGAGGCCAACCCCGCGCTGGTCGCGCTGCTCGATGCCGCGCTCACGCTTGGAGTGCCGGCACACGTTGACGATGACGAACTGTCGATCGGCGAAGGCATCGGCAGCCGCGCCTGGCCGATCGGCGCGTTGCCGGCAGTCGCGGAGGTGCCGTGGGCCGAATTGCACGGCATTCCACTGGCGGTCGTGACCGGCTCCAATGGCAAGACCACCACTGTGCGCCTGCTCGCGGCGATGGCGCGCGAGCAGGGCTGGAAGACCGGCTACAGCAGTACCGATGGCCTGTTCGTGGATAGCAGGAATATCGACAGCGGTGATTTCTCCGGCCCGGTCGGCGCGCGCACGGTGTTGCGCCAGCCGACCGTCGAGGCGGCGATCCTCGAGACCGCACGCGGCGGGCTGTTGCGCCGCGGCATCGCGATCCGGGGCGCGCGCGTGGCCGTGGTCACCAACATCAGCCCGGACCATTTCGGCGAATACGGCATCCACGATCTCGACGACCTTGCGCAGGTCAAGCTCAGCGTCGTCCGCGCACTCGCGCCCGATGGGCTGCTGGTGCTCAATGCCGAAGACCCGCTGCTGTCGCGGCGCGGCGTGGCGCTGGCGGCAAACGGAAAGCGCCTGGGCTGGTTCGCGCTCGACTTCGAACATCCGCTGCTGCTGGCACATTGCAGCGGTGGCGGCATGAGCTGCGGCGTGCGCGAGGGCCACTTGCTGCTGTCGATGGCGGGGCAGGTGCACGACCTTGGTGACGTGGCGGCGATGCCGGTCACGCTCGCCGGCAGCGCCGGCTACAACATCGCCAATGCCGCGGCGGCGGCGTTGGCGGCGGCGGGAATGGGCGTCGCCATCGAAGCCATTGCCGCGGTACTCGCGCGGTTCGGCGCGCAGCCCGGCGACAACCCCGGACGCCTGCAGCGCTGGCGCTACGGCGACGCGCAGGACCGGCGATTGCCCGATCAACGCGTGCAGGTTCAAGGCGTGCAGGTCTTCCTCGACTATGCCCACAACCCCGACGGCCTGCGCGGGCTGCTGCAGGTCGCCGGCGCGACGCGTGGCGGCGGCCGGCTGGGACTGATCCTTGGCCAGGCCGGCAATCGCGAGGATCGCGACATCCGCGCGCTGGCGGCGGTGGCGGCCGCCTTCCATCCGGACCGGATCTGGCTGAAGGACATCGGCGGCGAGTACATGCGCGGCCGCACTGCCGGGGCGATCGCCGCGATCCTGCACGATGAACTGCTGCGCCAGGGCCTGCCGGAATCGGCGCTGGTGGTGTGCCTGGAGGAGACGCGCGCCGCCCGCGACGCGCTGGCCTGGGCCCGGCCCGGCGACCTGCTGGTGCTGCCCATCCACGACCCGCCCGCGCGCGACGATGTCGTTGCCTTGCTGGACCGGCTGCAGGCCGCGCAGTGGCGCCCAGGAACCGCGCTGCCCCATGTGTGACCTCGCGACTGCGCGGGGCCGTCCGCGTGATGGCACTCGACTAGAATGGCGGCCCACGTCGCCTGCACGGCCGTCCCCCGATGAGCGCCAACGGATTCGCCCGCCTGCCGCAGCCGCCGCACTACACGGTGATCTTCAGCTCGCGCCGCAATGATCGCGACGAAGATGGCTACGCCCAGGCGTCACGGCGCATGGTCGAACTGGCGGCGCAGCGGCCGGGCTTCCTGGGCATCGAATCCGCGCGTGACCTCGATGGGTTCGGGATCACGATGAGCTACCGGAGCGACGAGGCCGCGATCGCGGCATGGAAACACCAGGCCGACCACGCAGCGACGCGCGCCCACGGCCGCGAGCACTGGGACGACCATTACGAATTGCGCGTGGCCAAGGTCGAGCGCGCCTACGGGAGCAAGCGGGCCA
>JBBRWW010000167.1:0-5747 GCA_038248955.1 Lysobacterales bacterium
AATGCCGCCGGCGAGCGGCTGCTGGACCTGCAGGCGCGCGGCTTTGCCGAGGGCGTGGCGCTGCATGCGTTGTCGCTGCCGGCGCAATGCGCGATGGGATGGCTGGCCGAACGCGTACGGTTTGCCGCGCTCGCCGCCAACCCACGGGTGCTGCGGGTGGACTTCGAAGACCTGCTCGTCCGCCCCGACGCCACCCTGCAGGCGGTCGCCGCGCACCTGTCGCTGGATGCCGCGGGCGTCGCCGCTGCGCTGGCATCGCCCGCGTGGGGGCGGTATTCCAAGGCCCAGGGGCACGATTACGGCCGCGATGACCGGGCGCATGACCTGGCGCTCGCGATCGAGCGCCATGGCGCCGACATCGCCAGCGGCGTGGCGTGGGTCGAGGCCTGCCGTCGCCGCTATCCGGCGCTCGCGCCGCTCATCGGCGGATAACGACGCGCGCGCTTCAGGTGTCCGCCCACATCCGGAACAGGTTGGTGCGCAGCGATTCGAGCAGCACCTGCAGCCGCGCATCGCCGGCTGCCGCGAGGCTGGCCAGGGCGCGGGCTTCGTCGAGTTGCACCAGCAACTCGCGCTGCGCTGCGTCGGCAATCCAGCTGTGCAGCCAGGTGATCGCGGCCAGCCGCACCCCGCGGGTGACCGGGGTCACGCGGTGGATGGTCGTCGACGGATACAGGATCGCGCTGCCGGGCTCGAGCTTGTAGGACAGCTCCTGGGCACCGAGTTCGATGGTGAGTTCGCCGCCATCGTAGTCGTGGGGCGGATTGAGGAAGAGCGTGCATGACAGATCGCTGCGGATCGGCGGCGTCGACGGGAACAGGGCCTCGTCAACGTGCCAGCCGTAGTCCATGCCCGGCTCATAGCGCACCACCGTGGCCCGGGCCATCGTGCGCGGACGGGCGTAGGTGCGCAGGTCGACATTGCGGACCAGCGCGTCGCGGGCGATCTGGGCGATGCGCGCGCTGGCGTCATCGTCCTGGGGTGCCTGCAGGTTGTGCTTGACGGTCGAGCCCGGGTTGGTGACCCGCCCGTCGCCGAAGCGCACGTGCGGCAGCAGTTCGCGCACCCCCTGCAGCTCGGCGGCGGTCAGGACGTTGGGAAGCACTCGGATCATGGCGGCAGGACTTCGTACGGGGTCGGCTCATGATCGGCATTCAGCTGCGGACAGGCAACCGCTCACGCTGTTTCGACGGTGCGGCGTCGACACTGCGGCTCTTTCCGCATTGCAGGATGTCCCGATGAGCAAGTTCACTTCATTGCCCGAGCGCGCCCTTGAACTCGCCAGCCAGGTCGGCGACAGCTTCAAGCATGTCGCGCCGCATGCCGGAAAATGGCTCGAAACCGGTGCCAAGCTCGGCGCGCTGAAGAAGGGCACCCACCTGGCGGGCGCGTTCGTGCGACGCAACCCGGTGGTGGCGATCGCGACCGCGGCCGGCGCCGGGTTGTTGTGGTTTGCCGCGCGTCACCAGGCGAAGAAGCAAGAGAATGGCGCCATCGAAGGCACCGCGAAGCGGGTCGATGCGCGCAAGGGCGATGCCAGCGGCACCCGCCGCGCGACCACTGCGGCGCGCAAGCGCACGCGCGCCGCAACCGCCGGCACCAAGGCCACCAAGGCCGACTGAATCACGCAAACGGGCGAGGCGAGGCGCAGTCGCGCCTTGCCGACACGCGCCCTTCAGGCCATCGGCAGTTCGATCACAAAACGGGCGCCGCCCTGCTTGCGATCCTCGTACCAGAGCTGGCCGCCCGCGTCATGGACGATCTGTTTCGCCAGCGAGAGCCCCAACCCGCTGGAGATGCCGTCGTCGACCGCGTCGTCGTGCAACCGCGTGAACGGCTTGAACAGCTGGCGTTGCTTCGATGCCGGAATGCCCGGGCCACGGTCGGCCACGATCAGCTGCCAGAAGCCAGGGGCACCGGCGCGCCCGGCCAGCGTCAGCTCGCAATCGGGCGCGTACTTCATCGCGTTGCTGACCAGGTTCTCGCTGACCTGTCGCAGCACGCGTTCGTCGATTGCCACGCGTGCATGCGACGGGGGTGGCAACAGCACTACCCGGATGCCGCGCGCGTCGAGCTGCATTTCATAGCGCTGCATCAACCAGTCCAGCGTCGGCGCCAGGTCGGCCGACACCGCGGTACTGCCATTGGCCTGGCCGGCCCGGCGTTCGAGGTAGTGGCGGATGTAGCCGAGGGCGTCGTTGGCGCTCTCGTAGATCATTTCAAGATAACGAGGGATGCGTTCGGGCCGGCAACCGTCCGTGCGCAGGATGTCGCTTGCGAACAACACGCTGGTGAGTGGGTTCTTGAGGTCGTGCGCGACCAGGTTGACCAGCTCCTCGCGCTCGCGGGCGACACGCTCGAGCCGGTCGCGCGTGAGCTTGAGTCCGATGTGCGCATTGACACGCGCCAGGAGTTCCTCGGGCAG
This sequence comes from Lysobacterales bacterium, assembly GCA_038248955.1. Classification (GTDB taxonomy): domain Bacteria; phylum Pseudomonadota; class Gammaproteobacteria; order Xanthomonadales; family Xanthomonadaceae; genus Lysobacter_K. Next base: position 2,426 of record JBBRWW010000167.1, read on the forward strand.
GAACGGCTTGGTCACGTAATCGACGACACCGGCTTCGAACGCGCGCAGCAACAGGTCGCGGTCGTGCGCGGCGGTGACGAACACCACCGGCGCGCGCAGCGGCGTTCCGTGCGCGCGCAACGCCTCCATCACCTCGAAGCCATCCATCCCCGGCATCATCATGTCGAGCAGGATCAGGTCCGGTGGATCCTCGGCGTACAGCGCGAGCGCTTCCTGGCCGGTCGTGGCGGCGGTCACCTCGTAGCCTTGGCGCGTCAACAGCATGCCGACCACGCGCAGGTTCGCCGCCTGGTCGTCTACGACGAGGATCCTGCCTGAATTGATCGGCTCTACTGCCATGGGGATTGCCGTCCGCGCTGCGAGCCCGGCGTGTCGCCGTGGGCAGATAATCCGCGACACGTTAACAGAATGTGTTTACGGCCAGTGACCATCCCGATTCAGGATCCTGAATCAGGGTCATCGCCCTGAACGGTCGCGAAAAAGTCCCTCGTGTCCCTGCGCGCCGAACCCCAGGGGCGGCTAGCGCGGAGGCGCCGCCAGTTCGCGGGCGTCGAGCACGCCGTCGCGGTTCGTGTCCTGGCGGCGGAACGCCGCAGCCAGCGATTCGCGGTGGGCGGCCAGGCTGACCGGCCCGCCCCGCCCGCCGGGCAGTTCGCTGGCGCCGAGCACGCCGTCACCGTTGCGGTCCATGCGTTCGAAGGCATAGCCCATCCACGCCTGGTACTCGGTCAGCGAGATGCGGCCGTCACCATCGCCGTCCATGCGCTGCAGGTAGTCGTTGCTGGCGCGCACCTGGGCCTGGGCGAGCAGCGGCAGGCCTGCGGCGCACAGCAGGAACATCGGCATCCGCCGCCTGCGGGTCGGCAGCGGCGAACCGTGCTTCACGACCGGCATCGATACCGCCCGGAGACGTGCGAACCAAGCCCCCATCAGGCCCGCGCCGGGACGAGGGCGTAGCCCTTCATGCGCGCCGAGAACGCCTGCAAGGCCTGGATGCCGCTGGCCTCGGCGTCCGTGCACCACGCGTGCAGCTTGTGCAGCGTGGCCTGGGCGTCGTGGGAACGTTCGTCAAGCACCTGCGCGAGACGCTGGCGGTAGTCGGCCAGCGTGGCCATGCGCGGCCGCTCGGCGATCCAGGCCTGCAGGCGCACCTGCGCGTCGCCGTCGAGCCAGCGTCCGCCGTCGGCGAGACCCTTGCGCAGCTTGCGCGGCAGCAGCGCGCGCGCGCGCGCGCCGGCGAGCCGGGCCTCCTCGCGCAGGGCCGGCAGGGTCACGCAGCGGTAGTAGTCGGTCATCGCCTGGAATCGGATCGCCAGCAGCGCCCGCAGCGTCTCGCTGTCGGGCATGGCGATGTTCGGGCGCACGTCCAGCGACGGGGCCACGCGCAGCACCTTGGCCAGTCCGACCGCCTGCAGCAGCAGGATCGTGCTCCAGCCAATATCGAACTCGAAGCGGCGCAGCGCGAACTTCGCCGAACTCGGAAACGCATGGTGGTTGTTGTGCAGTTCCTCGCCACCAATCCAGAATGCCCAGGGGGTCAGGTTGGTCGCGGTGTCGGCGGTTTCGAAATTGCGGTAGCCCCACCAGTGGCCCAGGCCGTTCACGACGCCGGCGGCCCAGAACGGGATCCACGCCATCTGCAGCGCCCAGATCGCCACCCCGGCAAAACCGAACAGCGCGAAGCTGGCAAACAGCAGCAAGGTCGGGCCGAGCGTGGGATAGCGCGTGTAGAGGTGGCGCTCGATCCAGTCGTCGGGGCAACCCTTGCCGTACTTCTCGATCGACTCGCGGTCGGTGCGCGCCTCGCGGTAAAGCTCCACGCCGCGCCAGAACACCGTCTTGATGCCCTTGATCTGGGGGCTGTGCGGGTCTTCCTCGGTCTCGCACTTGGCGTGGTGCTTGCGGTGGATCGCCGCCCACTCGCGCGTGATCATCGAGGTGGTCAGCCACGTCCAGAAACGGAACACGTGCGCGACCAGCGGATGGAAGTCGACCGCGCGGTGCGCCATCGAGCGGTGCAGGTACAGCGTGACCGCGAGGATGGTCAACTGGGTCGCAGCCAGGAAATAGACGACGAGCGCGCCGAACCCGGCCTGGGTCAGGCCGCCGGCCAGGAAGTCGAGCAGGGAAGCGGGCATTGCGTACTCCGGGAAATCGACAGGGCCGCGGGAGGGTGCGGCGGCCACACGGGATGATGCCATCGGGCCGCGTCCCGGTGGTCACGACCCACCCTAATAGGGATGGGGGCGTTCAGCCGTTGGCGCAAGGGATTGGGGCCCGCACCGCCCTTGTGGCCGGGTGGTCAGCGATGGCCGGCCGGGTCGGCGATCTCGTGACGCAGTCGCGCCAGTTCCGGTTCGGCGTAGCGCCGCAGCGCGCGGCGATCGGGCTTGATGAATGGCGAGCGGCGGCCGCAGTGCTCCAGCAGCAGGTGCAGGTCCTGGGCGACCCCGAGGCATTCGGTGGTGGGCTTGTCGAAGCTGCCGGAGTGCATTGCCACGTCCACGTCGAGGCCCGCAACATGCAGTGCACGCCGCTGCTGCGACACGCGCCGCGCGCGCCGCCGCCAGTCATGCCAATGCTCGTCGCGGCCCGTGGCGATCGCGCGGGCCTGTGCCAGCTCCATGCGCGCCGCGCTGTGTGCGATCCCGTCCCGGAGCCCCGCCGTGCGCAAGCTGTCCCACGGCAACGCGGCCAGCGCCGCGCGCAGCACATGCAGCATCGACCGTCGCCCGGACAGGCCGGGGTCGTCGGCGAGCGCATCGCGCGTGGCGGCCGCGCGCGCGCCAGCGGCCACGCGACGTACGCGTCGCAACACCTGGATGGTCGCGGCGTCATGGCCGATGGCGAGTTGGCGATCGAGCGTCTCCACCAGCGCCTGGGCATCGCGCAGGCCGGAGAGGCCGACATTGATCCGACGCAATTCGCGATCGACCAGCGCCGCTCCCGGTCCGAGTGCGTCCGCGCCCAGTGCCAGTGCCGCCCGCGCGCGGCGCAACGCCTTGCGAGCCTGGTGGACGCCGGCGTGGAGGCGGCCACCGCGCCAGCCGAGGCGGGCGATCGCGGCCCCGAGTTCATGACGGGCGAAATCACCCAGTGCGACGCCCGGCGCTTCACCCATGCCTTCGTCCACGGCTTCGATCCTGTCGGTTGGGTGGCAGTGCAGTGGGTGGCCGCGGCTTGTCGCCAACGACCGTTTCCGCCGATCACAGGCCGCCGATAGTACGCTGGTGCCATGCCGGAACTGCCCGAAGTCGAGACCACCCGCGCCGGCCTGGCGCCCCATCTGCTCGGCCGCCGCGTCGTGGCCGCCACCCTGCGC
>JBBRWW010000168.1:0-5739 GCA_038248955.1 Lysobacterales bacterium
CAGCTTCTGCGCCGGGGTTTGCGCCGCGGGCATGAACTTGCGCAGGTCGCCCGACAGCTGCAGCCGTTGCCCGATCGCCCCGCCGGCAATCGCGACCAACGCCAGCCAAAGCAATGCCAGCGCGATGCGCTGGCGTGACGATACGGGTGTGCGTTTTGGTTGCGTCATCGGGATATCGCGCTCGCGGTCATTTCAGTGGTGCCGGCCGCACGCGGCAGGAGGTTTCGTGGCATGCGCGTTGCTGTCCTCGCTTCGCAGGAATCGCGATCGTTTCCGTTGTCGCTGGCGCCGCCCGCGCGGCATGCGGCCCATGCCATGGGCGGACCTCGAATTTCGGATGGCGCCGCTGCGCTCCGGGCGCAGGCCGATCATCGCACCCGGTGGCAACGCCTCCGGCCAGGTCGCTGCGCGCCGATCGGCGACGGGCGCAGGGTCATCGCGTCGCCACGCCGGTGCCGGCGCCCTTGCCACGGCACAGCATGGCCAGCGCGCCGGCGTCGGCAATACCGGCGGCGTCACGGGCGGCGCCGGCCAGCAGCGTGCGCTGCAGGTCGCCCTTCGCGGGCTGGGTCTCGATGCAGCGCAGTTCCGCGCCGCGGCCGTGCAGCACGATCGAACGCAGGGTAGCGGCCAGTGCCGGCTGCTTCGGCGTCAGCAGCATCGTCCAGCGTTGGCGGGTGCCATCGACGCTGATCCGGTAGTGCTGCTCGAGCAGCGCCCGGTCACCGCTGAGCAGTGCACCGAAACTGGCCTGCAGCCCGCCCAACTCCGGCGCGCGGGCCAACGAGAACGTGCGCGGCGCCTTGCCGGCGCGGGCGATCTGCACTTCCCCGGCGCGGATCGTGGTGGTCTCGGCGTATGGCACGCGCACCTCGCGCACCAGCGTGCCTTCGCTGGGTCGCTGGTACTCGCCCTCGATCCGCAACGGCGCCTTCAGCAGCGGCGAGCCACGCAGTTCCACGAAACCGGTGCGCATCGGCGCCGGCCGCGCCAGCCGCGCGAGCACCCAGTCGGCCTGCACGCGCGCGCTGCCGGCCTCAGGCGGAGCGGCGCTGGTCGGGCTGGCGACGAACAGGCAGGCCAGGAGCGCGGCGCACGGAAATTTCAGTCGGGTCATCGGTCTGCCAGAAGTCATAGAAATTGAACCAGTTGTACGGCGCACTGCGCACGTGGTGCTCCAGCCGCCGCGCATACGCGCCGACCAGTTCCGCCAGGCGCTCGCTACGGTTATGCCGTTCGATGGTGAGCCCCGGGCTGAACGCCTCGAATGCGAGGTCGTAGCGATTGCGGCCGCGGTACAGCCCGAACGCCAGTACCACCGGCACCTTCAGCGCGGCGGCGATCAGCCACGGCGCAATCGGGAACGGCGCGTTGTCGCCCAGCAGCGGCGCCGACAGCCACGGCTCACCGGGGCGCGCGCGATCGACCAGCAGGGCCACCAACGCACCCTCGTCGGTGGCCTGCTTGATCGCCAGCACGATGGACGGTCCGTCCTGGCCGGCGTCGATCACGGTGCGCGCGATCTCGGGGTTGAGGGTATCGAGCATCTGCGTCATGGCCGGGTTGTGCGCCTTGTCGAGCAGCACCCGCACCTGGATGTCGGGGCGCTGGCGGGCGAGCACGCGCAGCACGTCGAAACTGCCCAGGTGCGAGCCGAACAGCAGCAAGCCCCGGCCGCGATCGATCTGCTCATGGAGCACGTCGAGGCCGCTCACCTGGATGTCGAAACGCTCCACCTGACCGATGAGCAGGAACACCCGGTCAAGGATGGTAGACGCGAAGGTGTGGACGTGGCGGGCGACGTCGCGCAACCGTGGCGGTCGCGGCAGTGCGCGCGCCAGGTAGGCGCGCGACGCGGCGCGCTCGGGGCCACGGACCAGCAGGAAGTACAGGGTGATCGGATACAGCAGGCCGCGCGCGACCACGCGTCCGCCGCGCCGCGCGATGGTGCGGATCAGCCAGATCGCGACCCGTCCGCCGCCTTCGGGGCGCCGTTTCCAGTCGGCGCTCACGGCGCCCGGCCGGTGTCGGCAGCGGCCACTTCGCCAGTGGCCAGCAGCGCGTCTTCGCGCCAGACCCGGAACCGCCAGCGCGGAGCGGCACCGGGCGCAGCGACGGATTCGAGCTCCACGCGCGCCTGCTCGCCCGGCAGCAGCGGCTGCAGGAACTTCACCTGCGGCAACCGCAACGGACCGATCGCGCCGTGTTCGATTTCGATGGCCTCCAGCACGCGGTCCAACAGCACCACGCCAGGCACCACCGGGCGACCGGGGAAATGCCCGGGCAGGCTGGGATGGTCTTCGGCAATCGTGAAACGCATCGGCAGTGACGTCGCAGGGCAGACCGCACAGGATAAGCCACCGGGCGGCGCGGCCCCTCACGTTCGTTCAGTCGAACAGGTGGCGCCAGAATCCCGGCCCAAGCGCGCCCATGCGCCTGAGGAAGTCGAAGAAGTTGCGGTACGGGCGGACCGGGAACCAGCGCCCGCGCAACGTGTACTCCCCGATGAAGAAACCGCCGACGATGCCGTAGTCCAGCAGGTTGGCGAACCAAGACCACGTGGTCTGGGATACCGACAGCACCGGCGCATGGCCCAGGCGGGCGAGCAGGCCGTCGGGCACCGCGATCAACGCCAGCACCGTATTGGCCAGCGCCAGGCACACCAGCAGCACCGCCCAGGCACCCGTCAGGCGACGCGTGTAGCGGTACAGGTCGGCCGGCAGTTGGCCGGGCGTGGTCTGCTCCAGGCCCGCCACGATCCGGCTGATCACCGGCTCGCGCGGCGCGCGCAGGCTGCGGCCGAACCACCAGCCCACCAGCCCGGTGAACAGCACCGGCGGCGCCAGCAGCAGGAGTTGCGGGTACGGCGTCGGGGCGAGCTGCCACAGCCCGGCGGCCACCAGCGCCAGCAATGCCCAGGCCCAGCCGCGGCGCGCGACGAGCGGCTGCACCAGCACGATCAGGGCAAGATCGAACAAGGCCAGCGCGGCCACGGGCACGCCCTCGCCGCCGGTCTGGCGATGACTGGCCCAGTGGGCGAGGAACGGGTAGGCGATCGCGAAAACCAGCCGCAGCGCAGCGGCAGGCAAGCCGGCGGTCACGTCGGGATCCTGAACGCGGCCAGTCGCCGAACCGGGTTCAGGCGACCTTGTTCTGCTCGATGTACGCCGACAGCGCGCGCAACGAGGCGAAGATGCGCTGGTTCTCGTCGCTGTCGGAGCGCAGCTGGAAGCCGTAGCTCTTGGAGATCGCCAGCGCCAGTTCCAGGGCGTCGATCGAGTCCAGCCCCAGCCCCGCGCCGAACAGCGGTGCCTCGGGGTCGATCCCGGCAGCGACCACGCCCTCCAGGTTCAGGCTTTCGACCAGCAGTTCGGCCAGGGCGAGTTCGGCGGGGCTTTGTTCAGACATCGGGACGATCCACATCGGTGCGAGAGGGCGACACGATCCGGCATCACGGCGGCCGGCGCAACTGCCACGGGCGGGCCCGGGGTGCCAGCGCGCGGGGGTGGCTCACGGGCGCCGGGCTATCATTTGCCCCATGACGTCGAATCACGCCCAACCCGCCGCCGCCGCCATGCCCGAAGCCGAACTGATCGATACCGACGTGCTGGTGATCGGCGGCGGCCCGGCCGGCACGACGGCGGCCACCCTGCTGGCGCGCAAGGGCTGGCGCGTGACGCTGCTGGAAAAGGCCGCCCACCCGCGCTTCCACATCGGCGAGTCGCTGCTGCCGATGAACCTGCCGATCCTCGAACGCCTCGGCGTGCTCGACCAGGTGCGTGCAATCGGGACGTTCAAGCCTGGCGCCGAGTTCCCGATCACCGGGGAAGGCTCCGACGATGGCCGCGACGCCGATGGGACCGACCGCTACAACACGTTCCACTTCGCCCGCGCGCTGGCGCCGAAATTCGGCTATGCCTTCCAGGTCAAGCGCGAGGAATTCGACCAACTGCTGTTCCGCCATGCCGCTACCAACGGCGTCGACACCCGCGAACGCACCTGCGTCGAACGCATCGAATTCGGCGCCGACGGCCGACCCTCGCGGGTTCACGCACGCGATGCCACGGGCGAGCTGGTGGTGTCGGCGCGTTATGTCATCGATGCGAGCGGCCGCGACGCCTTGTTCGGCAACCAGCTGAAGCTCAAGCGCAGGAACCCGCGTCACCAGTCGGCGGCGATCTTCAGCCACTTCAGCGGCGTGCAGCGGCGTGCAGGCGAGGACGCCGGCAACATCACCGTGCAGCGTTTCGCGCACGGCTGGATGTGGCTGATCCCACTACGCGATGGCGCCATGAGCGTGGGCGCCGTGTGTTTCCCCGAATACCTCAAGCAGCGCCGCGGCGACACCGCGGCGCGATCCAGCGAAGCGCTCCTGATGCAGTCGCTGCAGTCGGAACCGTCGGTGTGGAAGCGCATGGAGCATGCCCAGCGCATCGCGCCGGTGCATGTCACCGGCAACTATTCCTACACCTGCTCGACGATGCACGGTCCGGGCTGGCTGATGGTCGGCGACGCTTATGCGTTCGTCGATCCGGTGTTCTCGTCGGGCGTCTACCTGGGCATGAACAGCGCCGAACAGGCGGTGGCGGTCGTCGACGGCGCGCTGCGCGAGCCCGCCCGCGAGGCGGCGCTGCAGCGCGCGATGTCGACCCACCTGCGGCGCGGACTCCGGCATTTCCAGTGGTTCATTTACCGTTTCACGACGCCGGTGATGCGCCATCTGTTCAACCACCCGAGCAATTTCTACCAGGTCGAGCAGGCGGTGATCTCGATGCTGGCCGGCGACGTGTTCGACCATCCGGCGGTGCTGCGGCGCCTGCGCGCGTTCCGGGGCATCTACGCGTTGACCGCGCTGCGGATGGCGCCGGCGGCCCTGCACGGCTGGTGGCGACGACGGCGTCAGGTGGGCGTCGTCTTCAGCGGCGACACCCTGCAGCCGGGCAATCCATGAGCGCGCTGCCCAACCACGCGGCCGCGGCGTCATTGCGCGTCGATTACAGCGACGCCTCGCTGGAGGCGTTGCTGGCGGCCGATGACACCCTCGCGGTGATCGGTTTCGGCACCCTTGCGCCGCTGCATGCCGACCCGCGCTACCTGCGTGTCCCGCTCGAGCCACTGGGGACCGCGCCCTTCGAGCACTGGCGCGGCAGCGCGCCCGTCAGTCGCGGTCGCGACGGCGGCGATATCGCCTGGGCCGAGGACGGCCTGCTGCAGTTCAGCGCGCTGGAGCTGGACGAGGGCGAGCACGACATCGAGGCCACCGCCGAGACGATCTATGCCCGCCTGCTCGCCTTCAACCGGGCACGCGGCTACCCGTACCTGCTGCGCACCTGGAATTACCTCGACGGCATCACTTCCGGCGATGGCGATGCCGAACGTTACCGGCGCTTCTGCGTCGGCCGGGCGCGGGGCATCGGCGACATCGACGCCCGCACGATGCCTGCGGCGACCGCCATCGGCCGCGTCGACGGCGCACGGCGCCTGCAGGTGTACTGGCTGGCGGCTCGCGCGCCCGGCACGCCGCTGGAGAACCCCCGCCAGCTCAGCGCCTACCGTTACCCGCGCCGGTACGGCCCGCAGCCGCCGACGTTCGCCCGCGCGATGCTGCCGGCCAGCGCGGCGATGCCGCTGCTGCTGTCGGGCACCGCGGCGGTGGTTGGCCACGAATCGCGCCACGCCGAATCGGTGGCCGAGCAGCTCGACGAGACCCTGCGCAACTTCGACAGCCTGCTCGGCGCC